>JBNMFK010000314.1:0-4562 GCA_051269965.1 Algoriphagus sp. | reverse complement strand
TAGTGCATGGATTGTGTGTAATATATCATGCAGTACCAAAACTGAAGAAATAAGTAAAACAGAAGCAATACAAATACCAGCCGAAGGTATTTTGCTATCAGCAGAACAGTATAAAAATCTAGGAGCAGACTTGGCGGATATGATGAGTATGCCATTTAATGCGGAAATAGAAGTAAGAGGAATGGTGGATGTACCACCAGAGAATATTGCTCAGATAAGTGCAGCAGTACCTGGTATTATCAAATCCATTACACACAATGTATTGCCAGGAAAATATGTAACTAAAGGTGCAGTACTAGCCATAGCTCACAGTATGGAATTGGTTCAAATTCAGCAAGATTATTTAGAGGCTTTTTTGAAAAATGAAGTTTTAAGTCAAGAGTTTGACCGCCAAAAAGAATTGATAGACGGTGGAGCTGGCGTGATTAAAAAAATGCAAGCCGCAGAAAGTGAATTAAAGCTTAATCAGGCGGCCGTGTCTGGTTTAGCGGCGAAATTGAGAATTGCCAATGTTAACCTTACAAAACTTAAAGAAGGAGATATAAAGCCTCAGATGTATATTTATGCTCCTATTTCAGGTTTTATTAAAGAGGTCCGCGTCAATACAGGTACAACTATTTCGCCCAATGATGTCCTTTTCGAACTAATAAGTAAAGAGCACTTACATGTGGAATTAAGCGTTTTTGAAAAGGATGCAGCTTATTTAAAAATGGGCCAAAAAGTGTTGCTTACTGGTTCTAATGTTGCACGTGGTTTGGTAGGTTCTATTTTTCTTATTTCTAAAACCTTTAGTTTAGAATCAAAAGCCATAAACGTACACGTGCACATAGATGATCAAAAAATGGAACAAGAGCTTGTTCCTGGCCAGTTTTTACAAGCTAAAATCCAAATGGATGAAAGAATGACAAATGTGCTTCCAGAATCTGCTCTAATTAGGGAGGCTGATGGGAATTATGTTTTGGTAAAGAAAAATGGCGAAAATAGTTTCGAAAAAGTGGAAGTAGAAATTGGTGAAATCAAAAACGGAATGATTGAAATTAAATCGCCTAGTATTTTAAAAGATGTGGCCGTATCCAACGTTCATTTGATTTCTGGTATGGGTAGTTCAGGGGAGTAGCGTTGTAGTAGGTTGACTTAAATGTAAAGTCAGTTTGAGTGGCGGCCGAGGACTTGTCTAGTTTGAAAATGTAGGACTGTTTTCGGCCTGCGTTTAGGTCAGCTGTTCGTAGGTCGCCTGTTCGCAGGCCGCTATGCTCAAACTGACAACAGTAGTGTTTTGTGTTGTCAGTCTCCTACAAACTGGTCCGGCAGTCTAGGACTTGTTATAATGCGACAATAGAGTTAATCCATGAGTATGTTCACTATTGGGTACACATAGCCATTAGCAATGCCAAAAGACAATTACTAAACAGTCATCACAACGTCAAACCAGAATTTCTACAATCGTATTTGGATGAATTTTGTTATAAATTAAATAGAAGGTATTTCGGCGAAGCAATGTTTGCTAGGCTTCTAGTGGCAACAGTGAGTAACAAAAATGAATTTAGGTATAAATACGGATAATCATAAAATATAGTTAAAAAGAGGCTATCATCTTTTTAAATGACAGCCTCTTACAATATTTTGAGTATAGCTTAACTATGCAGGACTTAATCCACCTGCTTTTAACTTTTCATAGAAAAGTGCTTGAGAGGTAGAAATGATTGGTATCATGTAAAATATACCTATTACTAACATAAGTAGACCGACAATGACCATTCCACCATGAATGAGTTTCAGTAAGAAGTATTTTACTTTCCAGCCATCCATCATCTCCCAGCTTTTCTTAAGAGCATCTATGCCAGACATATTTGTCTTGTCATCTGCTAGAATGTAAAAGGTTTGAGATAAGCCACATATTATGATGATACCTGGGATTATTAAAAGAATAAACCCAAGCACTGTAAGGACTATCAAAACCACATAGGCTACTAGCGAAGGCACATATTTTTTAAAACCGTCGAATAAGTTTTCAACTCTGGCATCTCCATCTCTTACTATGTTTAAGAAATATATGCTCATTCCTAAAGCAAAAGCTCCACCAAGGAAAAGTTGAATTATACTCAAACTATCATCTATTCTATTTGGGATACTAGAAATGATAGAATACACTATGATAAGGAGTATGGCTATGAGCCAATGATCCTTCATGAGTGATTGTGATTTTTTGATAAGGTCTAGATTTGACATCGTTATTTATTTTAAGTGTTTAATATTAAGGTAGTAAAGCACGCAGAAAATGATACCTAAAAATGCAGCTCCACCACCAGCCATCATTCCTAAAAGACCTTCATATATCATGACAGGAGCAATGATCGCCATAATAGTTCCAAATAAATAGAGCCAGAAACCCTGTTTGTCTAGGCTCCACATCAGTATAGCACCAATCAAAGTTAGCAAAGATCCAATTCCGTTAGCAATGCCTAAATTCTTTACATTTTCTACAGTCAGGCCTTCTGATACAGCTCCCATCATTTCACTTAAAAATGCAGCATCGTCACCATCCGATAATTGATCTTCAACATCATCCATAGCTTTATCTATAACATCGTTTGTTATGCCAACAGTCATTTCGGCATTTCTATAACTTGAAATAGAATTAAAAATACCCATTCCACTACCAATAAAAGTCAGTATACAGAGGACAGTAAGAAAAGTAGGTCTAAGGTTTTCGTTCATAATTATATAGTTTTGAGGTGTTTATTTACCAAGAATAACACAATTCCGTTTAGTATCAAAATACACGAATTGAATATGTAAAAGATGATTTTAGGTGCTTTAAGACGCATTAATACCTTTTTTGATGCTATCATCTGAAACTCAGAAGAGTAGTTTTTTTAAGAATCGGTTGTTTGAACTTAATTATAAAAGCAAGTCGGCCACAGTAGTTTTTTCATAAATAGCTAGGTTTGCATCTCTAACATGACCTAGAATTGGCCTTAACTTACAAGCTTCCTCCGTGGTACAGTCTTCACATTGCCCATAAAAGTTAAGGGAGACGCAAAGCAAAGGAGCAATGGGCCCATCTATTATCCTCAAGACTTTAGCAAAAGTAATTTCCGAAGGGGGCATTCTTAGCAAATATCCGCCACCTTTTCCTTTTTGACTTTGGAGTAAACCATTATTTCGGAGTTCCAAAAGAATGGCTTCTAAAAACTTCTTAGGGATATTTTCAGAACTGGCTATTTCAGAAATAAGTGTAGGCTTTTTAGTCTCAAATTTTCCAGCCAAATGCTTTAAGGCTTTGAGAGCATATTTGGCTTTTTTGGAAATCATAAAGTTGATTGTGAAGAAACAAAATTAAAGTATTTTTTGGAAAGGAGTAACAACAATACTTTTTTGCTTTTAAGCTACTTACCTTTGACATAAAACTACTTAGAAATTCTATGCCCCGCATTCATCGTCCCATGTCAGAAGCCGTTGTCCAAAACTTAATGGCCATTTTTAACCAAAATCAAAAGGCAGATAAAGTGGTAGAGCTGTCTCTTAAAAGCAATAAGAAGTGGGGTGCTAGAGATAGACGTTTTATTGCGGAAAATACATATGAGGTCATTCGATGGTGGCGTTTATTAAAATACTGTGCAGATATCGATGCTAGAATAATAAAGGAAGAAATCCTTTTTTGGCAAATGCTCGGAACTTGGTACATCCTGTCTGAAATGGAACTCCCTGAGTGGAATGAGTTTGAAGGATTAAACAAAGAAACAATTCTTTCTAAAAGAGGAGAAGCAGGTGAAATAAGAAAAATACGAGAGTCAATACCCGACTGGATAGATGTTATAGGTATGGAAGAAATGCCAAATTGGGAGGTTGAATTGGCCGCATTAAATCAGCCTGCCTCTGTTTATCTTAGAGTTAATACGCTCTTAGGCACTAAGAAAGATTTGATTGAAAATCTTAAGAAAGAAGGTATAGAGATAGAAACTACGCCTTTGGTAAAGAGCGCTCTAAAGCTCTTAAAACGAAGGAATCTAAAAAGTCTAAAAGCTTACACCAAAGGTCTTTTTGAGATTCAGGATGCGGGGAGTCAGTTAATCTCTGAGTATTTGGATGTAGCTCCTGGTATGAAGGTGATTGACGCTTGTGCAGGTGCAGGAGGTAAGAGTTTACACTTGGCCACTTTGATGAAAAACCAGGGAGATATATTAGCTATGGACGTGAAGCAACCAAAGCTAGATGAATTAGAGAGGAGGGCTTTACGGAGTAAAGTTTCAATAATTAGAACGGAACTTGTAAAGACTGACAACATTAGAAAGAGAGCCGATTTTGCAGATAGAATACTGATGGACGTTCCTTGTTCGGGTCTAGGCGTGCTTAAACGAAACCCGGATGCCAAATGGAAACTCAAACCTTTATTTTTAGAAGAAATAAAGGAGGTACAAGCAAAGATTATCCAAGAATATGCTCCAATGCTTAAAATTGGTGGTAAAATGGTCTATGCCACTTGCAGTGTTTTGAAATCTGAAAATGTAGATCAAGTAGCTACATTTTTAGAGAATAATCCAAATTATGAATTAGAGAAA
>JBNMFK010000313.1:0-4584 GCA_051269965.1 Algoriphagus sp. | reverse complement strand
ATTCTGATGGTCAGCATCATGATTGCCAGGAATAAATAGTGGGTACCCTGCAAAATCATCTACCGTATTTAATTGAGCATCAATCCTAAATTCGGCCTCGGCCCTTTCTTCTTTATTTACCTTAGGTGGCATTCCACTTTGATAAATATTATCCCCTAAGAAAATAACAGAACTGTTTTCGGTTTCTTTTGCCAATATTTCTTTTAGGTATTTGACCACTGGTGAAGCAATTTCTTCTTGACTGTAGCCCGCATCTCCTATTAAATACATAGAGTGAGACAGCTCCTCTTTAGAATCTACTTCGTGAGTCTTCCAACTTTCAGCATCATGAGCATAATTAGTTTGATATCTTGCACAGGAAGAGAGCAATACCAAGCCAGAGGAAGTCACCAAAATAGCAGCTTTGATATTCATGATAAATGAAATGTATGGTCAGTTAATTTATGTGATTAAATAAAATTAAGTTTGGCTTGGTATACTTCCCTCCTTCATTAGAAATATAAAGGTTCCCTTTAGAATCAAAGGCGATGCCCTCAGGCTGTGGAAAAAGGTTCTTTTGTAACTTAATAGCTTCTTTAAAAGAATATGATTTGTCAAATACTAGCAATTGACCTCTAATAGCTGATATGACATAAATATCATTTGTGAACGGATTCTGAGCTACAGCCGATGGTCTAAAAGGCTCTTTGAAACCTTTTTCTTTCGGCAGCCTGATTTCAAAACGCTTTGGCTTTTTTTCCAGGTCATTCACGTCAAAAGAATACGCCTTAATTGTGTAATTTGAAGCTTCTTTTTTACATTTTTTGCAGAGCACATTAATACGCTCAGAATTATATTCTCTAAACAGGGCCTCATATTCTCCTTTAGGCAAGCTTTTTAATGGTAAAACGTCTTCTTCATTACTAAATTTAAGAAGTCTACCATCACTTCTTAAAATATAATAGTGACCATCCACTTTAACTATATCTTCATAATCTCCACGCTTAGCGAATGGGATTTTCTTTAAAATTTTACCTTTTTTACTAAGCTGAAAAACAATTCCCTTTTCATCTTGCACGGCAAAAATGCTATTTCCCTCGATAAATATTCCAGATATTTCATTTAAGTCATAGGGCAAAAAGACTTTTTTATACAATGATAAATCATAACTCCCGATTCTATTAGCTTCCTTTTTCACTCCTAGGCTACACGAAGTCATAAGCAAACAAAAAACAAACACTAAGGTTTTGGCAAGAGAGGTCGTCATCCTTTTTTTCTAATTTCAATATTGATTATTGATTAATATAACGGCAACAAAAGCCACCGCCGAAGTGATTATTCCAAACATAAAAACACTGTAAGCTGTCCTTAATAACCTATACTTCCTCCCTAAAACTATCCCTTGAGAATAGACATCTTGGGTTAGATTACCGTACAGAAACTCGCTGTCATTCATCATTTTATTAATGCCTTTGGAATAATCATCATAGGGCATTGGGTAAAAATTGCCAAAAAACAAAAAATTCACTCGCTTTGCGTCTACATCCTCCTGCGTAAAACGTCCGGAAGGAATGGTTGGCCTAGTGCTAAAATGGCAAAAACCATCGTAGAAATACAAACCGCAAGCAACATGAATGTTGGAATAATCAAGTTCGAATGGTCTTCCAATTGTCGAAAAAGAATACTTAATATCACCGAAATAATTATGGACGTGGTTGTAATCAAGATATGAGCCTTGTTGTCTGCCATATCACTTAGTCGTTGCTGATTACTAGAGCTTACTCGAAACATAGTTTCTATACCTCTAGTAGATTTTTCTAAGGCCACGATGTTCTTTGATTGTTTTTCCCTTAAAAGACAATTAATATTTTTCTGCTTTTGCTCTTGAAGGTTTTCAAAACAAACGTCTGTATGAAAGATATGATTTTTGAGCAGCTTTAGGCTCTCCTTTCGCCAGTCCTTTTTTGAAATAGTTTTCTTATTTAATCGATTATACTCCTTACGCATCAGCATATTTTTTGCTGGAAAGTCGAAAGTTCCTAAATGAAACAAGTCTGCATCACAAATAATCTTTTCCAGAATACTTTTAGGAGCCTGTGGCATTTTTGTAGCCATAATGCAACCTTTAATATCCTCCAAAATATCCTGGTCCATCTCTTCCAGAAATTCCAAAGCTTCGATCGCTCCGTGTTCTTCATGACCTAGAGCATTGCTAGATAGATAACCAATATCATGAAACCAAGTAGAAGCGATTACGACAAACCGTTGTCTTGGCGTAAGGCCTATCTCGTTTGCTAGCCAAGTCGTATTTTTAGTCACCTGTGCAGTATGAACCAGGTTATGGTAAAATAAATCTGGGTTTATATAAGCGGCATATCTGCCACACACAAACGCCTCTATTTCTACTATTTTTGAATCAAAATCTTCGTCATTATTGGCGTTCTTATCCATGATTAATCTTTAAAAAAGAATATTTGTTTTGGGCCCAAGACCTACTCTTAATATCTCAAGGTTCTTCGTATTCATTTACTTGTTCCTGGAGTTTTTTAAGTCCAGCTTGTTCGGCTAAATCCTTAAGGTTATTAAATCCTTTAAGAATATTCTTCCTAAATAATCCCTTTAAGAGGTACTTGGCCCATGCTCTGTGTTTTTTAAAGGTCACAAAAAGAGTTAATTCTATATTCGTACCTGTTTCTGTTTCATTAAATGCATAAAAATTATCCATCTGACTTATATAAGGAACAGAAGTAGATCTTTCAGAATAAACAAGAGGCTTACTTCCAGCGTCGACATCAAGCGTCTCAAACTCTATAAGGTCACCATTAATGATACAGAGGTGGGTAGATCCTGCTCTGTTAACTCTATTTTTTTTATAGGATATTGAGTCTGCTCCTTTATTCCAACGTTTTCTAAAAGCAAAATTACTTGTGATTTCATACAGATCATCAATAGGTGCAGCGATATGAATATTGCACTTTAATAATTCTATTTTTGATTTTGTAAAAGTCAACTTAGGAATATGAGACACCTCTGTCCTAAGTTCACTCATATCAATTCCCGAATACATATATAGGCCAAAATCATATTGAGTTTCATATTGATAGGCCTTTCCCACATTTGAGGGTATCCCTAAGGCTAAAATTATTTCATGAGAAAGCAGGAGGTATTCACTATTTTCAATATCATTTTTCAAAAGACGATGAACTTTAACGATCTCAGGGCCATAAGGCTTCTTCTGACCTGCTACTTCTATAAAATCAATAGGAGCAATGTGAACGACGAACTTTAAAGTTAGTTGGTTAGCCGTTAGACAGGCTCCACAATCACAAATCCTTCTGTGTTTATAGAGTAACAAATGCTCATGAAAGGCCAAGAACATTTGTTTGGCTTGAATCCATATTTCTTCAATATTAGCGTCACTCCTAATTTTATACATAAAAAGGGCATCACCTTCTATCTCTGCCAATTCTAAATTCAAGGTGTTTTTTGCCAAAATTATTTCTAACAATTCTGAAATAATGTGGCCGCCATGCTCTACGTCAGTTTGATTGATAAATTTGGTATAACCACTTATATCAGCAATGAATAGTAGTGCATTTTGGCTCATTTGACTTTGTATTTGTGGCGTGTCACTTATACTGTATACCCCAAGTTCTAATTTGCTATTAGATTAGTCGTGCTACTAAAGTACTCAAAATGAAACAAAGTTTTCCCAGAGTAGATTGATAATTAGGAACATACATTTTAAGTAAAACGATTGAGAATATTTGAAGGACTCCTTTTAAGCCTTTAGCTTGTAGCCACGATAAAACGCTCCTATGTTTAATTTCAAAGGCCGTTCTTGAATTCTGGGATGTAATAGAAATACTTTGGTACCTATTAAATAGGGCCAAGAAGAGATAAATAGTCCCGTTAACGTGAGTCCTCCACTTTCATAATGAGGCTTAAGTCAGAAACTTCCTGCTGTATGGAAATCGATATCCTTGCGACTCAGTAGTTAGCAAACCCACCGTATTTCAATTTTGAAAATATAAATGAGAAAAAGAATCATCCAGTAAACTTGGGACACAATTGATTCGAATTATTTTGAATTTTAGCTTCATTATTTCTTTTTCCCAAGTTCAGTAAGATACTTCATGAGATCAATTAGTTCACTCTCATTTAAGGAATCTGTCAGCCCGGCAGGCATCATTGATACCTTACTTATCTTCCGAGATTTGATTTTATTTTTTTGCATGGAGACCTCTTCTCCTGCGGAAGTTTTAAATATTATCATATTCGCATCTTCAAAAATAATTGAGCCAGCGAAAAAATCTCCATTTTTTGTTGTGATTGTAGATGATTTATAACCCTCTTTTATCTTTTTACTTGGTTCTATTAAAGACTCTATGATGTAGTCTGCTGGAGCACTAGCTCCTATACTACCCAAGTCAGGGCCGATATCGGTTAAGCCAACTACCCCATTAAGCTTGTGGCATGCTATACAAGCAAGCTGAGGTCTGAGATATAATTCTTTTCCCTTCTCTGCATCTCCGTCTTTTAATTTTGCGAGGAAGTCCTCAGCTCTTTGACCATTATTCGGTTTTGTGGAGGTAATTTTCACAG
>JBNMFK010000312.1:0-4585 GCA_051269965.1 Algoriphagus sp. | reverse complement strand
GACAAGCCAAAGAGATCTAGTATATCTTTATCTGATCCATATCCAATCGATCTCAGTAATGTGGTAATTGGAAATTTTTTCTTTCTATCAATGTATGCATACATGACATTATTCACGTCGGTAGCAAACTCGATCCATGAGCCTTTGAAAGGAATAATTCTTGCGGAATATAAATGCGTTCCATTTGTATGCTTGCTTTGTGCAAAAAACACACCTGGAGACCTATGCAGTTGTGATACAATCACTCTTTCCGCTCCATTAATGACGAACGATCCTTTTTCAGTCATGTATGGAATATTTCCTAGGAACACTTCCTGTTCCATAGTTTCAAACTCCTCGTTCTCCTCATCATTACATAGGAGCCTAAGTTTAGCTTTCAAAGGCACTGAGTACGTCAAACCGCGCTCGATACTTTCATCAACTTCGTATTTTGGCGGATCAACGGTATAATCGACGAATTCCAAAACGAAATTATCTCTGGAATCAGATATAGGAAAGTTTTCCATGAATACCTTATAGAGGCCTTCATCTTCTCTTTTCTCTGACGGAGTATCAAGTTGGAAAAAGTCTTTGAATGATTTTAATTGTAAATCAAGGAAATCAGGATAATCGATTACCGATTTTATTGATGAGAAATTGATTCTCTCAGATGATTTATTAGCCAAAGCTTTAATTCTTTAAGTCCAAAATTGCGATGAGAACCTTCGTACTCTTCGTATAGTGTATACAAACAGGAAAAGACCTGATCCCGAATTGTATCGGGACCAGGCCAAAGCCTAATTCTTTATGATAGAATTATTTTAATTCAACCTCCGCGCCTGCTTCTTCAAGCTGCTTTTTGAGCGCCTCAGCTTCATCTTTTGTTACACCTTCTTTAATGTTGCTAGGTGAACTATCTACCATTTCCTTAGCCTCTTTTAAGCCAAGGCCAGTCAATTCTTTTACTAACTTGACAACTGCAAGTTTAGCTGAACCAGCCGCTTTCAAGACAACATCAAATGATGTTTGCTCCTCTGCAACTTCGCCACCTTCAGCACCAGCACCACCGGCAACCATTACAGCACCAGCAGCTGCAGGCTCGATACCATACTCGTCTTTAAGGATAGTAGCTAATTCGTTTACCTCTTTTACTGTAAGGTTCACTAACTGCTCTGCGAACTCCTTTAAATCTGCCATTTTTCTAATCGTTAATTTTGTTAAATAATCTTATTCTCTTTCTGATAATGTTTTTACAATACCCGCCAACGTGTGCCCTCCACTTTGGAGTGCTCCGATAACATTCTTCGCAGGTGATTGTAGTAAGTTGATAACCTCACCGATAAGTTCCTTCCTAGACTTGAGCTTACTCAACAAGTCTAGCTGATCCTCACCCATGAATATATCTGAATCTATGGAAGCCGCTTTTAAATGTGGTTTACCAAGCTTATTCTTTTTCTGAAAGTCCTTGATAACCTTTGCTGGAACATTCGCGTTTTCGTTCACGAACATTACCCCTGAAAACCCTTTTAGTGCAGCATCCAATTCTGAATAATCTACTTCTAATGTCTCAAGTGCTTTTTTTATGATGGTATTTTTTACTACTCTGTAGTCTACATCCTGCTCGTAACAAGACGCTCTGAATTGATTTATCTCTCCTACACTTAGACCCGATGAGTCTGTTATGTAGAAATGATCGGTATTTTCAAACTTTTCCGCTAAACCAGCTATTAATTTTGCTTTTTCTTCTCTAGTCATACTTTATACCCCAGCTATTGTACTTTTATCAACACTTATTCCTTTACTCATCGTACTGGACATGGTCACAGATTTAAAATAAGTCCCCTTTGACGAGCTAGGCTTTAATTTTGAGATTGTTGCAATCATTTCGGCTGCATTTTCTTCTATCATCTTAGGATCGAACGATACTTTACCAACACTCGCATGTATAATACCAAACTTATCCACTTTAAAGTCAATTTTACCAGCTTTAACCTCAGTAACAGCTTGTGCAACATCCATTGTTACAGTTCCAGATTTTGGATTAGGCATTAAGCCTCTAGGTCCTAAAACTCGTCCAAGTCTACCCACTTTAGCCATTACTGTTGGCATTGTAACAATTACATCAACATCAGTCCAACCACCCTCAATTTTTTTTATGTAATCGTCTAAGCCTACATAATCAGCACCAGCCGCCTTAGCCGCTTCTTCTTTATCCGGAGTACACAATACTAGAACACGTACTTCTTTACCCACCCCGTGAGGCAATGCAACAACACCACGCACCATTTGATCTGCTTTTCTTGGATCTACACCCAGTCTGATATCTAAATCAACTGATGCATCGAACTTTGTGAATGTTATTTCCTTCACAAGTATTGCAGCCTCATTTAATGAGTATTGCTTAGTAGAGTCTACTAATACTGCGGTTTTCTTTTGATTCTTACTAGAGCCCATTATCTTTAAAATTAGTTCGCCCAGGGCGCTGTTCCTGAAACTTTTACACCCATACTTCTCGCTGTACCTGCGACTTGTCTCATTGCTGCTTCAATTTTAAAAGCATTCAAATCCTCCATTTTCGTCTCAGCTATATCTTTTACTTGATCCCAACTGATAGATCCTACCTTTGATCTATTTGGTTCAGCAGAACCCTTTTTTAATTTCGCTGCATTCATAATCATTATTGCCGCTGGTGGAGTCTTGATTACAAAATCAAACGTCTTATCAGCATAAATCCTTATTAATACAGGTAAAATCTGTCCTTGTTTATCTTGAGTTCTTGCATTAAATTGCTTGCAGAACTCCATAATATTCAAACCTTTGGAACCTAATGCTGGACCTACTGGAGGTGATGGATTTGCTTGCCCACCTTTTACCTGCAGTTTCAAATAACCTGAAATTTCTTTAGCCATTGCTTAATCTTGTTTTTCTACCTGTATATAATTCAATTCAACAGGCGTATTTCTTCCAAATATTTTAACCGTAACGTTAAGTTTCTTACGATCTTCAAAAACCTCCTCAACCATTCCAGTAAAACCACTAAAAGGACCATCCATCACTTTTACTGATTCTCCTATAATAAATGGCGTTTCTAGCTTTTCTTCAAATTCTTCTACTTCATCTACTCTACCCAAGATTCTATTAACCTCGTTCTGTCGAAGGGGCACTGGATCTTTTGTAGAGCTTGCAGAGCCCTCGCTCAGAAAACCTATTACATCAGGAGTGTTATTGATTACATGTTGTGTCTCCCCATTACTAAGGTCAGCTTGTACCAATACATATCCAGGGAAAAAGTTTCTTTCTCTAACTCTTTTTTTACCGTTCCTCATTTCATAAACCTTCTCTGAAGGAATTAGAATTTGAGCAACAAGGTGTTCTATTTTATTTCGAGAAATTTCTAACTCCAAATATCCTTTTACTTTCTTCTCTCGACCGCTGATTGCCCTAACCACATACCATTTGAAATCTTCCATTCTAAAATTCGCGATAAAACCAAGTCATAGCTTTGTCGAAACCCAAATCGAATAGCCCTATCAATAAAGCAAAAATCAAAGATGCTATTAAAACCAGCATACTGCTATTTTGCAATTCACTAATCTTTGGCCAAGTCACTTTGTGGGTGAGCTCGTTATATGCTTCTTTAAAAAACGTACCTATTTTATTCATAATTACTTTCGTAATAGCACGGGAGGAGGGACTCGAACCCCCAACCAATGGTTTTGGAGACCACTACTCTACCAATTGAGCCACACCCGTAAAACTTGCAGGCCAAAAAGGACTGCAAAATTAGATTATTTAAAATTTATAAACAAAGAAGAGGCAAAAAATAATTTTTGCCTCTTCTGCTTATTAAGTTATTAGTCTAGGATTTCAGTGACTTGTCCTGATCCGACGGTTCTTCCACCCTCTCTCATTGCAAATCTTAGTCCTTTTTCTAACGCTATCTTATTGATTAATTTCACTTCGATAGTCACGTTATCACCTGGCATAACCATTTCAATGCTTTCAGGAAGCATTATCTCACCTGTTACATCAGTGGTTCTAACGTAGAACTGTGGTCTATATTTATTGAAAAAGGGAGTATGTCGACCACCTTCTTGTTTCGAAAGTACGTAAATCTCTGCTTTAAAATTAGCATGAGGCTTAACAGAACCCGGCTTACAAATAATCATGCCGCGTCTTATCTGTGACTTTTCAATACCTCTTAGAAGAAGACCAACATTGTCACCAGCCTCTCCTCTATCTAATATTTTCCTGAACATCTCAACACCAGTGATCGTGGACTTCAAACCTTCAGCTCCCATACCGATGATTTCAACTGGATCACCTGTATTTGTTACTCCTCTTTCGATTCTACCAGTTGCTACAGTTCCTCTACCTGTTATCGAGAAAACATCTTCGACCGGCATTAGGAAATCTTTGTCCATCGCTCTTTCTGGAAGTGGAATGTGTTCATCAACAGCATCCATTAGTTCCTCTATTTTAGCAACCCATGCAGGCTCGCCATTTAGCGCTCCTAGGGCAGAACCCTGTATCACAGGAATAGTATCTCCTGGGAAATCATAATCAGAAAGCAACTCTCTAATTTCCATTTCTACCAATTCAAGTA
>JBNMFK010000311.1:0-4592 GCA_051269965.1 Algoriphagus sp. | reverse complement strand
CATAGGATATGGCGATAAATATTGCAATGCCACCAATCGGATTTATTTTCAATTTTTTGTAGTTCACAGAGCTAACAGTCAATCCAAAGATTAATGGCGCAATGTACATTCCCTGTTCAAAAGTTGGCACGAGAAAAACTCCCATTCCGCAAATAATTGATGTCAAAAATGCTCTTACCATTTGGTTTGTGTTAGCTTACTCACAACGATTGGGTATAGTGCACGTTAACCATATCCATCTTGTGTAGTACACTAATCTAAGAGGTTTTTAAATGTTTTTAAATGTTTTGTAGAAACATGTGTATAAATCTCCGTGGTTTTAATACTGCCATGCCCCAAAAGGCTCTGTATTTGTCGCAAATCAACACCATCTTCCAAAAGGTGACCGAGACGTCGGACCGCTGCAAAACTATGACGGAATACATGCGGGCTAACTTTTGATTTAATACCTGCTCGTATGGCCGCTTTTTTTACTATTTGCAGTACACTAGTACCGCTGTATTTATGCCCGCTCTTACCTTCAAATAGATAAACCTTTGGTCGCCATTCTTTAAAATAGATTCTTAATTCTTCCAGAACAGACGTGCCTAGCAATGTTATTCTGTCTTTATTACCCTTTGCTCCCAATACTTTTATAACCATTCTTTTACTGTCTATGTCAGTCATTTTTAGATTTAGGAGCTCCGTCCTCCTAAGGCCAGATGAGTATAATAGAGACGCAATGCAGCGGTGTTTAATGTTATTTGTATTTTCTATGATGGATTTTATTTCTGGTCTAGATAATACTATAGGGAGTTTTTTATCTCTTCTAGGCCTATCTACGGCATAAAACCTATTTGGCATGCCTAGCACTACTTCATAGTAAAACTTAATGGCGTTTACTGCAGTGTTTAAATAGCTTTTAGATTTACCCATCTTGGTAAGGTGGTTCAGGTATTTATTTACCTCTTGGTCGGTAAGAAGACTAAGTTCAACAGTCTTATAATGAGTAATGAATTTATAAAAATGGCTTATATTCTTGCTGGTATTTTAACAAGCCTTTTTTGAGAGCTTTAGCTAGCGGAAGACATCGATCTTTCTGCCCTTTCCCTTTTCGAACTGTCAGCGTCATGCGATCAAAGTCTAAATCTTTCAACTTTAGATTAATGACTTCAGAGAGTCTTAAACCAGCAGAATAAGTCGTGCAGAGTAAAAGCGTATGTTTTAGATTTAATGCGGATGCAAGGAGCATTTTACAATCCGATTTAGATAAGACAATGCGAAGACTTTTGCCCTGTTTAATATTAGGGAAATAATATGGAGGCTCGTTTAAAAGGATTTTCTTGAAATAATACCTTAAAGCATAAGCTGTAAGCTGCAAAGAAGTAAGGGATGGGCCTTCCGAACTCTCAGCCATATCAGGTAAGTACTTTTCTATTCCAATTTGATTAATGCCTTCAGGGAGCGTATTGAATTCTAGGCACACTTTTGACAACTGAGTACAATAACCTCTATAGGTCTTTAGTGAAAGATTATGAGATTTGACCGAATTTAGAAGCCTACTATATAACTCCTTAAAACCTAACACTGAACTAGAAGCTCTTTCTAGATAACTCGTTTTTTTAACATGATAAAGATGTTTTGATTAGGTTCTTAAATTTGACAAACTTATAGCTACCAAACTTACGTTTGGTTTTGTTCAACGAATTAATATATGTAATACCTTTTTACAGCGGCATTGTGTAATTGCGTATATCCCTATTTTAACCTACAATAAATATAGAGTAAAATAAGTGAATTAGTTCATTTTCCTTGTCTATGCTATACTACCCTTCCTAGGTTCTTAAATACAGATTTCAAACGTCATAATGAGAAACCCCTACCCGTCCTCAACCCTTAAATTCCCTTCATTACGAAATAAATCGTAGATAAGATTTGGAAGTACGAAACTTATCGTAGTATATTTGTTACGAAATTAATCGTAGACAAATAGATGATGTTAAAACCTACCGATTCCGAACTGGAAATACTACAGCTGCTTTGGCAAAGAGGGCCCTCTTCTGTCAGAGAAATTAATGATGAGCTTAATGAGAGGAAAGAAGTGGGCTATACCACCACGTTAAAGATTATGCAACTCATGCTTGGAAAAGAGCTGTTGACCAGAACAGAAAAAGGGCGTTTTCATGTCTATGAAGCTGCAGTGGCTCAGGAAATAACCCAAAAGCACTTAGTCAATAGATTTGTGGATACGGCCTTTGGTGGGCAGGCGATGAACTTGGTGATGCAAACTTTGGGTAATCATAAGGCCTCGCAGAAAGAGTTAGATGGCATTAAGGCCTTATTAGAAAAAATGCAAGAGCAAGGTGCGGCGTAGTCCACACCGATTTTAGTATTCAAACAAATTATGAAAAAGAAGGTGTCTCACCGTTTAGCGGCTTGAGCAATCAAGTCACTAAATGGAGGCCCTCAAAACAAAAAAACTATGAAAGAATTACAATTATTCATTGAATCGCCGCTGGCCAATTCCTTTGGACAAACGATGCTTCACTCTCTCTGGCAGGGAGTTATTTTAGTTAGCGTTTATCTCATTGGGGTCCGTTTTCTAAAATCTGCCACACAGAAAGCTTGCTTAGGTTTGAGCACTTTTGGACTTCAATTTATAGCCTCTACAGCTACATTTCTCTATCTTAAACAAGCGGTTGGTCCTGCAAGTGGTCTTGCTTCTGGAACATTAGAGGCGAGCCATAGTTTTGGACTAACACTTACTAATTCAGTGAACGCTGCCCCATGGACGGAGCTCATTCAGAACCAAGCTCATTGGCTAGCTTTAGGATGGATTATTGGTTTTTCATTCCTCCTTATTAGGCAGTTGGGAGGCATGGCTTATGTTCAATTTCTAAAGAACTCTACTACGCTGAGCCTTTCTCATTCTTCGCAACGTGCCTTAGACACTGTTTTGGCTAACGTTGAGGGTAGACTTCCATCCTTTCAAGTTTTTGAATCTTCTAACGTAAATACGGCTATGGTTTTGGGCTTTTTAAAACCCATTATTCTTATTCCAGCGGCCTTTGCGGTTAGCTTGACTTGCGAACAGTTGGAGCTTATCATCGCCCATGAAATCGCACATATTAAACGAAATGATTTCGTTATCAATTTGGCTCAAACCATTTTAGAAAACCTGTTCTTTTACCATCCTGTTTATTGGTTGGTTAGTCATCAAATCAGAGAAAATAGAGAGCACGCTTGCGATGATTGGGCAGCGAATTTGACAGGAAATAGAGTCCTTTTAGCTCAGACTTTAGCACAAATCCAATTGGGTAGTGTTGCTCCGCAACTAGCTATGGCTTTTGGTAAAAAACGTACACCTGTCTTAAATAGAATTCAACGTTTATTAGGGATTAATCCAGAAGGGCATAAAGTGAAACTAACCGCCATATTACTGATGTTGGCAGCACTCACTACTGTGAGTCTAGTAAAAGCAAATCAAACACAAGAATTACCACGTACAGATCAGACACAACTTGACAAAGAGCTTAAAAATCTGGAAGCACCAGTAGATGCTATTGAGCTCATCAAAAAGGATCTCAAATCACCTATTGAAATAATAGAACCGATTATCATAGAAGATAAGGTGGCTTTGCCAGATTCAAATATCCAAAGTAGTAGCAACAGAGAGCAAAACATCACCTACCACATAGGTGAAAAAGATATCCGTATCAGAAATAAGACTTATGATATCGAAATAGACGAGGAAAGCATTATTGTAAACGGCAAAGCACAGACGCTTAATGCTTCCCAGAAAAAGGAGCTTAAAGAACATTGGGCGTCTATGAGAGCAGCATCTAAGGACATCACTGAAACCTCTGCAGAAATAAATGTAGAAGTACAGAAAATGGAAAAGATACAAGAGCACATAATGGGAGAAATAAACCTGAACCCGGCCAAAGACCCAGACTTCCAAAAGGCCTCAAGTAAGATGCAAAAAGAGGCCGAAAAGATTGGCTTACTCGTTCAGAAATTTCAGGAAGAAATGACAAAACTTGACCCAAGGGCTGAAAACTATACTAAGGAACTAGAAAAACTTCAGGAAAAGTTGGAAATAGCAATAAAGCCGCATCAAGATAACATTACGCTATTCGAAGTGGGTATGGAAGATTTTGAGTTGAGAATGAAAGAGGTAGAAGCCAAGTATAAAAATATTGAAGCCCCTATGAAAGAACTGGATGTGGTTCTGAAAGAAAAAGAGGTCATTATAGAAAAGTCTGCCAGTAAGATGGAATATCATCATGACCAAATTATTAGGATGCTTCCAAAAGAGGTTCAAAAAAGTTTAGGAGAAATAAGCGAAGGTCACAGACTACCGCCTCCACCGCCTACTTCTAGGCCCTTACCTCCACCGCCACCAAGAAAGAAAGCCAAGTTAGTATCGCCGATGCAACCGGTACAACCAATTAAACCTGTCACAGATTAAAGGAATTAAGGATTTGATTTAAAATCCCTCATGTCATATTATGACTGGAGGGATTTTTTATGGCTTAGTGGGAAAATAGATTTCCGTAATAGGCCCACTTGTAGACCCAAAAGAAAAGTTAAGTAATAATCTAGATTTCTTT
>JBNMFK010000310.1:0-4605 GCA_051269965.1 Algoriphagus sp. | reverse complement strand
ACCAAGCGATTCAAAAGATTCTAAAGCGTGATACACGTTGGGGTTCTAGAGATAGAGGTTTTATCGCTGAGATGACCTACGACATTGTAAGATACAAGAGATTATACGCTTCTATAGCTAAAGCTAGCGAGCCTTTTAATAAAGAAGATTTATGGCGACTTACCAGTGTATGGATAGTGTTAAAAGGACATGACCTTCCTGCATGGGAAGAATATTTTAATACTCCAGTAAGACGCATCAGAGGCGGACTAGACGAGGTACGAACGAATCGTAAGATGAGAGAGTCTATTCCAGACTGGATGGATGTAATGGGAATTGCAGAGCTAGGGAATATTTGGGATCAAGAAATTACGGCTTTAAATCAACAAGCATCTGTCGTTTTAAGAGCTAACAGATTGAAAACTGATGTCAAGTCTTTAAAGGAAAAATTAGTTGCTGAAGAAATACTGACAACCACAGACGAGCGCTTTCCAGACGCACTCATTCTCAATGAACGCGCTAACGTTTTCAGAACACAATTATTCACGGACGGATTATTTGAAGTACAGGATGCTGGATCACAGCTTATAGCAGCTTATTTAGACCCTAAACCAGGAGAACGTATCATGGATGCTTGTGCTGGCGCAGGCGGTAAAGCTTTGCATTTAGCGGCAATGATGGAAAATAAGGGACAAATCATCGCTACAGATATTTATCAAAGTAAACTCAACGAACTAAAAAGACGTACACGTCGTGCAGGTGCTCATAACATTGAGACTCGATTATTGGAATCTACTAAAACCATCAAGAAATTAGATGGTAAAATAGATGGATTACTTATCGATGCACCCTGTAGTGGTTTAGGAGTTTTAAGACGTAATCCTGATGCCAAATGGAAACTACAGCCTGAGTTTATTGAAAAAATAAAAGAGACCCAACAAGAAATTTTACAATCCTATAGTCGCGTTGTAAAATCAGGAGGCAGAATGGTATATGCAACTTGTTCTATTTTTCCTTCAGAAAATGAGATGCAAGTAGATAAATTCTTGAATTCAGAAGCTGGAGCAGATTTTGAACTAGAAGACTCGCAAACACTATATGCCCATAGGGACGGTTTTGACGGTTTCTTTATGGCTAAAATGAAAAAGAAGTAGCTTTTACATCAACGATAATTTAGACTTATTTACCTTAACTATTACTTTCAAGGTGTGATTTAATTTGTTTTTTTATTTTTTATACAGTTGATCAAAGACCGCAAATTTTAGGTCAAGCTGTAGGATATAATTATAGATTATTTTAGCAGCTCCAATATATGTAATGAATAGCACTTGTATTCTTTTTCTCTTATGTAGTGTTTTTAGTTTATCCATATTGAATGCGTAAGAATTTTCTTTTAAAGGAGAGCTCTCCATAGGTCAAAGTTTACCTTCTAACAAAGGGTTTTCTAATCGCTATTTACAATCACAATTATGGTCAAGCAGATTTTGCAGAATTGAGAATTGGATACCTTTTTTGTTTTAAAAGCTAATGAGCTTCGACTTTTTTTAAGACTCTTTTTGATATAATACTTAAATCAACTTCGCCTTTGAATTTGTTCTTTATGTTTGCGAATTTAAAGACTTGTATTGCTGTTTATGTGTATATAATTATTACTGCTATAACTATTTAATAGTTATACGTTTAGTTGACTAAATAATAAAAAGGATATCCTCCATGGATCAACATCATTAAGGTATATGTTTATATTTAGCGCTTCCTAACCATCATTTTGTGTGCTGTATAATTATGTGAACTGCCTATTTAAGCTCACAGTAGAAACACCTAACTGTTTGTTTTTAATTACTATACAACTATTTAAACTTAATATACAGTACTCTTTTACCGTTTTCCCTTCTAAAGTGAACATACTTAATTCATGTACGTTCTAGAATCGTTCTTTAAATAAAGGGTTTGCATATTTTCTCAACTGGCAAATGAATAGATTGCTATTTACAATTGAAAATCGAATAAAAAATATCAAATGATCTCCATACGTCCAGATTTATCACTTCAGCCTGTTACCGTTAAAGAGCAAGAGAAGTTGTTTCATTTAATGATGAAAATTTACCGACCGGTTTACCAGCATCTTTGGTTTGATGATGGAACTAGCTATGTGGCTTCGCAGTTCAATTTACAACAATTACAAAGTGAACTATCTTTCCCGTCTGTTTACTATTACTTTGTGCACTTTAAAAAGGAACCTATTGGAATCCTTAGATTTTTAAAGGATAACACAACAAGCGCAATTAAAGAAACTAACACAACCAAATTGCACCGTATTTACCTGAATCCATCGGTCCACGATCAAGGAATAGGAAAAGCCTTGATGCAATGGTTGATAGCGTTTTCTATTACTCAAGACCAACAATCCATCTGGTTGGAATGCATGGATACTCAACTGGCTGCATACCACTTTTACCATCAACTAGGTTTTAAAACGGTAGAAGCATTCACGCTAGATTCTCCAACAATGCGTTCTGAAATGCGCGGTATGTTACGTATGAAATTAAACTTAAATAATAATTGATTTGCCCAACTACAAGCTGGTTGGAAGAAGCAATATGCTACATTTATTAGTGCTGAAAGATTGATTAAAATTTCTCAGGTTATCTAGGTGTCATTATGTCCTTAGTCTATATGATTCCTCATTTCATAATTATCGTCGGAGCTTTCCTAGTTGAAATTTGTGCTATAAACCTAGTGAGCTATTTTAATTAATATCGTAAGTACCTTTTAAAATAAACCCCATATGAGGTATGGTTTATAAGCCACTAACTAAGTATATTTTAATGTATACGATTTGAGTAATACACACGATATTAAAAATACATATATGAAAGCTATATTAATTTTTATTCTTCTATTTTTTATTATTATGCGCTGCTCAATTTGTATAAAAACTATCAATACGAACTTGACTCACCTCGTATCGCAATTGCTATCGATTCTAATATGAAAATGGGAGCAGAAAATACAATATTTATATATAATGATGATGTGATGAGTAATGTCACGTTTTATCAAGAATATTACGAGGAAGGCGAGCTCAAAGATAGACAGGTTAATCAATTATCTTAAGATGAACGCATTGATGAAATGGAAAAGTATTTTTCATTCCATTATGCACCATTAAGATTCACCAAAAAATTATCGTGAAGTAGGGTTTTAAAATATAGAACTAAAAAAAGCCGCTTATAGCGGCTTTTTTTAGTTCTCATATCTCCTATTAAATGGACATATTGATGACTCCTCTAAATCGGAGTTCGTTGTTCATCATTTTTTCAAAACCTTCTTTTGCGTTATCCAAAGAAAATTCTTCGATCATAGGCAAAGCTCCTGTTCTCGCACTAAATTTTAATGTATCTTCACTATCTGGAGCCACACCACTAGGCCATCCTTTCAACGATTTTCTAGCCTGTAATAATTGTAAAGTCGATACTTTAATATCATCTCCAGCTGCTGCGATTAATAACATAGTTCCATCTATTCCTAAGCCGTCAATGACACTAGAAATAGCATCGGCATGTGGAGCTGTGGCAACAATGAGATCTGCACCACCTAATTCTTGTAATTTCTTAACAGCGTCAACATCATTTGTAGCTATAAAATGATCTGCGCCCAATTTCATAGCGAGCTCTTTTTTATCTTCAGTTGTACTTAGAGCTATAGTTCTCATTCCCATTTTACTAGCAAATTGTATGGCCAAATGTCCTAATCCTCCTATTCCCTGAACGGCTACGGTATCTCCAGCACGTAGCCCAGCATTACGCATTCCGTTAAAAACGGTGATTCCTGCACATAATAGTGGTGCTGCATCGGTACTTTTTAAATCTTCGGGAACTCTTGCTGCCGCCTCATATGGTGCAGTCATATATTGCGCATAACCGCCATCAAAGGAGATACCAGATATTTTAGCATTTTCACAATTAATGAATTTTCCTCTACGACATGGATCACAATCAAAACAATGACCACCATGCCAGCCTATTCCTACACGTTCTCCTTTTTTAAACATCGAGACATTACTACCTAATTCTTCAATGATCCCTATAACTTCGTGACCAGGCGTTCTTGGGAAATCATTGCCCATCGCACCAGCTTTTGTAAAAGCGTCACTATGACAGATTCCACAAGCCTCTACTTTGAGTAATATTTCGTTATCCTTAGGTGATGGCCTATCCATTTCTACTATGGTTAAGTCGCCACCTTGTTTCATAAATCTTGCTGCTTTCATAAGTATTCTTTTTTGGTTTTTATAAAGATACTTTTTTCAACTTTTTCTTCTGTTAGAATTAGGTTAATGATAAGGCGGTCTTTAAGTTACATTTTGGATTACTTTAGATGTTGTTAACTATCGCATGTCTATAAGAAGTACTTTTTTTATTTCTTTGTCTTCTCGCGCAACAAATCGCTACGGCTCAAAAGTGGACTTAATCTGGAGAGGCTGGTATAGGTAAATCACAAAAGGCCCATTGAAAGTTTCCGTCTACAACCTCACAGCTTCAAGTGTTACTGCATGGAGGTTTTCAAGACGATTCCCTTTTTAAAAAATGGCAGGGTAATACATCGAGTTGAAAATACTGTGGT
>JBNMFK010000309.1:0-4613 GCA_051269965.1 Algoriphagus sp. | reverse complement strand
TCGCCTGTCAAGATTTCCTATGAACAGCAAAGAAATTCCTCTTTGCTGTATTTTAAAAGTGCGTAAAGATAATATATTAATGTCAAATTAAATCCAATTGACTTTCAAAAAGCTATGTTCTTAGTCATAAAAGGATTTATTTTGCGAAGCAGTAAGTTATATCAATATTACGTTCGTCAGGAATTAATGAAATCATCTATTAAGTATTTCCTCTTCGCCATTCTCCTTATAATTATTGATCAAGTTATAAAGCTATGGATGCACTTTGTGGTTATCCCAGACCATTTTGGTGAAATGCAACTTATCCCAGGCTTTCTAAAGCTTCATTACATTACAAATAAGGGCATGGCTTTTGGGATGGAGCTAGGAGGGAGTTATGGAAAGCTAGCTTTAACTCTCTTTAGGCTAGTAGCTATGGGAGTCATTGCCTGGTACTTGGCTAAGCTAGCAAAAAATGATGCTCATCGGGGGCTGCTATGGAGCTTATCCGCCATTTTAGCAGGTGCCATAGGAAACGTTATTGATAGCACATTTTATGGTGTATTTTTGAATAATGCTCCTTTTGATGCTCCGTCGCCATGGTTTCACGGGCAAGTTATTGATATGTTTTACGCCAATGGTTTGGATGGATATTGGCCCGATTGGATTCCTTTCTTAGGAGGCACTTACAATAACACGCCAATTTTCAATTTCGCAGACGCTTGCATATTTTGTGGCGTTGTCTGTATCTTAGTCTTCCAAAAAACATTTATAGACAGCAACGATGAGACTAAACTAAATCTGCCATCTCTAAAGAAGAATGAACACAAATTATAAAATCTATGACTAGTAAAAAAAGAACAACACTACTTAGTGCCACAGTGGTAGTTTTAGGTTTTATACTCGTATTTCTTCCCCCTCAAATTCCATTTCAGCTGGCTAGGCAGCTCATTGTAGGCATCGGAGGTGGTTTAGCTGTCTTAACACAACTCGTTCTTTTGAGGACAGCCAACGAAAAATCGCCGAGCTACATTTTACTCTCAATTAGCATTTTAGCTATTATATTAATGTTTTTGAGCTATTAATTATTGTTTTACTTTAAAGGGAATGATTAATTTCTCTCCTCGCTCTGCAAAGTTCTTGGTCTTTCCATTTGCAGTCATAATGGCTTTTGTGGTGATTCCATATCTGCCGCCCACTATCCTTAAAATGTCCCCAGCACCAACAGTATGGATAGCTTGCACAGGAATTTTCAAATTAGAACCAGCGGCCAGACTTTGAGCAGATACACTTGGGTTACTTAATTCAAGAGTATTCACACTCAAGTTGTAACGTTTAGCGATACTAAACAGAGTCTCTCCTTTTTGTACTCTGTGTACAGCAGTCTTACCATCTTTGGCTACTGCCTGCCTAGACGCTTTAGCTATTTGTATCTCGGGTTTCACAGAACTCTCTTTGGCGTTGGCCAGTCCATCTTGATCGTAGGGCTCACTAGTAGGGTCTTGAGCTTCTTGTAAAATGACAGAACTGTTTGGGCTTAAATCACTCACTTTAGAGGCATCATCAGAGATCATTTCCCATCCTATGTACAGCAATAGGCAGACAATACCTACCAAGGTTATCAGTACCGCCATGGGTAAATTTTTAGCTGGCTCTTCTGGTTTTTTGTTTCTGTCTTCGAATTCCATAATTATTATTTTTTAAGCACGAATATCTTGGCTCATTTTGGCCACTTTCCTTTTTAAGTTTTCTTTATATTCATCTAGGGCTCTTGCTGTTTCAGGATTAGAAACCCCTAAAATTTGTAAAGCTAGTAAACCAGCATTGAGGCTCGCATTAAGTGCAACAGTTGCCACAGGTACACCATTTGGCATCTGTAAGATGGATAGAACAGAGTCCCAGCCATCAATAGAATTACTAGATTTTACAGGAACACCAATTACCGGAAGCGACGTACAAGAGGCTACCATACCAGGTAAATGAGCGGCACCTCCTGCACCTGCGATTATTACTTTTATTCCTCTTCCACGGGCGTTCTCGGCAAATGAAACCATTTTCTGAGGAGTTCTATGAGCAGATACGACATCCACTTCATAAGGAACATCAAACTCATGTAAAATATCTATGGCTCCTTGCATGACTTTTAAGTCAGAACTGGAACCCATAATGATGCTTATCATTGTATTGGAGTTTTACCTTTAAGCTTTCACTTTGAGGTTTTTTTGTACAAAATTGACCTTTTCTTTCAATTTATCAAAATCCTTATCTATAACGGTCACGTGGCCCATTTTACGAAAAGGTTTGGTGATTTTTTTGCCATATAAAAAAGGATGAATGCCTTCTTCATCCATTAGCTTTTCCATTCCTTCATAAATAGCATTTCCAGTAAAACCATCTTCTCCGAGTATATTGACCATTCCTGCGTGTGCAATTTGGGTCGTATCTCCCAGTGGAAGCTCCAAAATAGCTCTTAAATGCTGTTCAAATTGAGAAACAAGATTTGCCTTTATGGTATGATGCCCACTATTATGAGGTCTAGGGGCCACTTCGTTGACAAGTAGAGATCCATCTTTTTCTAAAAACATTTCCACGGCCAAAAGACCAACTATGCCAAAGGCTTCAGCTGTTTTTGTGGCAAGCTTTATTGCTGCTTTTTCAATCTGATTGGAGACTTGAGCAGGTGAAAATAGGTATTCCACCAGATTCGCCTCAGGATGAAAAACCATTTCTACTACAGGAAAGCACTTCATTTTCCCATCTAGACTTCTAGCTACCACTACGGCCAATTCTTTTTCAAAATTCACCATTTCTTCAATCAAAGAAGGGGCTGTAAAACCTTTGACGAAATCTTCAAATGATCGTATAACCTGAACGCCATTACCATCATAACCTCCTTCACCAAGTTTATTTACAAAAGGCAATGACATGGAAGTTTGAGATAAATTAGACTGATTTTCTATCAGTTCAAACTTAGCAGTAGGTATGCCATTATCTTTGAAAAACTGCTTTTGAATTCTTTTATTTTTTATTTTCCTTAAAACACTGGGCTGCGGAAAAACCTTTTTTCCTTTTTTTTCAAGTTGCTCAAGTGCTTCTAAACTGACGTTCTCAATTTCTATAGTAATAATATCGCAGTCTTCTCCGAAGGAAAGGACTGTATCAAAATCCTTAAAGTCTCCAAGAATGAATTCGTGAGCCAATCCCCTGCATGGAGCATTGAAATCAGGATCCAAGACTTTTATTTTGACATCAAAATCAATAGCAGATTGAATGAGCATCCGGCCAAGCTGACCACCTCCTAATATACCTACCTTCTTTTCTGTATTGTATCCCATAATCTTAGTTTGCAAAAATAGAAAGCCTCATAGATTTTAGATCATAAAGCTGTATAATGTTAGTTTATTTTATTCAAGAAAACAGATTTTACCTTTTTCATTACGCGAATCCATTATCTTCGATTTATGGAGAATAAGAGAATAGAAAGCTTTTTACAAGAGGCCGCAGCAAATGTATTTAAAAGTTACGCTTTAGGGGATATTAAGGATGTTTGTATTGTTTTGCCCAGTAGGAGGGCCTCCTTTTTTTTCAAAAATGAACTTTCTAAATTGTCAGATACCCCTTTTATTTCTCCTACTGTTTTTGCTATAGATGATTTCGTGCGTAAGCTTTCAGGTTTACAGATTTCAGATCAAGTCTCTTTGATATTCGACCTTTATGCCTGTTACAAAAAACTAAATGTTGAAATAAAGTTTGAAGACTTTATTTCATGGGCTCCTACCGTTCTTAAAGACTTTGACTTGATTGACCAATATCTCGTTCCTGACATCACAGTTCTGTTTAATTATATGAGCGAGGCTGAAGCCATGAAAAGATGGGAGCCAGACAGTTCTAAGGCAATAGAAATTAGTGAGCATACGACATCCTACTTTCGCCTTTATGATGATTTAAATAGCCTATACTTTGCGTTTAGGAATCTTTTAGAAAACGAAAAGAAGGCTTACAGAGGGATGGCTTATAGACTATTAGCTGAAGACTTAGAGAATATTGATTTAGGTGACTTAGGCTACAGTCATTTCCATTTTATTGGCTTAAATGCTCTGAGCAAAGCAGAAGAACAGATCGTTAGTATTTTGGTTAAAGCTGGAAGAGCTCATTGTCTTTGGGATACGGATGAATGGTTTATGAATACTAGACACCAGGCAGGTGATGTACTTAGGAGGTATCAAAAAAGTGAATTATTTGGCAAGTGGAATCCTCCTAAAGACTTCTTGAGAAGCCATACTAAAGAAGTAAACATTTATGAATCTCCTTTTAATTCGCTTCAAACCAAGCTGGGAGCAGAAGTACTTAAAGGGGATAATACAGTTTTCGTGGTACCTGACGAAAACCTTATTCAACCCTTGCTTTTCTCTTTAGGAGAGGAAGTTGAAGCCTATAATATTACTATGGGTTTAGGCATGGGGCAGTCAAAACTGAGTAGTCTTGTGAATACTTTATTTGATTTACATGGGATTGGTACTTTAGCGAATAATACTAGCATAAAGTACAACCATTCGTATGTTCAAAAAGTACTCACAGATCCCTTTATAAAGAGATATGAGGGGTATAAGTATCCAGAGACTCTTCCATTCGCA
>JBNMFK010000308.1:0-4633 GCA_051269965.1 Algoriphagus sp. | reverse complement strand
GCTGCTGCTATTGCGATGAATGGGCAGCAGTCTAAACTTTACTTTGACAAACAAGATTGACTTATCAAGGTATATGAACTCGTTCCTGGAACCTATATCTTAAAATTAGGCTATGAGGATGGCACTTTCAGTTTTGCCCGTTTTGTAAAGAAATAAACTTATATTTTTATGATTCCATCTAAGAATTTAGCTGTTTCGGTCTCAACAGTCTTCCAATCCTCTGAAAGGACCCAAGAGGCTAAAACGTGATTTTTGGTGGTGGGGAAGGCCATTTTCTGTTTATTGGTACTTCCCAGATTGTCAAACATTTTTAGCAAGGCGGGTACAGAAACCACTTGGTCTTGGTTTTCTTCATCTTCATAATAGTAGCCTAGGAATACGGGGCATTTGATTTTCTCAAAATTCTCAGCTAGCATCGTATGTGTCATAAAGTTTTGAAGAGTTACTAAGCCCTCGAGTCTATAATGTGTCGCCCAATATTTTGGCTGTGTCTTATTTTTAGGCTCAAAATCATTAAAGGGCTTTCCCTGAATTATCTCAGCCAATTCTCTACCCCAAGGATTGTCTAAAAGAGCGGCGGAAGGGTCCTTTATTTCAATGCAAGGAGAGTAAAGTACGATTGCTTCTATTTCGGGGTGTTTAGACGCCAGATAAGTAGTTAATGCTCCACCAGCAGAGGTCCCTATTAAAATCACTTTATCGCCAATTTTCTTTCCTATGGCAAGGGCTTCTTCCGCAGAAGTTAGATAGTCGTCAGCATTCATATTGATCATGGTTTCATCTCCCAAATCTATGCCATGCCCGGCCATTCTGGCTTTGTAAAGATTGGCACCATATCTTTTCGCTAAGTTTTCATGAACAGGATCTCCCTCTTCATGAGATGCTGAAAAACCATGAATGTAAACCAGAGCATATGGAGTTACAGTCTTCACAGAGTCTGCCCAAACAAATTGTCCTTCGTTATCAAATTTAATTCCAGGGACTTTTAACTCTCTTTCTTTTACAAAAGTCTCTAAGGCCCTAAGGTTATTAGGTAATTGAAACTGATAGACTTTTTCTAGGTCTGGTGGTGTAGGATGAGGGCCAGATTTGTAAGAAATGAAACCAATGCCTAACACAGCTAAAGTGATGATGAGTACTTTTTTCAAGATGATTAATTTGTTGATTTGTGTATGGCGTCAAAACTACTGAATAATTGAGAATGCTATAGTTATCAATATAGACAAATGACTTTTTCAATAAGAATTTGGCAGATTTACTAAAGAAGAATTATGAAAATCGTAGAACATTTAGTTTGAGATGCCATGAAATAACTGGAAATTTGCTTCAGAATAGTATGCCACAAATCCATTTGATCACTTCGCCTTCTTCTGGTTCAGGAAAGACAACTACTGCCCTCAACCTTGCCTTGTGCTTCGCTGCACTAGGGAGAAAAACTCTTATCTGGGATACAACAAAAGCGTCGTGGTTAAAAATGATGTTGAACATTCAAAATGAAAAGGAATTAGTAAAAATCAGTGCTTTTTTAAGCTATTGCAGTACAGAAAGGGCTAGCTGGGAAGATTTCGATAATGTTTTGATAGACTGTGCTGGCAATTTTTTTGTTGAAGTGGCAGAAAAAATAGATACTCCCTTTAGCTTGTTGATTCCATTGGAAGCAGAGTACTATGGAATGAATGAATTACCAGACTTCTTAAAGGAAGTTAATACAAGAGGGTTTGACATAGATGGTTTTGTACCTTTGATGTTTAGAGAAGGTTCGGTGTCGTCTGAGGGACTAGTGACGTATTTGAAACAAATGTTTGGTGATATGGTTTTTGAGCCAAGCATTCAGCGTAATTATTATATTGCTAGGCAAAGAGATTTTAGTTTATTCTCTAGCAAAGAATTGACAGAAAAGGCAGCAGTAACGTATTTAAATTTGGCAAATAACCTTTTAGAAAAGAAGCAATGACAAAACAAAGAAGAGGGCTAGGCCGTGGTTTAGGAGCTTTATTGCCAGAAAAGACGCACGAGGCTGAAGAAGAGAATAGAGTTCAAAATACGTTAAGTTCTGATCTTAGAATTGCTGACATTGAGACTAATCCATTTCAGCCTAGAACACACTTTGATCAAGAATCTCTTCAAGAGTTGTCAGACTCTATTCGTACTCAGGGCATTATTCAGCCGATAACGGTGAGAGAACTTTCTACCGGCAAGTATCAGCTCATTTCTGGAGAAAGACGACTTCAAGCCTCTAAATTAGCCAGTTTAAAGTCTATTCCTGCTTATATTAGAAAGGCGGATAATCAGCAAATGCTTGAAATGGCACTGATTGAAAACATCCAGAGGGAGGATTTGAACGCTATGGAGGTAGCTTTGAGCTATAAAAGGCTCATGGAAGACTGCGACTTAAAGCAAGACGAACTTGGTGGGAGAGTGGGTAAAAACCGGTCTACAGTCAATAATTATTTAAGGCTTTTAAAACTTCCCGTCAAAGTACAAGCTGGCTTGAGAGACAAAACGATTTCAATGGGCCATGCTAGGGCTATTGTAGGTTTGGAAGATGATAAAATGATGGTCAAGGTTTTTGAAAAAACCGTTCTTGAATCATTGTCAGTAAGAAAAGTTGAAGAATTGATTAGAAGTTTTAATCAAAAAGGAGAACCTTCAATATCTCATCAAAAGAAGCTATCCGTTCTCAAAAGTGAACATTTAGATCTTCAAGAGCACCTGGCTGGCTGGTTTGGTACAAAGGTTCTTATTAAGGCAGATGCCAAAAGTAAGGGAGAAATTAAAATACCATTTAAGACGAATGAAGAACTAGAAGACATATTAAGTAGATTAAGGAAAAATTAAGGCTTAAGTCTTTCGTTTCAAAGCACACATGCGACACGCTCTCTACTTGTTTTTTATTTTTAGCTTAAGTGCTTCAGCCCAGGTCCCTGCCTTGGAAGTTCTTTCGGATTCATTAAGAAACACCGAAAAAGACACCACCAAGAAATTTCAGACTACGATAGCTCAGGTATTTGGTATGAAACATTATAAATCATCAGAAAAGCCGAAAGTGGCTTTTGTAAGGTCTTTGTTTTTACCAGGTTGGGGTCAAATCACGAATGGACAATACTTAAAAACAGGGATAGTTTACGCCGCCGCAGGGGCTGGTTGGTATTTTGGGGTTTCGGTTAATAATAGGAAGTATAAGCAATTTTTAGGGCACTATGAGCGAACAGTACTCTTGAGTAGAAACTTAGTGTTTTCAGATGAAAGCCTCACTGCTACTATCAGTCCATCCGGGGCTTCCTATTATCTTTCAGATAATGGCACTAATGAGACTTTTTATTTAGTAGATGCTGAAAGTAATCAATACATTTTGTCAAAGGTGGTGGTCTCTCCGGACGGTAGGGACGACTATTTTATAGCAGGGTCTTCTAGTGAGCAGGCTATTATAGGCCCTTTTAGTGCAGGTACTTTTGAGTCTGCGAAAGACCAATATAGAAGATGGCGAGATGCTTCCGTCATTGGTTTTGCGGCGGGTTGGTTATTCTTTGCTTTAGAAGCGAATGTATCCGCTCACCTGAAAACATTTGATATGTCTGATGATATTTCATTCAAAATTGCTCCGGCTGGCCCAGAAACTTTTGGTTTTCACGCTTCTGGTATTAAAATGACGATGGCTTTTAAATAGAGGCTTGGAAGACTAAGCCTTATTTGATAATTTAGATAAGGGTTTAACCCAATGATTTAGAAATGAGAATAGCATTACTAGGGTACGGAAAAATGGGTAAGGTCATTGAGCAAATTGCTGTGTCAAGAGGGCATGATATTTCCTATGTAATTGATGTCTCAAACCAATCTGATAGAGAACTTATTAATTCGGATAATACAGACGCTGTTATTGAATTTAGTTCTCCGGCTTCAGCCTATGATAATCTGAAATACTGTATGTCTAAAGGCCTAAAGACCGTTTCTGGAACTACTGGTTGGTTAGAATATAAAACAGAAATTGAGAGGCTATGCTTAGCAAACAAAGCCACTTTCTTTTACGCTAGCAATTACAGTGTAGGGGTAAATCTTTTTTTTCAATTAAATAAGAAATTGGCTTCTCTTATGAACCGGCAATCTCAATATGAGGTCACCAGTACAGAAATTCATCATACAGAAAAGTTAGATTCACCGAGCGGAACCGCTATTACATTGGTCGAAGGGATCATGGAAAATATGGACGGCAAAAAATCTTGGGTAAATCAAGCCATTGCAGGGCCATCTGAAGTACCTATTTGGAGTATTCGAGAGGGGGAAGTCCCAGGTACACACAGTATAAAGTATATCTCTGATGTGGATGAGATAGAAATTAAGCATAAAGCTAAGAGTCGTCAAGGTTTTGCTTTAGGAGCCGTTTTGGCGGCAGAATGGATTCAAAATCAGGAAGGCTTAGTGGGAATGAATGAAATGCTGGGCTTTTGATGAATGAAAGTTACCATCTTTATATTTTTGTAAGAACATAGGGGAAAAAATGAATTCCTTCGATTAAAAAACAACCAGATTTAAAGGATTTAAGAGATTACATCATACATATTGAAATAATTAAATTAGTTTCGCCCAAATTTTAAAGCTAAATGGCAGAAAAAAAAGAAATCAAAAAGAAAGGTCC
>JBNMFK010000307.1:0-4635 GCA_051269965.1 Algoriphagus sp. | reverse complement strand
TACCATCATTGTGATCTGGGGAGATCATGGTTGGCATTTAGGTGACCAACGCGTTTGGGGAAAACATACGCTTTTCGACAATGCCCTAAGAAGCCAATTAATAATAAAACCTGTCACTAATTTAGCCCCAAGCAAAATTGAAAGCATTGTAGAAAGTATAGATATCTACCCTTCCTTAATTGACATGTGCAACCTGACTCCACCAAAAGAACTGGACGGTGAAAGTTTTGTACCCTTGCTAAACAATGAATTAAACAATTATCAAAATGTGGCCTACAGTTATTTTAATAATGGGATATCTCTGAGAACCCCACAATATAGGCTTACCAAGTATTTCAGAGATGAGTTGCCGCTCATAGAGCTTTATGACCACGATAACGACCCTTTTGAAACAATCAATATTGCTCAAGATAAGCCTGATATAGTTAATCAACTTTTACCTATGTTAGAAAAAGGAAATACAGGTTTGTATGAAATAAACTCAAATTAATAATCAAAATCACTATGCTATTAGATAAGATATTTGAAAAATACGCGGACAAAATTCCACCCGCCCCAAAACCCGGAGGAGTATATAAACCTCTCATTGTTACAGGAAATATGGTTTTTGTAAGCGGTCACGGCCCTTATTTACCCAACGGCGACATGCATCGTGGCAAAATCCCGTCGGAAGTAGATCTAGAATTTGCAAGAGAAGCTGCCTTGCAAACAGGCTTAGCCATGTTAGCTACGCTCCAAAATCAATTTGGGAGTTTATCTAAGGTCAAAAGAGTGATTAAACTACTCGGAATGGTAAATTCTAATCCTGACTTTGAAGATCATCCACAGGTTATTAATGGCTGCAGTGAGCTGTTTGAAGAAGTTTGGGGTTCTGAAAATGGTCTAGGTTCTAGGAGTGCCGTTGGATTTGTTTCCTTACCAGGAAGAATTACCGTAGAAATAGAAGGGCAGTTTGAACTACATTAAAAAGAGTTTGGAAGCTAGCATTTCTCTAGCTATTCGTCTCTTCTTTATATTCTATTTATAAAAATTTAATAAAGTTCTGTCTCGTTTTTTGCATGTTAAGGAGCAGACAGAACTGTATCCTTTATTTTGATATTTAAAACCTAGGTATTATGTCAGAACTAATTATTTTTGATTATTTTTTTTAAAGACACAATCATTCTTGTGACTAAAAATCCATTAAAAAAATAAACACACAGCAGTAATCTTAGAATAATGTAAACCAAACTTAGTAAAAACCCTAATTTACTTTTTAAATGGTAATTCATTGGAAAAACAAAGGTTTAGCCAGTGATTTTAAACAACATAAATAGTGATGCCTATACCTAAAATATAATGACAGTAAGAGCTATCACTTAATTGTATTAAATTTGTAAAAATAGATTTAAAACGTTTATGAAAATCCTAAAAGTGGGCTCTGGAGCCTTAAATCAAACTCCGTTGGATTGGATTCAGAATAAGAAGAATTGTATTGATGCGATTCAAGCAGCAAAAAAAGATAAAGTAAGCCTTCTTTGCCTACCAGAATTAGCTATCACGGGTTATGGCTGCGAAGACGCCTTTTACGCTCCCGATTTAAGAAAAAAAGCTCTAGAAGTTCTTCAAGAAATAAAAGAATATACTGCAGGCATAGTAGTCTGTGTAGGTTTGCCTTTAAATATAAATAACAAACTTTTCAATGCCGCTTGCCTTCTAGCGGATAAAAACATTCTAGGTTTTAGCATCAAAAGACATCTTCCAAACTACGGCGTATTTTATGAAGACCGATGGTTTCATAGATGGCCCCCGAACCTTAGGGATGAAGTAACAATAGACGGCTTTAAATACCCTGTAGGTGACTTAATCTATGAAATAGACGACTTGAAAATAGGTATAGAAATCTGTGAAGACGCGTGGGTTCCGAACAGAACTGCCGACTCCCATTTTCATAAAGGAGTAGATATTATACTCAATCCTAGTGCTTCCCCTTTCGAATTCAATAAATTCCAAACACGTGAAAGACTTGTTATAGAAAGCTCAAGGAGTCATTCGTGCACCTACATTTATACTAATTTATTGGGAAACGAGTCTGGCAGATTAATTTTTGACGGTGATGCTCAAATAGCTATCAACGGAGATTTGATCGCTTCAAGTCCTAGATTTAGTTATGCCTCTTTTACTTTAACCACAGCTACGGTTGATACAGATATCTCCGCTGTAGATTTTACAAAAGTAAAGAGTCCGGTAAAACCGAATCCCAATAAAGTTAGTTTTAACTTTAAATGGCCAGATCAGGTAAAACCAAGTTACCAAGTTGCTGAATTAGAGCCTTTTGAAAAAGGAGGAGCCATAAAGGAAGAAGAGTTTGCCAGAGCTGTTTCTCTTGCTCTTTTTGATTATTTGCGTAAGTCTAATTCACAAGGTTTCACTATTTCGCTCTCTGGTGGAGCAGACTCTAGTGCTTGTACGGCATTATGTGGATTAATGATACGACTTGCTGATGAAAGTATAGGCTTTGATGCACTTAAAAAACGCCTTGGGCATATTAAAAAGATACAAGATTGTAAAAACGATGAAGACATTTCTCTGCAAATAATCCATACTATTTATCAGGGAACAGAAAATAGCTCTAAAGAAACAAGAAGCTCTGCAAGGGCCCTTGCAGAATCTATGGGTGCTCAATTTTATGATATCAATATTAATGGACTAGTAGAGCAATACACAAATATGATTGAAGAGCAGATTGGACGAGAGCTTGCTTGGAAGACTGATGACATAGCCCTTCAAAACATTCAGGCACGTGTGAGAGCTCCTGGTGTATGGCTACTGAATAACATTTCAGGACATCTCTTACTTGCCACCTCTAACAGGTCTGAAGTAGCAGTCGGCTACTGTACTATGGACGGTGATACGGCTGGCAGTATTAGCCCTATAGCAGGAATAGATAAGCATTGGCTCAGAAGCTGGCTTATTTGGCTAGAAAAGACCGGATGCGAAGTAAAAGGAAAACATATCAAAATAGACGGCCTAAAATATGTCAATGCATTAGCTCCAACAGCCGAATTAAGACCACAAGATTTAAAACAGAGTGACGAAAAAGACCTCATGCCCTATGATGTTTTAGACACAATAGAAAAAGTGGCCATTAAAGACAAAAAGTCACCGCTAGAAAGCTTTAGATATATGGAGGTTCGCTGGGCAGAAACTCACGCTAGAGAAGACCTGTTTATGTGGGTGACACGTTTCTATAAATTATGGAGCCGCAATCAATGGAAACGCGAGCGATACGCACCTTCCTTCCATCTAGACAATAGAAACTTGGATCCTCGAAGTTGGTGTAGATTCCCAATATTAAGTGGAGGTTTTGAGGTCGAGCTCAAAGAATTAAAAGATTATTTTGAAGGCAAGCCCAATTTGAAAATTAAGAAGATAGGTTTTTAAAATTGATCATAAACACCTCTGATAGGGTAATGGTCTGAATTTGGAAGATTCTTGTAGGTATCAAAATCAAGTATCTTAAAGTAATTATTATCGAAAAACTGGTTATCGATTCTTAAAAAACTAGGCATTTTGTGATAAGTAAAACCAAAACCAAAACCTGCCTCTTCAAAAGCATTGTCTAAATATTTTCGCATTCTACCGTAGGCATAGCCGTAAGGCAGTTCATTGAAGTCCCCTACCAAAATGACAGGATACGGACTTTTATGGATAAACTCTTCCACTAAATCTACTTGAATGGCTCTGTCCTCGAAGCCTTTTTTTAATTGAAGCAAAATATTACGTGTCTCTTTAGCTCTTACTTCTTCATTACTTGTAATAGCTTTTTTTAAGCGTATACCCATAGATTTCAGTTGAATATTTAAAACCCGTATGGTATCAGCGTTTACTAATAAATCCGTTAGAAGAATGCCATTATTATTAGTTTTCCATGATATTTCCTTCTTGTTAACTATTGGGAACTTGGAAAAAGTGGCTAGACCGACGGCTCCTGTATTACTACTTTCATCTTCCTCAGAATGCATATAGGTATAGTAAGGATTTGCCATTTTTAATCTATTGAAAACATCGAAAGTTTTATCCCCTGGCATATTATACATTTCCTGAAAACATTTTATATCAGCAGAAAGAGTGTCCATATCGTTAATTAAGGCATTCACCACTAATTTACCCTCATCCCTTCTAGAATTTGCATAATTACAATACATGGCATTATAGCTAAGCACCGAAAAAGCACTTTTTGCTTCAGCAGTATTTCCTCCAGTATTGAATTTTAAGGTTCTTTTTAAAAGTGGATAACCAATCACTAAAATCAAAAGTGAAAGGGTAAACTTCCATGAACGTATAACAATAAAGGAGATCAAAAAGAAAATATTTGCGGCAAAAGCCAGCGGTATTGTTAACGTTAGAAAACCTGCAAACCAATGTTTGATATCAGCCGCATATGATATTTGGAAAACTAACAGGGCATAGATGGCTACTAAAATATTAAGTAGAAAGTAAGATTTAATTACGAAGTCTTTTAGAAAATGCACCGCTCTTTGACATATAATTGGGTCGGAAAGATATAAAAAATAAACCTTATGATTGTCCTACCCGATATATTTGAAATTTGAGGTCAAAAATTGGGTTTCAATAAATATTAAAGTAATTTTG
>JBNMFK010000306.1:0-4653 GCA_051269965.1 Algoriphagus sp. | reverse complement strand
GGGTTGACATTGACTGATGTTCCTGCTAATTATTAGCAGAGTCTTTTTTTAGTAAGAGACTTAGAGTAAATTGTTTACTCAAACACGGAGTCTATGAAAAAGCTGCTACTTGTTCTTTTATTTCCTCTTGCACTCTATGGCTTTATTCAAGAGCCGAAGGAGATTATACGAAGTATTTATTTTGGTGGAGGTAGTTATTATATAGATGGTGATCAAAGGCAAAGTCTCTTAGAGCTGCTAAGCACCATTCCAAACATGGAGACTTATGATATTTCTATCACCAGCCATACAGACAATATTGGTTCTAAAGAGTTTAACTTGTATTTGAGCCAGATGCGAAGTCAGTCGGTTATCAATCAGTTAATACGATTTAGTGTTCCTGAGGAACTTATCAAATACAAGGACTTTGGTAAAGAGGCTCCTGTATATGACAATGAGACTTGGGCAGGTAGGTTTAGGAATAGACGCGTAGACATTCTTTTTAGCCCTACAGTGCTTTGATATCTAATCATGGCATTTGATAAGAGTCCTATTGCCCTATCCCTATTTTCTGATCTAAAGTTTCTTCAAGAAAGTGATGAAGCCTAAAAGTATGTTCTGCACCTAGTTTTGGCCGGTCTGTGGGGTAATGTTAAGCTCGAGTATAAGAAGAAGTAAGGGCTAATACCTAAAGCATTCGGCTCTCTTGACTTAAACTCAACTTCACTAATCCAGCTATGGCGACAAATATGAATGTTAAACCTAGACCGGAATAGCCAAATGGCCTAAATAGTAGGTTTTGGCTATACGTCACTTCTTAAATTGGTCTTGCCTTCAGATTCTTTTAAAGTGATATTTAGGTGAGGTGACCAGAAATATTCTTCCTTTTTGACCATCTCCAAATGAAAATGTTCTTTTAAAAAGCCTTTTTTGGTTTCTTGAGAGTTATTTTTCAGGGTGGCAGAAGATTTTCCTTTATTTTTTTACTCAAAAAAATAATTTGCTTAAATCCAGGTCTACTTCTTAATTACTGGCCATTTATTTAGTAGGATTGTAGTTTAAAAGTATAAACGAGGGTAATATTAAAAAATGACGTTCAACAGTTTTAGGCTTCGTTGGGTAACTGCTTTCAGTGCAAGTCATAATATGAAAGTAAATTAGATAAGCTATCCTCTAATTCTGGGAGGCAGGCTATACAGCTAGCTTCTTGAAGGGTCTAAGACTGATTGTAGTCTATATATTCTTGCACTGCGGGAGGTTTGTAGAAGAATTGATTTAGCGTCAATCAGGTTCTAACTGCTCGTAAATGATACAAAATTATCATTTGCTGTGCTGTTTTTTACAAACTACTTGAAATGGATAAATAAAGGTTTGTAGAGCTCGCTTCATTGCTTATTTTTAATCTTACTAAAGTTCAAATTTTTCACCATTAAATTATGTCAGAAAGATACAGTCTAAAAATTGGCATTGACAGCTATTGTTTCCACAGATTATTTGGAGAAGTTTATCCACATCAGTACAAAAAAGAAGATCCATTTAGCATGGAAGATTTTCTTGAGTATTGTCATCAAACAGGAGTAGATGGCGTTTCTTTGGAATCATGTTTCTTTCCCGAATTTTCACCTGAATATTTGGTAAAGGTTAAAGGTTGGATTGATTCTTACGGTTTCGATAGGGTTTATGCTTGGGGACATCCAAATGGTCTAGAAGGTGGAAAAAATCAATCGGAGTTTGATTCTATGATAGAGCACATCCAATATGCAAAAGCTATTGGGGCGGAAGTGATGCGAGTAGTAGGTTCTAGTTTGATGTTTAGATTTGAACCTCATGAACCACAGTTGGCCCAGCTTGCCGCCATGTTCAAGATAGCGGTGATAGAGGGGGAAAAGTATGGTGTTAAGCTGGCTATTGAAAACCATATTGACTACAACGCAGATGAAATTCTGTGGTTAATAGAGGAAGTGAATTCACCTTACTTTGGGATTAATTTCGATTCGGGAAATTTCCTTAGAGTCATGGACGATCCTGTGAAAGCCATGGAGAAATTGGCTCCTCATGTGATGGCAACACATATTAAAGATATGTTACCTGTTAGGGGCGTTGCGGTAGATGAGTGGTATTTCTTTTCATGTGTTCCAACCGGAAAAGGATTGATTGATAATCAGAAAATTGCCCAGTTACTTGTAGAGCAAAAATATGAGGGTTTCTTTGCTGTAGAGACTGATACGCTCCACCCAGATTATGCATTCCAAGAAAAAACAGTGGTGGCAATGAGTGTTCAGGAGCTTAAAAGAATTTCTGATAACTGTCATTACTAGGCTTTAAAGTAAAAAAAGAGATAAATGAAATCATTGAACGTAGGAATAATTGGCTATAAATTTATGGGTAAGGCCCACAGCAATGCTTGGATTAATGCTCCACTTTTCTTCGACTTGAATATTAAACCAAATTTAAAGGTTGCTTGTGGAAGAAATGAAACGGGAGTAAAGGACTTCGCCGAGAAGTGGGGATGGGAAGAGATAGAAACGGATTGGAAGAAGTTAGTAGAGAGCGAAGACATAGACATTATTGACATCGCTTTACCACAGCACTTGCATTATGATGTGGCCATTGCTGCCGCAAAAAATGGGAAACATATTTTCTGTGAAAAGCCTTTGGCTCTAAGCTCCAAACAGGCCGAAGAAATGCTCAAAGTAGCCGAGGACAATAAGATAACCCACTACCTCAATCATAACTATAGAAGAGTACCTGCAGTGATGCTGGCAAAGAAAATGATAGATGAAGGGAAACTTGGTAGAATTTTCCATTGGAGAGGAGCCTATCAGCAAGATTGGATCGTAGACCCTGAGTTTCCACTTACTTGGCAGCTTCAAAAGGAAATAGCACATGCTGGTCCCCATTGGGATTTAAATTCTCATAGTGTAGATCTTGCTCATTTTTTAGTGGGTCCTGTTAGGACTGTCTCTTGTCTCATTACTAATTTTATTAAAGAAAGGCCACTTCCAAGCGAAAATGCTGTTGCTTTCTCCACCGAGAAAGTTGGAAATACTAAGATGGGTGAAGTTACCGTAGAGGATGCGTCCCTTATGATGGTAGAGTTTGAATCGGGTGCTATCGGCTCTTTTGAAGCAAGTCGCTTTGCTACTGGGAAAAAGAACGGAAATACGTTCGAAATATATGGTAGTAAAGGAAGTATAAGTTTTGATATGGAAAGGATGAACGAGTTAAGTTACTTTTCTAGAGAAGATTCAGAAGGATATCAGGGGTTTCGAACCATTCAGGTTACAGAGGCCATACACCCATATATAGCTAATTGGTGGCCTCCTGGACATATTATCGGATATGAGCATGGCTTTGTACATGCGGTTGCTGACTTTATGAAGGCTATAGAATCTGGAACAGAAATCCGGCCAAACTTTAGAGATGGCGTATCCATTTTAAAAGTCTTGGAAGCTGGTCTTAAATCGGCTGAAAGTGAAAAAAAAGAAAAGGTACTATGAGCAAGTTAAGAGAAGATTTTGAACGAGACGGTTATGTGATTGTTGATGTGCTAGCTTCAGGTGAAATTGATGATTTTAGAAAGGTCATGGATGAAATGCTTAGCGAAAACAAAAAAACAGAAGACAAAAACCAACACAGTGCTTCACTGCAACATTTAGGTGATGAGATAAGTGACTTTGGGAATGAAAATAGACAATATTATTTTCACTTATTGACTAAACCGAATACCGAAAGAATTCATCATGCCTTTCATCATCAGAGCGTGCTATCTATTGTGGAAGAATTATTAGGACCAAATCTAATAATAAATAATTCTTCTATTTTAGCCTCTAATCCTGGAGTTAGTTACAAGTTAGGTTGGCATAGAGATATTATTCAAATCCCTGAAGAGGAGATAGAGGATAGGCTTTTCTCAAAAGAGAGGTTTCATAACAGTGTCCAGATAAATCTGCCTTTGGTACAGGAAGACTCGCTAGAAATAGTGCTAGGAAGTCATAATAGACCCAATACGGGCGGAGAAGACAAAGCTTTTGCAGGTACAAAGCATTATGCACCTAAGGACGCCAATATGCCAGGAGCCATGAAAGTTAGTTTAAAAGCTGGCCAGGCTGTTTTTTATAATAATAACCTTATTCATCGGGGGTATTCGGCTGAAACCAAGGTTCCAAGAAGAACCCTACACATGGGTTATCATAGTGCTAAATATCCTCCTACATGGCATTTTTATTTATTAAACGGCGACTTGCTAACTGAAGATTACTTAAAAACCCTGAGTCCGAGAATGAGAGGTATGATGGAAGAGTACCTGGAATGCCGTAGGCTTTATCCTAATATGGCAGACACATGGAAAGAGGGTTTTGGTGTTTAGGTAAAACCTAAAAAAAATAAAAGGCCAAGAATGACAGATAATCTTCTGGAAATTTACGGCGAGGTATACCCTATGCAACGATAACAGCTATTGCAACAGATACTTTAAAGTTTTTGAAAGACCTTAAGGTGAATAATAACCGAGAGTGGTTCACAGAAAATAAGCCACGTTATGAGGTGGCTAAGGCCAATTTTGAAGCCTTTATAGATGAACTAATTAAGGGTATTTCAAAATTTGACCCAAGTATAGCACGTCATACTGGTAAGATCTGTGTTTCTAGAGATGTTCGCTTCTCTAAAGATAAG
>JBNMFK010000305.1:0-4658 GCA_051269965.1 Algoriphagus sp. | reverse complement strand
GGTCTTTAATTATCACCGAAGTGACCCTACGGGGAATTGAACCCCGGTTTCAGCCGTGAAAGGGCCGTGTCCTAACCGCTAGACGATAGGGCCGACTGGTCCCATAAATCGTTCCAAGAAGTGTAAAACTTACCTGTTTTGACATTATGTCTCAACTCGTTTCCGAATCGAGATGCAAAAGTAAACTCTTCTTTTATACTGCACAACTTAACCCTGAATATTTTTAATATTTCTTTTCCACAAAATAGAAGAGTACAATCCCCTACGCTATTAATCCAATTAGTGTAATTTTGTAGCTTTAAACTATGAAAAAACAGCTTTTCTTCCTCACATTTTTGCTTCTTTCACTTACACTGAAAGCACAAGAAATATTAAGGCCTTCGGCGTATTTAGGTTACGAACTAGGCTCTAGGTACACTTTCCATTCAAACATAGAGGCCTATGCCGACTATATCGTAGCTCAAAAGCCCACTTTATTCAAAAAAAAAATTTATGGTAAGACCCCAGAAGGTAGAAATCTATTTGTGGTATATCATGGCCAAAAAGAAACTTTGGAACACCTAGATGCCATAAGAGAAAACCACCTAAGCCATTTAAGTTTGGCTTATAGACCTGTGCAAGAAGAAAAAACGCTTATTAATTGGTACAGTTTTAATATCCACGGCGACGAAGCCGCCAATTCAGAGGCTGCCCTCCTCTATTTATATGCCTTAGCTACAGAAACTATGGCATACAGGGATCTTATGATTTTAGACCTCTGCCTAAATCCAGACGGTAGGGAAAGGTATGTATCTTGGTTTACAGAGGTTCAGACTGTCAATAATGATTACGACCCACTTGCGGCTGAACTCAATCAGCCATGGCCACAAGGACGGCTTAACCATTACTATTTTGATTTAAATAGGGACTGGGCTTGGCAAAAACAACATGAAACGAAGGAACGGCTGAAACTGTATCATTCTTGGATGCCACATGTTCATGCAGATTTCCATGAAATGGAGCCCTCAAAGAGTTATTTCTTCCCACCAGCCACTAAGCCCCTTCATGAGGCCATAGAACCTTGGCAACTTGAGATTATGAAGTTTATTGGAGATGATTTGTCAACTTTATTCGAATCAAAAGAGTGGGCATATTTTACTGAAGATGAGTTTGACATGCTTTACCCCTCATACGGCGACAGCTACGCCATATTTAACGGTGCTGTCGGGCTTACTTTAGAACAGGGTGGTGGAGACGAAGCCGGAATTCTCTATGTGAAGAAAAATGGAGATACCTTGACGCTTTCGGACAGAATTAAGAAACATTATGAAGTAGCTAAGGCGGTACGAGAAACAGTCAATAATCATCAAGAACAAATTATAATTAATGCTCAAAAATATGCTACAAATACCACTAAGAATGGATACGGCCCTTACAAGAAATTTGTAATTAAAAATACTACGCTAACCAAACTAAAGGCATTAACTAATCATCTAGACGATTTACAAGTTGAATACACCTATGCTCTGACCGCAGCAGAATATGAAGGCTATGATTTCTATACCAAACAAACAAAGCCGTTTTCTATTGAAAAAGGAGATCTATTGATTTCTACTTTTCAACCGAAAGGACATCTTGTAAGCGTACTCTTTGAGCCAGAAACAAAATTAAACGCTGTCAAAACGTATGACATAAGTGCTTGGTCTCTCCCCTATTTATACCATTTAGAGGCTTTTGCTCTTACAGAAAATATATTTATCAAAGAAGGACAAGATTTCCCTTCTCCTGCAAAAATGCCATTAGTGTCGGCTTTTGGCTTTAGTTTACCATGGAACTCCGCTACGTCAGGAAGGTTTCTTTCTGATGCTCTTCAGAAAAAGGCTATAATTACCGTAGATAGCTCCACCATGGGCGTTCATGTTATTTGTCTCAAAGAGCTAAATGATAATTATGAAGAAATTCAGCGTTTGGCCGAACATCATTTCCTAGCGTTTGAAATACTAGGTAAAATCCAAGCTAAAGCATTCAAAAAAACGTCAGAACATACTATTTCTCTACCCAATATCGCCGTTTTAATGGGCTCAAAGGTTGATGAAAAAAGTCTTGGAAGTATCCTTTTTTATTTAGAGAAATACCTTTCTATACCCTTTACTAAGTTTTGGGGGAAAATTTTCGAAAAACTTAATCTCACTGATTTTGATATTTTGATCCTTCCAAGTGGTGATTACAGCGAGCTAGACTTTGACGAAAATAGGCTAAAAAAGTGGCTTGCAAATGGGGGTAAAATCATTCTTTTAGAAGATGCCTTATCCTTTTCTAACAATCTTCGCATAGCTGGACTTCAAGAAAAAAACTGGGATGGAATAAAGTACTCTAAAAACAATAAGTCACCAAGTAATCTGCTCCAAGGGGCCCTGTTTAAGACACAGATTAACTCAAGGAGTCCATTAAGTTTTGGATTAGATAAAGGTTTAATTTTCTTTTTCACAGACCTTCCTGCCTATTCACTGAAGGGCTCAAAAACATTGCTTGCCTCCAAAGTGGATATGTCAAATCACCTGAGTGGTTTTGTTGGAGAAAACGTGAGAAAAGAACTTGAAGATATCTTTGTTTTAGGTTCCTACTATTTCGGTAGCGGTATCATTTACCAATTTGCCATCAATCCGCTTTTTAGGGGAATGCTTGAAGATGGAAAGCTACTAATGAACAATGCCCTTTTCATGCCTATTCGATGACTATTTAGGGAACCTAATGTGACTTAATCCTACCGCCCCCAACTTGATAGTGATTTAAGATAATTTTTCATCAAGGCTTCAAAATCAAGGTAATTTTTGAAGCCTTGAAAGAGCGAGAATCTCTTGCATAACTAGATCCAAGGTATAAGGTTTCGCTCTAACAAATCAGTCTTTGGAAACGAGTATTTTTGTCAGATGGCGACGGTGTTTTTAGCATCAAAGGCTAGAGAAAAAACAGAGTTGAAATATGAGAAAGAAAAACTTTTTCGTATTCTTGGTGAACAAATCTAGCCATTGATTTTTTAAAAGAAAGCTTGAAGTAAAACCTTTAGATGAGCGTAGAAAGATGATAATTAAGGGTCATTCTTTAGCGATTTCCAAACAGTGCGAATTGTTGAGCACAAATCGGTTCTACTTATTATTATCAAGCAAACGATAAGAGTTCTTTGAATCTAGAATTGATGCATTTAATGGATGAACATTATCTTAGGCCCTCTTATTACGGGGCTAAGAGGATGCATAAATGGCTTACAATGGATATGGAATACAATTTAATGCTAAGCGAATTAATCGCTTATAATATACTTTAATGGGCTTACAGTCTGTATTTTAAGAAAATCAAACAACTAAACGCAATAAGAAACATATCGCATATCCTTATTCATTTCAAAATTTAGCTACAAAACGATCAAATCAAGTTTGAGTAACAGATATTACAGGGATACCTAGTCTTAAATCCCAATCCAGAAAGACTTTATGCGGATGGTAAACCGCTATTTAATGGCTTTAATGGATATTTATAGTTGTCAAGTACTTAGCCGGAATCTATCAAACAGTGTGGATGTCGAATGGTGCAAAGAAATACTAGAAGAGGCCATTGAACTTAAGGAGATGCCTGAATTTATAAACAAGATGAGCACGCCTCGTGTAAGGGAGTCAATAAACCTCTGAAGTATTTTCCAATCACGTTATAAAAGTGAAATTAAACTAAGCATGGATGGTAAAGACTGAACCTCAGACATTGCATTCATTGAAAGGTTATGGCGAAACGTGAAGTACGAAGAAATTTATCTTAACCCACCAGAATATGGACTTGATTTGTACCTAAAACCAGTGAAATATATTAGCTTTTATAATGATCACAGAAGGGATTCAATAGCAAAGATCCATTGACCTTTGCTGAAACACAGAAATCGAGACAGGAAGGATCATCCACAATATTCAAGCTTATGAACAAAAGAAAAAAGATCCCGTAATGGAATTGAAAAAGAAAACTTTTGAACATCACGAGTAAATATTCCTATTGATTTACTATCCTAAGGCTGAGGCCTTCTACATTAGTTTAAAACCGACAAATGAGCTCTATTATGAATACAGCAATAGAACATCCTTCTCCATCAAACGTAAGATCTACCTCTATGGATTTCCTACTTTAGGATATGGAATAAACGCCAATTAAGGACTTCACTTCCAAAAGCGATAGTATGAGTGAGAAAAATGTCCTTGCATATATACTCTAAACAAATCTTTTCTGGCCTGAACAGCTAAAACATCATTGTTGTATGCTAAAACAGTAAAAGAACTCGGCGAACTAAATCCGGTTATCATTCCTTGGTTTAAACAAACTCCCCTCCAAACATTTCTAGGTTACAATGTTTCCTGAATTTGTAGCATTTCCAAATCCGGTATAAGCTGTAAAAGTGGGAAGAGCTCCTAATTCAAGTGTTTGACTAAAACTTACTTTTGAACATACCACGAATATGATAATAGCTGACAATATTCTACATATGTTCATTAGAAGCTATCTTGGTTCTTATATGATATTTATTAATAGTAAAGCCCATATAGTCACGAATTGCTATAAATGTCATATCTTTTTTGGTCAAATTAATAAAATAGATGGAGGGAATTATATCATTCAAAGGTCAAAATGAAATTGAATTT
>JBNMFK010000304.1:0-4670 GCA_051269965.1 Algoriphagus sp. | reverse complement strand
CCTTGAGGTAGACAAGCTTGAAAGCCGGCTCTAGCATGATGACAGCTTGCACAAGAGTACGTGTTCATTCCTATACCTTTCTGTGGATTTTGGGCTATGCCTGTCTCATGAAAGAGTAATTTTCCTAGTTCTACCTTTGCTTTAGTCAAAGGATTTAATGGATCCTGCGGAATGCTAGCGAGGTCTGTGCTTTCGGGCAGTTTGTAAAAGGGTTTGCCTATACCACCAGAGGAATTCCGGAGTGTGGCTTCCAACGAAAGATCTAAATCAGAAGCACTTATTACTTTGTCCGGGGTGTTGCATGATAAAGTACCCACAGTAAGAGTAATAAGTGAAATAAAATTTAGTTTTTTGATATTCATGAAAGACAGATTTATTAATCATACTACAAAAACTGCTCCAACCAACGCCATCGAATAACTGATATCAAACACGCACATATCATGCGGTATCTTTTTACAGAAAGATATATTTGTTACAATTAAATGTATGTAAAGTTAAAGTTAATCCGACATCACCGGCCGCCTATTCTTTATAGGTTCGCCCTGTTTATAGTTTTCTTATGATTGGATTTCTTTAAAGTCATAGGGATGAGCCTAGGCTAAGCAATTAGTGGGGAGGTTGTTTCACGAGACTTTGTCTTTTGCTCTAGATAAAAGTCAACTCGTAGTGGCTTTCGGTCTGTTTGAAATGGTTCTAGGTACACGTTGCTTATTTGTATCCATATGTTTTATACTTCCTTAGAGAGGGTTCTCTTAATAGTTGCCACTTGGCAATCTTCCCAAGTTTTAACGCTAGTCGGTCAATACATAGGAAAGAATTTAGTGCTTTTAGCTAGTGCGTATTCATATTTGAGGTTTGGCAATCATCGCGAAAACCTTTTTGGGGTCTCAGCAGGTGTCCAATCCTGTGGAGGTAGCAATGGTCTTAGGTTAGGTCTTTAGTTTTTTCTTTTTGGCTGCGGGAAAAAGGACATTATTCAGAATAAGTCTATAACCGGCAGAGTTTGGATGTAGGTTTAAATCTGTGGGTTCCTCACCTACATAGTGTTCATAGTCTTCTGGATCATGACCGCCATAAAAAGTCCAAAAGCCTTTTCCAATTGTACCATGGATGTATCTAGCTTCATTCAAATCTCTATTTTCCGCAAGAATAACGACGTTTGGTTTAATCAGACTCTTTTTATAGGCAGTAGTTTGTCCCATAAAGCCTTTGATAAGGCTCTTATGGTTCTGGGTCAACATCGTTGGAATTGGATCCCATTTAGCAGAGAATTCAAAAAGGTTGAAATAGTCGTTTTGTTCTTTAACCCCTCGTTCTGCTTTTGTATGATCTATGTTAGAAAATTCTACAGTATATGGATCATAAATCAATGAGAAGTCTTTAAAAGCGAAGGTATTATTGAAATTTAGTTTGACATCGGCAGATTGGTCTGCTCCGTCACCATCGTATGGGCTTTCCACAATATCAAGGCCTGCGGCAGAAAGAGCAATGTCGTAAGTATCTGTGGCATTACACATCGCAAACATATAACCTCCTCCTAAGACAAAGTCTCGTACTTTCTGAGCGACAGCCAACTTAGATTGACTAACCTTAGTATAGCCAAACTTAGTCGCTATTTCCTCAGCTTCGTTTTTCTGCTGCTGGTACCAGCTTTGCCCTCGCATTTTAATAAACTTTCCATACTGACCTGTAAAATCTTCATGATGAAGGTGGAGCCAGTCATACTCAGGAAGTTTTCCTTCTAGAACTTCTTCGTCAAAAACTTTCTCGTACTCAATCTCTGCATAGGTGAGAGCCATAGTAACTGCGTCATCCCATGGCTGAGTACTTTTAGGGGAATACACGGCTATTTTAGGTACTTTTTGGAGCTTTACTGCATCCATATTAGCATCTGGATTACGAACCAATTGAAGGATAGAAGAGGCATCTGCCTCAGAGATTAGCTCATAACTGATGTTTCGTATCACGCATTCATTAATGAAATTTTGACTTACTGGAAACATAAAACTGCCACCCCTATAATTTAGTAACCAATCTACTTCTAATTCATAATTTGCAAGAATCCAATAAACCAATCCATAAGACTTTAAATGATTTTTTTGACCTTCATCCATAGGGATCAGGAGTTGATTGGCTCTTAAGGACCCAGAAATAGTCAAAAAAATGATAAGCGGTAATAAGACTCTCTTCATAGGTTTGCTAGTTAAAATTGCTCTTTCGATTTTTGTAAAGTTAATCCTCTCGTACTGAAAATGTGCTCAAAGGCTTCTCAAATGAAACGAAACTTCTCCAAAATTGATGTGTAGGATATGAATTTAAAAGAAAACTTTGCCGAAGGAATTAGGGCAATACAAGGAAATATGCTGAGAGCAGTACTAACAGCGACTATTATTGCTTTTGGTATATTGGCTCTAGTGGGTATCCTTACGGCGGTGGATGGTATTCAAAACAATGTTAATCAAAGTCTTTCGGGCTTGGGAGCAAATACTTTTGACATCATAACTGAACGAAATCAGAGAAGGAAGGGCGGGATGCGTGAAAAACCTAATCCACCTATTGTATATAGAGAGGCAAAACTATTTAAAGAATTCTTTACGGAGTCCGAAGATGCCTTAGTTAGCATTTATACGGGGGTCTCTGGAAGTGTGGAGGTCAAGTATAAATCAGAGGTAACCAACCCCAACATACGTGTAATGGGTGGAGATGAGGAGTTTTTGGGTATAAAAGGATATTCTATCCAAAATGGAAGAAATATAAGCCCTTCTGATATGCAATTATCTTCCAAGGTGGCTGTCGTAGGATTGGAATTGGTCAAAAAACTCTTCCCTAAAGAATCTCCCATAGATAAGGAAATTACTTTTCTAGGTAACCGATACAGAATTATTGGGGTATTGAATTCAAAGGGTAGCCTATCAGGTGGAGGAGATGATAGAATAATATTAATTCCGCTTAGCATGGCAAGGCAGTATGATACGGCTGGAAATTTTTCCTATGAAATAACCACCTCCGTAGAAAATGTTTCTGGTATAGAGGAAGCCATAGGGCAAGCTATAGCTGTTATGAGACGTGTAAGAAGAGACGTAACCATAGCGGCAGATAGTTTTAAGATAGAAAGGGCGGATAGTTTAGTGAAGCAGACAGAGCAAATAACTGGGGCCATGCAAATCGGAGGTTTAGTTATTTCTATCATTACACTTTTAGGAGCTGCTATCGCCCTCATGAACATAATGATGGTGTCGGTTACCGAAAGAACTAGAGAAATAGGAGTAAGAAAGGCTTTAGGTGCGAGTCCCCAAAAAATAAGGATTCAATTTCTGCTAGAAGCTATCATCATTTGTATCTTCGGTGGGTTGGCAGGTGTTATATTAGGTATAGCTGGGGGAAACCTAGTTTCTTCTCTTATGTTTGAAGAGTCCAACTTTATAGTGCCTTGGGGCTGGATATTTACAGGCCTTGTGGTTTGTATTTCTGTAGGTTTACTTTCTGGCTTTTATCCTGCATATAAAGCTTCAAAATTAGATCCTATAGAGTCTTTGAGATATGAGTAGACATTCTGTTGGTTAAATATACTTTTTAGAAAAGTTTATTTGAAATCCTTTGAGATAATCAAAGCAAATTCTACTTTTGCAACCTATTCTTGAAAAGCCCAGATGGCGGAATTGGTAGACGCGTTGGTCTCAAACACCAATGGTAGCAATATCGTGCCGGTTCGACCCCGGCTCTGGGTACGAGCCCCTTCTTTGGAAGGGGCTTTTTTTATAGTTACATGATTAATAAAGTTTGAAAAAGAAAACTCTATTGTAGACAAAAGATTATCTGTAGCATATCCGATATCGAGTCGAGTCCTAAAGCTTATATATTCTGTAGAATATTACCTTATTACCATGATTGATATTTGTGAATGTCAACCTTTTTCTAGGTATTCTGTATAGTTATGGAGACTTAGAAATTTTATAATAATTGGTATTTATGCCTAGATATCGGTTGGCTTTTTTTGCAAGATTCATTAATAAACAGAGAGTTAACACTGTTTTCACCAGGAGATATTTTTTATTTTTACTGGTTCCTTAATTGGTACTTCTATTTTTACATGTTGTATAAAAAAAAGCGGCGTTTACTTAATTTGACGATTCTTTCCCCACTTTTGAGATGGAATTAGCTACTCCTTTCACGTAAATCAATATGTGTTTTGTATTCAATTGGGTTATATTCTAATGAACCAATTCAAGAGAATACAAAATTACTATCTCAATAAAAAAAAGAAAAGGCCTTTGGAAATCATTAGGTATCTTAGTCATAGTTTTTTAGTTATGCCTTGGCGGTTGGACACACTTCTGATATTGGCTTTAGTTATGACAATGGTACTCTTTCAGACACCAAAGATAATGTTATCGAATGCATGTATGCTCCTAGTACGGACTATGGATATGGACGCAGTACGGATTTCATGGTGGTGTGATAGCGGGAAATAATAGTAACACAATAGATTCTACCTATTATTGCCTTATCTATGTTCCCGAATTAAACTGCTTTTAATATGGTTTCTTCCGCTCCAAGTAGAGACCCCTGCCATATAGAACTAGAAGATCGGTAGGTGCTGTCGGTACGGCGGGTTCAGGAGATAAGTGGATTTACCCTACAAATAGAACTGTGGAGTGTTGGCTAGA
>JBNMFK010000303.1:0-4695 GCA_051269965.1 Algoriphagus sp. | reverse complement strand
TCAAAGCCGTTCATGAGTGGCATTTCTATGTCTAAAAAAATGAGGTCAGGCTTTTGTGTTTCCACTTTTTCTAGACCATCTCTGCCATTTGTAGCGTGGTCAACTATTTGAAACACATCACTGAATTTCGCCAACAGCCTTTTTAATCTGCTGATAGCTAATGGCTCGTCGTCTATCAGTATCGTTTTATAATTCATAATCTAGGTCAATGCTTATTTCGATGTTTTTTGCAGGGGTATTTGTGATGTAAAATGAAGCCTTTTCTCCGTAGATTATTTTGAGTTTATCTCTCACACTTTTAAGACCATATCCACCAGAGACAGATTCTCCAAAATCTGGTCCGTTGTCATGAATGTTTATTTGTATGTGCTGAGCCATTTTCTTGATATCAATCTTAATGATTCCGTTAGTTGCTATTTTTGCAATACCATGTTTAATAGCGTTTTCTACTAGCGGCTGGAGTAAGAATCTTGGAATTTTTATTTGGTTGAGACTGCCGTCTACATTTATTTCATAGGTAAGTCTGTCTCCAAAACGCATTTGCTCAATAGCCAAGTAAGATTTAACTAGGTTGATTTCCTCTTCTATTGTGTGATTACTTTCATTATTTCGACCAGTGGTCGCTCTAAATAGTTTTGAAAGTTCTACGGTCATATCCTCAGCTTTATCTTGGTCTTCATGAATAAGGCCGGCAATGCTATTTAGGGAATTATATAAAAAGTGTGGGTTTATTCTGGCTTCTAAGGCAGTGAGTTGGGCCTTGGTTTTAAGCTTATCTAGATTCAATAATTGATATTCTTGTTCTGAAATTTTCCTGTTCAGATTTGTAGAATTACGCCAATATGCAAAATAAGCACATGCTACGAAAGAAGGTATTACGCCATAAAATATGACCGAAAAGTTATTAAAAACAAAGTAATCTTTTGGTTGTGTTATTCGAGTAAAATACTTCCAAAAATCATTTGGATTATTTTGTACAGCAAGCGTATTATTGATAATGAGATGGATAATAAAGAAGGTAAAAGAGGTTACACCAATTAAAACGAAATATTTAGACCATTTTGGTCTAATATATTTTTCTATGAAGTAAATAAATAGGGTAACGCCTAAGAATGCGGAAAGACCAGTAGTTAGATTTAGCAGAGCCACGGCTTTGTTTTGCTCTGCTTCTAAGGAGGTTGGATTAAATAACTCAGAGGTAAAGTAAGTAATGCTGTTGAGTCCGTATACGAATAGAATAGTGAACGCAAAAGCAGATAAAATTTGTATAAATACAGGTATGCGGTCGGACGCAGTCACTGAACCTGTGTTCTTGAAATCCTCAACTGGAACTCTTGGTTTGTAATTAGGTACAGAAATATTATCCTTTTGGTTTTTAAATTTATTTGAGATTATTTGAGGGCTAGCTAAGGGGATATCTTGTTTTACTTCTAGAGCAGTTTTTTGATAGACAGTCTTGGATATTGGCTTTTTAGCTGTCCTTTGAGTGATAGGTTTTGTCCTTATTCTTACACCTCCACCACCTGTTTTGAGTTGAACATTAGGGCCGCCTTGATTTATTTTCCCATCCCATCTTCCTCTACGTTTGGCTCCCTCAAAATGGAATTGTCCATAGCTCCTAACGCTACTGCCTTTGGCTGTGATTTCCATGCCTAGATTCTCAGGGAAAGTAAAATCTATAGAGCCGCCGCTAGTTTCCAACCAAAGGAACTCTGAGATATGATCCATATTGACTTTTACTGAGCCGCCTTTTGTGTTGGCGGCCACATTTCCACTAGCCCCAAAAACCTTTATACTTCCTCCTCTAGAGGCAGCTTTTAGTTCCCCATCTATTCTATCAGCTCTTATACTTCCTCCTGCAGTTTTAACTTTTATATTCCCATTAAAATCTGCTATGGTGATTCTTCCACCAGAGGTGTTATACTCTTGGTTTCCGGACGAACGATAGATTTGGATACTTCCGCCATTTGTCGAAAGCTTAACCTCGCCATGACAATTATTTACGGCAATAGGATAGCCAAAACTTTTGCCGGTGCCTAAGGTTTTACCATGTAGGTTTCTAATTTCAATTCCTCCTAAACGAGTGTTTATGAAGTTAGTCCCAGAGAGGCCATCAAGATAAATTTTACCCTTGTATGTTTTGAGATCGGTAGAGAAATATTTTGGTAAATGAACTCGAAAGGAGACCCTCCGAAACCTGAATAGACTCAGAAAGTTACTTTCATTGTTTATATAACTAGAGATGCTAAGCGTATTGTCTTTTTTAACTATTCTGAATTGTTCCCTTTTAAACTCTTCCTGATTCATGTTTTGCCATTGAAAGGGATTAGAAAGAGATAGTTTTTGTGCGAAAACCTCAATTTTTATCTCATTAATATCTGTTGCCAAACATTGAACGTCACCCCAAGTGGTGATCAAATGTATCTTGGTTAAATCATCGGTGGGGTAAGTTTTTATATGTATTGGATTTCCAAACATTAATGATTGTCTTTTAAAAAGAGCCAATTACAGGTAACAGCGATGGCTGAAAGGATATAGGGTACTATTAAAAATTCCTTAAAAAAGGCAAAAATTGCACTGACTCCTCCTAGCTGGTTAAGGACATTAATTTTCTCAAGAAAGGTTTGAGTCAAAGAGAAATTTGAGAGTAGTTGTAAACCGATATAAATAAAAGGGAAAATGAAACACATTATGGCGATATTGACCACAAAGGGGAGAAAAGCGGCAAGCAATTTTTTAAGCCCTTCTTCAAATTTCTCGAGCAAATGAGTGATGAGAGAGATAATGTTATGAAAGCCCCTATCTAGGCTTCCTTGGCCTATCAGCATTAAAAAATATAAGCCATGGCAAATAGGAATAAGAATTTCCAGTGACGAAGATAAACCCGAACTAATCTCTCCTAAACCCTTATAAATGGCATAGCTAGAGAGTCCAGCTGCAAAGTTTAAAACAAAGGAAGCTAAGCGGTATCTTTTTGGGGCCAGATCTAATTCTGAAACTAGATCCGCATACCCCAACGTGAAGTTAAAATCGTTAGGCATAATTATTTGTTTATTTCTGAAAGAAAATAGGTACTCTCATAAAAACCCCAGTTAGGATGCATTTTGCTTTCAGACTTGAAGTTATTAAATTTTTCAAGAGCGGTCTCAAAAAGTGGCTTTGCTTTCGCATGACCGCCTCCAAAGTTTTCAGGAGTAAAATAGGCATTAGTGGCTAGTAAATAGTAAGCTCTTGGGTTTCCTGAGTCATAATCTATGGCAGAAGTTAAAGCATTTTGGAAAATACCTCCGTATTTTTGGAAACGATTCATAGGATCTATTGACATTCTTGCAGAGGCCATTTGTGCTTTTAAAACAGCTATTTCTGAATTCTTTTCTTTAGCTAGGAGTTCAGCTTTTTTCATATACTCATCAGCTATGTCTAATAGTTGGTCTCTTTCTGCGAGGTTTCCCTTTTTGAAGGAATCAGAAGTGTAACAGAATGCCACCCAATAATTAGGGAGCCATTGCTCCGTTTCTGTAGCAGCAATACGTTCCATTTTATTGGTTAATGGTTGGTGTAAATTGGGAGGTATTACTTGCTCTATTTGTGCAACGAGCTCTGCCATGGTTTTTTCGTAATTATTACTTTGAGCTGATAGCGAGAAAACGGTGAATGCAAGTATAAGAGATAAGATTACTTTTTTCATTTTTTGATTTGATTAAATTTTGATTATTGAAAGAGACAGGAGAATACCTTGTTTAAAAGTTTAAGTCTGCTTCACGACTTCTTCCGTTTAGCTGCCCGAAGGTCCAATTCACACCGAGAAAGAAGGTTCTGTTTACAGGAGGTCTAACTGCATAGCGTTCTTTGCCATCTGGTGAAAAACGGTATCCGAAAATATTTTTTCTGCCAAGTACGTTATCTAAAGTGGCGTAGAATACAAAAAAACTGTTTCCTATTAGCTTTACATGACTAGCACTCAAACTAAGGTTTTGAAAGGCCTTTGTTTGCTCCACTTCTTTAAAATCTTCTCCCAGGGTGTAAACCGGTCGTCCTGAGGTATGGGTGAAAGTGACACCTACGTTTGTGGAAATTGGGTTAAAAAATTGCTTATAGATAGCCGAAAAGTTATGCTTAGTAGCAAAGTGAGGTATAGTAGATTCAGTATAGTTCCTGAATTGTCGTTCGGTATCTAAGTAGGAGTATGTAAGCCAAAAGTCACCATTCTTTAATGATTTTTGGTCTCTAAAGAATACATCAAATCCTTGGGCATAACCAGCCCCAGAATTATCCGTTTGGCCTGTAGGGAATCTATAGGGATTAGGGTCAAATACTGGACTGTCCTCACTAACTAGATTTTCATATTTTTTATAAAAAACTTCGGTTCTAAATGTTCTCTCATCTTTCTTGATTTGATAGTTCAAAATTAAATGATCTGCCCTTTCAAAACCTAGGCCTTGGTTGATATACAAATACTCTTTATCTGGGTTTTGGTAGAAGGTACCTGCCGCTATGGAAACTTGAGCATATTTCCCGGTTTTATAAGCCAGGGATATCCTTGGAGCTAGATTGAAATCATTGATAATCGAAGAGTGCTCAGCTCTTACTCCTAGTCTGCCTGCTAGTTTCGATGAAATATAAAACTCAGATTCTGCAAAAACACTGCTGTATTTATCGTCTAGCTTTAGTTCAAATTCGTCAAACTGATTTCTT
>JBNMFK010000302.1:0-4699 GCA_051269965.1 Algoriphagus sp. | reverse complement strand
GGCTTTGCTATAGCAGCACATTTAGAGCCTGAAATACTTATTGTGGATGAGGTATTGGCCGTTGGAGATGCAGATTTCCAAAAGAAGAGTATTGGGAAAATGCGTGATGTTTCACGAAGTGGACGAACCATTCTCTTTGTAAGTCATAACCTAACTGCTGTTCAAAACTTATGTAATAAAGGTGCCTTTTTAAGAAAAGGTGAACTAGTAGACTCTGGAGACATTAACTCTGTAGTTAATAATTACATTCAAAATGCCTCTTCTTTTCAGGTAAAACAAGTCTGGCCAGATAAGTCCAAGGCTCCTGGAGAAAATGGTATTTTAGCCAATAGAATAGAGCTAAAATCAACAGAAGAACTCAGTGTGAGTAAGGCCATTACCACACAGTCGCCGCTAAGGGTAGAATATGAATTCTGGAATGATCACGAAGAAGCCAAACTCAATGTCAGTGTTTTCCTTCACGAAGTGACAGGCCAATGTGTTTTCAATCTAGCCAATGAAGGTCAAGTTTTCAAAAAGGGGCTTATCTCGTCAGAGTTCAATATCCCTGGAGAATTTTTAAACGATGGCTCCTACTACATTTCCATAATGGTAGTGAAGGATGAGTCTCGTCCCTTATTCTTTTTTGAAGAGGCCTTAGTGTTTGACATTCAAGACCATCGAGGAGAGTCTGAATGGCTTGGGAAATGGCCCGGAGTTATCCGACCGATTAATCTCAAAATTAAGACTTGGCAAAAAGAGTTTGAACAATAAAGCTTAGTTTCATCTTTTAATAAACAATAATTGGTTTGAGTATATTTGTCACCAAAGCTTTTTTACCCCCAAAGGCTGAATATCAGTCCTATATAGACGAGATATATACATCTAATTGGCTAACTAACAATGGCCCACTTCTGCAAAGGCTAGAAGTTCAACTTAAGTCTCATTTAGACATACGTGACCTTTTATATGTCTCTAACGGTACCATAGCTCTTCAGTTAGCCATTAAGGCTCTAGAATTGAGTGGAGAAATAATCACGACACCCTACTCCTACTGTGCCACTACCACCTCTATTCTATGGGAGAATTGTAGACCTGTTTTTGCTGATATAAACCCAACAGATTTAAACATCAACGCCGAGCTCATCGAGTCCAAAATAACAGACAAAACCTCAGCTATTTTGGCCACTCATGTTTATGGTAATCCTTGCGATGTGGACGGCATAGCTGCCCTCGGTAAAAAATATAATATCCCTGTCATTTATGACGCAGCTCATGCTTTTAATGTAAAATTAAAAAGAAAATCTCTCTTAAGTTATGGAGATGTTGCAACTTGTAGTTTTCATGCTACTAAAGTTTTTCACACTACAGAGGGAGGAGCCATTGTTGTGAATGGAAACAAAGCTTTATTTGAGAAGCTCTGGTATTACAGAAGTTTTGGTCATGTAAATGACGCGTATGAATCTATGGGTATTAACGCCAAAAATTCTGAGTTTCATGCGGCTATGGGTTTAGCTAACTTACCTCATTTAGAAGCTATTATAGCTGATAGAAAGAAAATTTCTGAACGATATGATAGTCAACTTTCATTTGAAAAGCTTCATAGGCCGACTTCTTTAGAAAAAGACTTTGAATATAACTATGCCTACTACCCTATAGTTTTACCGGACGAATCCCTTACAGAAAAAGTAATAGCAGCATTAAAAGCTCAAGATATTTTCCCTAGGAGGTATTTTTATCCTTCTTTAAATACACTTGTATACGCTGGTAGTCATGACCAATGTCCTGTTTCTGAATCAGTTTCACTAAGAGTTCTGTCTCTTCCACTTTATAAGGATTTAGCTCTTATTGATGTCGATAGAATCTGTCAAATAATCAACGAAGTTTTAAGCAATTGAATAGCCTCAGGAAAAACATTCTCTTCGTAAGTCACGATGCCAACAGAGCAGGAGCTCAGCTTTTTCTCCTCAACATCATGAAAGATTTTAAGAGAAAAGGTTTCGGTATTCACCTACTATGTCTGACTAAATGGGGCCCCCTTTTGGCTGATTTTGAGGCCGTATGTGAGGTGTTAGAAGTGCCCTCTAAAAAAGGTTCTAGGAAAGAGAAAGTTCTTTCAAAAGTATTCAAATCTGGAGGACTGAGGCATTTTATTAAAAAGAGCTACGCAAAAAAAAGTATTGACCTAATTTACTCGAACACCATAGCCACGGCATCAGCGGCAGTCAGCATCAAGAAGGCTTTAAATATTCCGCTCATTGCCCACATTCATGAACTTTCTTTCTCTTTGAGCCTTTATGCGAGTAAGGCAGACAAAGATAATTTCTTAAAATCAGCTGATGGCATCATAGCCTGTTCTCAGGCGGTTAAAGATAATCTGGTGAATGATAATCCTTCTCTTTCAGAAAAGATAAAAGTCATTCATTCATTTGTAGATAATGAGCGAGTGCTCAAACTACATGAGGATTCCGATAAAGTGACGATAAAAAAGGATTTTGGTTTACCAGAAAAAATACTTTTAGCAGGTGCTTGTGGAAATGCCGAATGGCGAAAAGGAGTGGATGTTTTCATTAATTTGGTCAATACAGTAAGTAGGAAAGCCTTCACTAATCCTGTACATTTTGTTTGGATAGGCCTAAAACCCAAAGGGGACTACTATACACAAATCATGTACGACGTAGCTAAAATGGGTATTAAAAGTGACATAACTTTTATCCCCCCTACCTCTAGAGCTGTAGAAATTATTAATGCACTAGACTTTTTTATTGTCAGCAGTAGAGAGGACCCTTTCCCGCTGGTGATGCTAGAAGCTGCTTTGTGTAAAAAGCCAATATTAGGTTTTAAAGATACAGGAGGCTGTTCTGAGTTTGTGAAAGATGAAGCGGGTATTCTGGCTGAATATTTAGACACCGAAGGCATGGCCGGAAATCTAAAAATGTTGGCGGACAATGACGCATTAAGAAGTCTAAAAGGGCTAAATGGTCATAACTCAATACTTAACATATATAGCTTTGAACATTCTGTAGAAAAATTAGAGGTTTATTTGAAAAAGTTTAATCCTAAAGCGAAGTCCTAAAAATAAGAAAAGAGCTTTTGACTCTTTTCTTATTAAATTAATTCTTACAGCAGAATATTTCCAGTCATTTCCGCTGGAATTTTGACCTCCATAATTTTTAGAATAGTAGGAGCTACATCACCTAATTTGCCATGCTTAGGTTTGTTATGGTATGCAGGGTCGACCACGATAAAAGGTACTACATTTAAAGAGTGGGCTGTGTTCACAGATTTGTCATTATTGAGCATATAATCTGCATTTCCATGATCTGCAATGACTATGGCCGAATAACCATTGGCTAAACCCGTTTCTACTACCTCTTTTAGACAAGCGTCTACAGTTTCTACCGCTTTTACCACCGCTTCAAAATCTCCTGTATGTCCTACCATATCAGGATTTGCGAAATTTAAACAGACAAAGTCTACCTCTCCTTTCTCTAGTTCTGGAAGAATACTTGCTTTAATATCTGCCGCTGCCATTTCTGGTTTTAAGTCGTAGGTCGCCACCTCTTTTGGAGACTGTGCCATGATTCTACTTTCTCTTTCAAACTCCTTCTCTCTTCCTCCAGAGAAAAAGAAGGTTACATGAGGATATTTCTCAGTTTCAGCAATTCTAATTTGCTTCTTTCCGGCTGCTTCTAAAACCTCACCTAGGGTGTTGACTAAGTTATCCTTCTCATAAATGACGCCGATGTTTTTGTATGTAGCATCATAATTTGTCATGGTGATATACTTTATATCTAGAGCCTTCATATCTTGCTCTGGGAAATCTATCTGACTTAAAGCCTGAGTTATTTCTCTTCCCCTGTCTGTTCTGAAATTAAAACACATCACCATATCTCCTTCCTCTATATTTCCTATAGGTTCGCCATGCTGCTCTACCACTATTGGCTTTATGAACTCATCTGTTACTCCAGAATCATAAGCAGCTTGAATGGCCGATAACATACCTCCATTAGAAACACGCTCTCCTTCTCCTTTCACCATGGCATCATAGGTAAGTTTAACCCTATCCCATCTTTTATCTCTATCCATCGCATAATACCTACCAGTCATTGAGGCTATCTGACCACCATAGGTAGCCAAATGTAACTGCAAATCCGACATAAAACCTTTTCCTGATTTTGGGTCACAGTCTCTCCCATCTAAAAACGCATGGACAAAAACACTTTTGCAACCCGCATCCGCAGCTATTTTAGTGAGGCCTTTAAGATGCTCTATGTGAGAATGCACTCCTCCGTCAGACACTAATCCTATGAAATGAACTTTCTTTCCTTTCTCTTTGGCGTATTGAAGTGAAGCCTTCAATATTGGTTCATTCGCCAGTCTACCTTCTTCTATCTCTAAGTTTATCTTCTCTAATTGCTGAAAGACTACACGGCCAGCTCCTAGGTTCATATGACCAACCTCAGAGTTACCCATTTGACCATCTGGAAGACCTACTGCCCTTCCGGATGCTTCCAACGTGCTACTTTGATAAGTTTTCATTAAGTGTTCAAAATATGGGACTTTAGCTTTTTCAATAGCCGAACGCCATTCTTCGCCTACTTTAGGGATTCCCCATCCGTCTAAAATGATTAACTGTACTTTTTTGTTCACTTTTTTATCTTTTAAATTTCTTAATTTTTTGAGGCCCTATAGAACATAGTATTGCTATTCTCAGGTC
>JBNMFK010000301.1:0-4751 GCA_051269965.1 Algoriphagus sp. | reverse complement strand
CCTTGTCTTACTTCTTTCGGAGTATCTGGTATATCATCCAAACCATGGGTAATGGCCTTTACAAAAAGACCAGAGCCGCCAGTCATTATAGCCGTGTCATTTTCTTTGAAATAAGTATCTAATTGAGTAAGAGCTTCTTCTTCAAAATCAGAGACTGTATAGTCATGCTTTATACTTAAATTATTAATAAAATGATGTTTAACTTTGGCTAATTCTTCGGTGGTAGGTTTTGCTGTGCCAATGCTGAGTTCTTTGTAAAATTGACGCGAGTCACATGAAAATATCTCAGCATTAAACTTCGTAGCAATCTTTATGGATAAATCTGTTTTTCCTACGGCGGTGGGACCCACTAGAAGTATGAGGTTTTTCTTTATTTGTTCCATAATTGTGCTGTTTGCAAAAATAGTGAAATGCTTTTTGACCTCAACTTATTAGAATAAAATCAAAGGATTGACAAAACTAATTGTATAATAATAAGACTTGTTTTGCGTCTCGAGTAGGAAATAAATAATATATTTTTGCTGACTACCTTAGCCTAAATATGGCAATTCAATCTATCTTAGTTTTATGGAATCATTACTTTTTTTAATAGCCTTGACGATCGGTGGTCTAGCCGCATGGCAAATTTTTAGCTGGAGATATAAGGTTGGAAGACGAAAAAAGAAAGAGCAAATTCAAGCAGAATCTACTGTACTATTAGAACGAATAGAGAAGGTTTTTAAAGTAATATTGGCCGAAGGCTATTTTTCGGAAATTTACGACCATAATAGTAAAAAGGAGATTTGGGGCGTTTTTGCGAGTACAAAAAAAGCTTTGGTAGTAGCTAAGGCTAAAGTATCTATTGGGTTTGACTTTTCAAAAATGACATGGCGGATAGCTGAAAGAACTCGTAAAGTAACTATCGAGCATTTTCCAGAGGCGGAAGTACTTTCAATTGACCCAGAATATAAATTTTATGACATCAATCAGGGCATATTCAGCAAGTTCAATACTGAAGATTATACTAAAATACTAGGCGAGGCTAAGGGTTTAATGTTAGACACGGCAATGGAAAGTGACTTACCAGCATCTGCAAATCGCCAGATAGAAGTTATTATAAAACAACTTGCTAGCTCCATGAACTGGGAGTTAGATATTGTCAAGAAAGAGCCAGAGTCAGTCGGTCTTAAAGAAAAAATCAAGGACTTTTTGAAGGTTTAGTTTAGATTGTCTCTTCTTTTCTTGGCTTCTCGCCAAGTAGTGAGAATAATGTTATTGGCTTTAAGATAAGCTTTGAAATCTGGGCTCATCATAGCTAGCATATCTCCTTTTCGAGTCATACCGGATTCTGACATTTCTCCAAAAACCTCTGTTGGCCAGGTGCAGTGCATGATTACCATGGTAAGCCCTGGCTTTAACATATCAATAGTCTCTATATATTTTTCGGTTTTGTAGGCCATTAACTCTTCGTCCGTCATAGTGTTATCCCCTTTCCACCCGTAAGAAATATTATGTAAATCATCTAAAACAGGTAAACCAGCATCCCAAAGTTGCTTTCCAATAACATCTGTTACTTCTTTGGTAAGTCCTGAGGCAGCCGTTGTTTCTTGAATCAAGGTATTATGACCACCCGGAAACATCACTGGAATACCCTCTTCGATTCCTACTTTCAAGTACCTTTTTAGATAATCTTGCGTAGCAAAAAGTGTTCCCATATGAGAGTCTAAATGGGTAGGTTCCCAACCCATATTTCTACTTCTTTCTAACTGAGCTCTAATTTCTATTTCTATTTCGTCTGGAGACGCATTTGTAGCCGTAAGTCCTACATTATTCCACATAGCACCTTGTTTATCTACTAAACCAGGAACAGCAGGTTTTCCGGCTAGTGGTCCCCAGCGATAATTATCCCATTCAGAGGTGAGTGTTAGATGTAAGCCAGCGTCTACGTTCGGATGAGTTTCTAAATATTTAAAGAAGCCGGGAATCCACGGGCAGGGCATCATCATACTCAATGAATTCGCCATCCCTTCTTCCATGGCCTTAATGGTTCCCAAATTAGAGTCATAACTCATACCTACATCATCTATGTGTAGAATGAGCACTCTGGCATCTGTTGGGTATCCGAGTTTTTCGGCATAAGAGGTTTGAGCAGCAGAGATTAAAGGACAGAGCAGCAGTAGAAGTATTTTTCTCATTTTTTGATTTGGTCATTTATAGTCTTAAACAAAGAAAATTCGTCACTGGTATCATGACTTAATTCCCAAACCATCACGCCGCCTAGTTTTTTATCTATGGCGAGTTGTGTTTTATTGGCAATAGTTATGGTACCATTATAAAAGTGACCATTCCAGTAGTCGTCATAATGGCTGGCACCTTCTGCAAGAAGTTTTTTATAAGAGTAACCAAAGTTTCCGTGTCCTTTCTTGGCATAAAAAGGTAAGCCTAGGACGCATTTTTCAGCAGGAAGGTGCCTTTCCGCCAACCAGAAATCTACGCAACGAACAGCCATGGAGTAGGGACTATGGTGCTTTATTTCTTCTGGACCATAATCGCCATCATAGACCATGATGTTTAGCCAGTCCATATATTGGAAAACCTCTTCTTTAAAGCCATAAGCCTGTTTGCCTGCAGAAACTACAGCTGCTGTAAGTTCTTTATTTTTCCCTTGTAAAAGAGCATGTAAATCTTTGCATAAAAGCACATAATCATCTGCCGAACGATGGTTAGGGTCTGGGTATTCCCAGTCTAAATCCACACCATCTAAATCGTATTTACTTACAAAGGCCATCGTGCTTTTTATAAACTTAGCCCTTCCTTCAGCTGTTTCAGACATTTTATGGAAACGAGTATCATCTCCGCCGCCATCGCCTACAGACCAACCTCCAATGGAGATAAATACTTTAACGCCTTTAGCGTGAGCCATAGGAACTAATTCCTTTAGCCTAGCATCATTTTCTAATGGTATCAATGTATCTCCAGATGGAGCAGGAATGGCAAAGGAATAATTTATATGTGTCAAATGCTGATAAGGAATCTCTTGCGGAGGTACTTTAGGCTGGTAATATGCAATGACCTTGAAGTCTTTTTGAGCCTGAGTCAGATAAGACAGAAAAAGAAATGGTAATAAAAGTAAATGTCTTTTTTTCATTAATGAACGGTTATTCGGCTAATATAAATAAACTCATGAATATTTAGGCCTTATTTAAAAGTAGGCCTTGTTTTCTTTATGAATAAGACCTGCAAAAGTTATTTTTATTACATTGAACCTACTATCTAAAGGCTAACAATTAAGTTAAGTAGCTCTGTTTTTTTATAGTTCCGTTTTTTACAAGTCAAGAAGTAAACTTGGATAATGGAAAGAACCCTAAGTTCTTTGGGAAATAGTACCTACTGCCCATTGGATTTGTGCTAGAAGAAGAGTTATATGTAGCTGAAGGTATACTAAGCTAATTTGCATCAATTCATTTGAGACTTTTAAAAGGTAATCTTTTGCAAGAATTTCATAACAAGAGGAAATATTCTTTAAATCTGAGTTCGATTTAAGAAAATTAGTTAACGCACTAATCTTAAGAGCCTTTAATGAATCGTAACAAACTATATTACTCTTCAACCCTTTTGCGAGGAGTTTTACCCTTCGCAACGTAAATAACGTTCTTCGGGAGCTCTAAAGGCTGTTTTTACATCTAATTTAGGGTTTATCAATAGTAGCCTCATTTTCTAAATTAGAGGGAAATTTGGATACAGCTTTTTAGCGAAAAGTTTCAAATAAAATCTTTTTTGCTCTTTACTTTGGCTTGCTTTCTCCATTAAAATCATTGAGTATAATACTCAAATAGTTTTTTCAGTGTCAGTGACTTTTCTAAACTCTATCCCAAACCACTACCTTATTTCATGAAACAAGGTTCACTTAGCCTTTTTACATCCGTTCAGGAACATCAATGCCCAAGAGGCCCATACCTTTTTTAATTGTAGCCGCCACCTGCTGAATTAAGGCTAATCTGAAATCTCTAATAGCCAGATCCGACTCATTCATCACACTTAATTCGGCATAAAAGGAGTTAAACGTTTTGGCTAAGTCATAACAATAATTCGCTACAATGGATGGGGCATATTCGGAGGCCGATCTGTCAAGCGTATTTTTATATTCGCTTAAGAGGTAAATCAAATCAGTTTCAATTCCAGCCATCGTCACTTTGGCTATTTCGGTAGGAATAGAAAGCTCTTCTTTCCTGGCTTTTCTTAAGATGGATTTAATTCTGGCATGCGTGTATTGAATGAAAGGACCCGTGTTACCTTGGAAATCAATAGACTCTGCTGGATCGAAAAGCATTTTTTTCTTAGGGTCTACTTTCAGTAGGAAATACTTAAGGGCTCCGAGAGCCAACATTTCAAAAAGTTCTTCCTTTTCTGCTTCATCAAATTCGGCTATCTTTCCTCTTTCCTCTGCGGTAGCTCTGGCGGTAGCTATCATTTCTGCTACTAAATCATCGGCATCAACTACTGTGCCTTCTCGAGATTTCATTTTACCCGAAGGCAAATCCACCATACCGTAACTTAGATGATAACAGCCATCTGAATAGCTTCGACCTAATTTTTTCATGATGGCAAAGAGTACTCTGAAATGGTAATCTTGTTCGTTTCCTACCACCCAAATAGCTTTTTCTGAACCAAAATCTTTGAACTTCAATTCGGTAGTTCCTAAGTCCTGTGTGATATAAACAGATGTACCGTCGCCTCTTAGGACTAGTTTTTCATCCATGCCCTCTTCGGTA
>JBNMFK010000300.1:0-4758 GCA_051269965.1 Algoriphagus sp. | reverse complement strand
GGTAAATGACCCAAAGTATTTAAACGAGGTTGCTAGTTGGGAAGGGCATGCTAAGGATTTGAATATGATAAAAATTGGCAAGGAGCTTATTTATTATCTAGGTGTCTCAGAAAGTAGGCCATATAGACTTTTAAATGTGAAGCGAGGATACTGGGGAACACAGCCAGCCAATCATGAGGTGAATGATGTCATTTACAAGTTGCAGGTTACCTTAAATTATGGCTACGATGGTTTAATTCCAAATATGGATCTTCAGGACAAAATTGCCGAATACTATGCCGATGTCTGTTTTATTAATGGTCTAGGTTATTACGATTTTGATGGACAAGAGTTTTTGTTTAACAATGGGCACGGCTACTACTCGGCAAAACGCTTTTTCAGAAAACTGTTTGAAAGAGCGGCAGAACATGGTATTCCACCTATACGTTTTACTGGTGCTACATTATCAGAAGGCTCATGGCATTATCAAAGTATCTGGAATGTGGGTAGCGGGAAAAACTTATATAACGCAGAGACTAGAGAATGGGGCAATACAAGCAGCCAAGGCAAAGACCTGCGAGATGTTACGTATTCCAATTTTTTTCCTGTGGGTATGGGAGGCAATTTCGCCATTAAGGCCGGCTCGGCAGTACAGCAATACGAACACATACAAGCAATTTCTGTGGGTGTGGGTACGACTTATAGCTTGATACTTAACCAAGAAGATGTTGAAAGTTGCCCGCAAAAAAATGAAATATTTAAAACCATAAGAATCTGGGAAGATGCACGAGCTGCCAATGCCTTTCCACGAAATATCAAAAAACTACTTGCTGACCCCAAAAAGAACTGGAGATTAGAAGCTGGTGAAAATGAGGATATTTGGATTCTTCATGAATTAGAAGATGGTAAGAAAATCAGAAGGGTTTTTTTACGGAGAGGAAATGACTACTAATCAAATTACAATCTGACAGACTTGAATCCTGCCCGAAGGACGAGGACATTTTCATTTGTATAAAAAACGAAATTCTATAATAGTGACTAAGATGCCGCTAGTTTAATGGCTACTTTTGGAGATATCCTGCTGTATTAAAATTAATACACAACTCATATTTATAATTTCATATGGTCAATGTGCTAAACCATGAAAAACAAATAAATATGAATTGTTTAAAATGCCTTCTACATATTTCTTTTGTTACATCAATCGATTATAAAGATATTACTAAAGACCAAAAGCTGTAGTTGTAGATGAAAAAAAACTATCAATCAAACTGAAAAAGCCAATCCAAGCACTTTTGCAGAGGATATAATTGATTTAACGGGACTTATTTTGGTTCAGATAATTACCCGGTTGTAGAAATTTCAATTGAAAATAGAAAGTATAACGTTAAAGAATGTTACGGAATTCAAGCTGTATTTGGATCAATATATCAATCCAAATATACAGCTAATAAATTAATTGTCTTGGGTAATGAAGAGGGTTTTTATAAATGGACACTCCCAACTTTTGAGTTTATAAATGTCAATGCAGATCCCTTAGAATACAACTCTGGTATTGGGCCCTATCAATCTTAACAAAACAACTATTAACATGCCAAAAAATATCTATTCATCTCCAGAGAATAATGAATAATAGAAAATAGTCTTGATTTTGAATCCGAGAAGTAGTTTTAAATTTTCTTTCTCGCCAGCCCGCGATAAGGAATCTTCACTTTTACATCTGCAGGAGTTGAAAATGACAGCAGACATTTTCAGCATACGCAGATATAAGTGCCAAACCTCCCACCTCACCTAGCCTCATTTAGAATTAAGAAAAAGGGAACCCCCAAAATTCAATCCTAAGTCATGCGTGTGAGGCCAAAAGAGGCCGGCACCATGCCGCTCAGGTTTTAAATACAAAACCTATTGGGCCAAAAAAACTTTCTAGAAAACCGCTTTATGCAATGATTTGGCCGTCACTAAGGCTATTCCTCAAGATCTGAAGAATTAAATCAATCATTATTAATGTCCTTAATAAATCTAAGGGAACGAAGAAAACGGAACCAATAAATGACAATTATTTCTTATTTTAATTTCGCCTGAATAAAATAGATAAAGTGAGACGTCGGTCGTGCATTCGTTCTTTATCTATAATTAGTCTAAATAAAGATAACGAACGAAGCAATTTATTATATCCATGATACTCCTTACAGGAATATCAACAAACTCAGCATTTTCTCAAACGGGTACACTCCATGGCACAATTACAGATTATGAAAAAAAACCTCTTCAATACGTTAGTGTAATCCTTAGCACTGGTGAAGGAAAAGTCACCAATAAACTTGGGGAATATAGTATTGAAAATGTAAATCCTGGCGTATATACCATTAGGATTTCTTCGATGGGATATGAAACCGAAACCAAACAGGTTTCCATTATTCCCAGTCAAACCTTGCAAGTAAACTTTCAGTTAAAAGAACAAGTTCTCGAATTACAATCTGTAGAAATTATAGGTAGGAGGGCTACTACTTATGATAATAAAACATCATTTGCAGCGACTAAGATGGCCACTCTTGTTAAAGATATACCACAGGCGATCAGTTATGTAACTAAGGCGGTAATGTCAGATAGACAGTCATACCGAATAAATGATATGATGCAAAATATAAGTAGCGTCAATCAATTTTCCTTTTATAATGACTACATGATAAGAGGGTTTCGTTCACAACAAGAAACAATCAATGGTTTGCGTGTGGTAGGACTTTTCGGTCCTCAGATTCTGACTCCAACTTTGGAAAGAGTTGAAGTTATCAAAGGCCCAGCATCAGCCATTTTAGGAAACGGGAATCCAGGTGGTACTATGAACCGGGTTACCAAAAAACCATTAACTACCGAAAAAAAAGCAATTTCTTTTACTACAGGTAGTTTTAATGTATTCCGTTCTACACTTGATTTTACTGGCCCGCTTAACGAAAGCAAAACTTTGTTGTACAGATTAAATGTTGCCTAAGAAAACTCTGACGATTTTCGGGATTTGCAAGAATTCAAATCTACAGTAATTGCTCCTTCGGTTTCATTTATACCATCATCTAAAACTCGATTGAATTTTGACTTAGTTTTACAAAAGTTTGATGGTAAATTAGATAGAGGTCAACCAATTTTTGGTGCCTCCTCTGGAACTAATCTAAATTCCACTCCTATATCTTTTGCTATCGGCCAAACGAATGATTACCAACGAAGCGATGCCAATTTCGCTACTATATCACTCTCACATAAGTTTTCAGAGAATATAACGTTAAACACTTCCTACATGAAGTACTTATTTGATGAAGACTTAATTGAACACAGGACTTCCAATACCTTTGCAATTAATGGTTCTGGTATGCCAATTCCAACTCTCATGAATATGCAGGTACTTAATAGACAGCGAGAATTCATTTCTGATAATGTAAGTTCCTATTTTACTCTAAAAGCTAACTCTGGATCTTTGGAGCATAGTATATCTTAGTAGGGTATGATTACATCTCTCAAAAACAACCAATCGGAGCCTCCACAGGCGTGGCTAGGGGTTACTTGTTAGAAGGCGGAGGTTCGTCAACAAATCCTGCAGATTTTGCGAATTTGCTCTTTGACGCTTCGGGAAACCCCGTACCTGTTGTCCCCCACTTTGATTTACAAAATCCCAAATATACAGTTGCCCGATTAAGCGACTATGTATTTACAGACAGAACATCTTCTCCAACGAAGTATTTCACGAATGGTGTTTATGTGCAAGACCAAATCAAAATAGGAAAGCTACAAGCACTTCTAGGTTTACGGCAGGAATTTTATACTGACGTCTTAGATTTTGATAGAGAAAATGAAGAAATCATAGAGCAGAGCAAACTACTTCCACGTATTGGCCTTATCTATTCCATAAGTCCAAGCGTCAACCTTTTTGGAACATATACTGAAAGTTTCCAACCACAACGAGCATTAATAGTAAACAACCCACTACTTGGTGGACCATTTGCTCCTACATCTGCCTATATGGCAGAGACTGGAGCTAAAGGCGAATTCTTCAAAAAACGCTTGTCCGTTAATTTAGCACTGTACTTTATAGAAAATAATAATATTCTTATAAATGCCAACGACCCTGTCAATCCAGATCTATTGAGACAAAGAGGTCAAGAGCAATCCCGTGGTTTCGAAATAGACATTAATGGTGCCATTGGTTCAAATCTGAATCTCACAGCGAATTATGCCTATAACCTGGCAGAAATTACCGAAAGTGACAGAGAAGAGGAAATAGGACAGATAAAAGAAAATGCACCAAAGCATGCTGGTGGTATATTCGCCAATTACGGATTTAGCGGTGATTTATTAAAAGGTTTTAACCTTAACATGAGAACTAACTTCGTATCAGAAAGAAACACCTTTATTGAAGATCTTCAATTGCCCAAATATATGGTTTGGGATGCTGGGGCATCGTATAAAGTCAATAAAGTAAAACTTGCCCTTACTATTAATAATCTATGTGATGAAACTCACTGGGTGGGTGGTTACAGCTATGTGAGGTTATTCCCAGGGGCACCTAGGAATTGGCTGATGAATGTTTCCTATAATTTTTAAAAACCCTTCATTTAATAAGGCTACCTCCTTAGTTTAGAGGAGGTAGTTTTTTATTTATCTACTTTTTAAGTGTAAAGCTGGATTCCCTAAAACTAGGATGAACAAGAAAGAAATCTGTAAAATTCACAGCTGGATTGCAATAAAATTAAGCATACTATTTTTCATAGTTTGCTTCTCTGGAACATTGGC
>JBNMFK010000299.1:0-4775 GCA_051269965.1 Algoriphagus sp. | reverse complement strand
GAAATACCCATAAAAATCGTCAGAAAAATAAAACCTAAATTCATTTTGGCACGGTTCGTGTAAAGGAGTGCTTGACCGTAATGAAAACTCTAAAACTAACTTACGATGCAAAAACTTTCCTTAAACCAATCTTTACAGCAGCGGCTATCACCGCAGCAAATCCAGTTTATAAAGCTTCTACAAATTCCTACGGCCGAGCTCAACCAGCGAATTGAAGAGGAGCTCGAAATTAATCCAGCCTTAGAAGAAGGTATGGAGGCTAATGAGAAAACGCAAGAAGAAGAAGAATATCAAGAAGGCGAATATGCCTCTGAGGATTATAAGGATGATTACGACGAATACTCTGATGATTTCTCAGATTTTGAAAGTCTAGATAATAGAGAAAAGGTTGATGTCAGTGATTACCTCAATAAAGATGACTATGCGGGTTACAAAATGCAGAGTGATTCATGGGAGGAGGAAAGAGAAAGTATGCCTGTAATTTCTATTGACACATTAATGGAGTCTTTGGGCGAGCAACTGGGTTATCTTAAATTAGATGCAAAGGATGAAGCTATAGGGAATCAACTCATTGGAAGTATTGAAGACGATGGCTATATAAGAAGACCTGTTCGTTCCATATGTAATGATTTAGCTTTTGGACAAAATTTATACGTTTCTGAGGAAGAAGTTATAATTGTGCTTCAAAAGGTTCAACTATTCGAGCCGGCAGGGATAGGTGCAAGAAATTTACAAGAATGCCTCCTCTTGCAAATAGAGCGATTGAACTGTAAAACAATCGAGTGTTTGCATGCAAAAAAAATCATTGAGAGCTATTTTAATGAATTCACCAAAAAGCACTTTGAGATCATTCAAAGAAAATTAGATACGGACCATGATTCTCTGAAAGAGGCCATTACCCTGATAACAAGGTTAAATCCCAAACCAGGTAGCGTGGGAGATGCAGATGCTACCGCCGCTTATTTAATGCCAGACTTTATAGTCACAGCAGATAATGGTAAACTAGACATTATATTGAACTCTAAGAATGCTCCAGAATTAAGAGTGAGTAGATCGTTTTCTGAAATGCTGGATACCTATGATAAGAGTGACAAGAAAAGCAAAAGTATTAAAGAGACTGTAACATTTGTAAAGCAAAAATTAGATGCTGCTAAGTGGTTTATTGATGCTATTGTTCAGCGTCAGCAAACATTGTTACGCACTATGGAAGCTATTGTAAAATACCAGCATGAGTTCTTTTGGGAAGGAGACGAAAGTAGGCTTAAGCCAATGATATTAAAGGATATTGCTGAGAAAATAGACATGGATATTTCTACGATTTCTAGAGTAGCTAACAGCAAAGCGGTACAAACCGATTTTGGTATATACCCGCTAAAGTACTTTTTTTCTGAAGGTATATCAACCGAATCAGGTGAGGACGCCTCAAGCCGCGAAGTTAAAAACATCTTAAAAGAACTGATAGATGCTGAGCCAAAACATGCTCCGTTATCAGATGATAAATTAGAGAAACAGCTTAAGAAAAGAGGTTATAAAATCGCAAGAAGAACTGTCGCCAAATATAGAGAACAACTAAACATTCCTGTAGCCAGACTTAGAAAACAATTATAAGGGCTAAAAAATAAGCTTTTGGGTATTTCTGATGCTATATTTGTGATAAGTATGATGAAATACATTGTTTGCTCAATTTAAATAACTCTTTTTGTGGGCACCAAACTCGCTAACCTTACCTCTTACATTTTTCATCCTGGCTTAATGCCAACGGCCTTATTAGCTACCCTATATTTCATATCCCCTTACATTGTTGGTATTGATGGCTACTCTCTTTATGCCAAACTTCTTCTTCTATCCTTCGTCTTTGCCTATAGCTTTATATTTCCTTCAATATTTGTTTTCTGGCTCTTAAAAAGAAAAATGATAGCAAGTTATAAATTAGATAGACTAAAAGACAGGAGACTCCCTTATCTCTTCTCTGTGACCAGTATGGCTTTCATAACATACTTTTTTTATGACAAAGGATCCGAATTATATGCCACCGCAATCATTTTAGGCTTTACTGCTTTGGCCGTGGTAGTAGTAGCTTTGATAAGCCTTAAATGGCAAATTAGTGCTCACGCTGCCGGAATTTCCACGGTGCTTGGAACCTTTTTAATGTTGAGAATTAAATTTGATGAAGCCTCATTAAACATCCCTTTTATAATGGCTTTGTTTTTGGTGGGAATAATACTTTCTTCTCGGTTAAAGTTAAATGCCCATACAGGAATGCAAGTTGCAGCAGGTTTTTTTGTAGGACTCATAACCAGTATGTTAGGGGCATTATATATTTAATTATGCAAATAAAAATAGGAACAAGAGGAAGCCAATTAGCTCTTTGGCAGGCGTATCATGTTCAAGATAAGTTAGAAGCCGCTGGAGCGAAGACTGAGATTATTATTATTCATACAAAGGGAGATAAAATACAAGACCGCTCTCTTAAAAAAATAGGGAGCAAAGGTGTTTTTACAGAGGAGCTAGAGGAACAACTCCTTTCAGGCGATATCGACATAGCTGTTCATAGTGCGAAAGATTTGCAATCTGACCTCGGAGAAGACTTCGACGTCATGGCCTTCATGGAGCGTGAAAAAGTAAATGACGTATTAGTAAGCCATAAAAGCCTTACTCTTTTGGAGAATATAACAATAGGAACTTCAAGTACACGTCGTGTAGCTATGCTAAAAGCCAATTATCCTCAAGTAAATATTGTGGATATGCGTGGTAATTTACAGACCCGCATCGCCAAAATGGAAAAGGGTGACTGTGATGCTCTGCTGCTTGCCTATGCAGGGGTACATAGAATGAATTATCACAGCATGATACAGGAAACGCTAGACGCCCGAACCTTCACCCCAGCTGTCGGGCAGGGGTCTATAGCTATAGAAGCCGCTAAGAATTTAAGTCAATCCAAAAGAATTTTTGTCAGACAAACCTGTAATCACGAAAAGACTGAAAGTTGTTTACTGGCAGAAAGAGCCTTTCTCAAAATCGTTAATGGAGGCTGCTCTATTCCTGTTTTTGGGAATGCTATTTTAACTTCTAACAATAGTATCCTGCTCAACGCAGGGATCATAAGCTTAAATGGAAAAGAGGTTTTAAGAGTGAAAGAAACAGGGAATAATCCAGTAATCTTAGGACAAATTGTAGGCGAAGAATTACTAAATCAGGGCGGAGCCGTTATCCTTAAAGAGATAAGAAAAACGTTAGGCCAACCATGAAAAAAATACTTACTGTAGCCTTAATATCTGCTTGCCTTGCAGCCCAAGGCCAAAAGAAAAAGGATTACTTAATTACCCTGCGTACAGAAATGGGAACAATGCAGATAGTCTTGTTTGATGAAACCCCATTGCATAAAGCCAACTTCCTTAAATTGGCTGAAAGTGGTTTTTATGATAGCACTTTATTTCATAGGGTCATAAGTGAGTTCATGATACAGGGTGGAGATCCAAATACAAAAAAAGAGGATAGACTAAAAAATGGTGGAGGTGATATGGAAAAGATACCATTTGAGTTTGTTCCAGAGCACGTTCATATTAAAGGTGCCCTTTCTGCAGCTCGAACCAATAATCCAGAAAAAGCATCCTCGGGTTCCCAATTTTATATAGTGACCGGAAAAAAGTACAAAGCAGGTCAATTAAAAAGAATGGATGCAGGGGTACCGGGAATAAAAGAGCGGGCGAAACTTGAATATACCTCAGAGCAAATTGAAGCATACGAGGTATTAGGAGGAACCCCTTTTTTAGATAATAGATACACTGTTTTTGGCCAGGTAATTTCTGGTATTGAAACCGCAGAAAAAATAGAGAAGGTAGATAAAGACCGATCTGATAGGCCGACTGAAGATATTTCTATGCTGGTTTCTGTCAAAAAAATGAGAAAAAAGAAAATCACAAAACGCTATGGATACAAGTATAACTAAATCGCTTACCCAGAAAATTTAATATGAAAAAAATTTTAATTACGGGTTCTAATGGACTGCTAGGGCAAAAATTAGTGTCGCTGCTACTAAAAGAAAACAACGCGGAATTAGTAGCCACAGCCCGAGGTGAAAACCGACTTCCATTGAAAGAAGGATATACCTTTGATACTATGGATATCACAGATCTAGAAAATGTAAATGAGGTCGTTGACCGTTACAAACCTGATATTTTAATTCATACGGCTGCCATGACTAATGTGGATCAATGTGAAACCGAAAAAGAACTTTGCTGGGCTCAAAACGTGACTGCGGTGGAATACTTAGTGAAAGCCTGTGAGCGAAACAAGACATTTTTGCTACATCTTTCTACCGATTTTATCTTTGACGGCAGTGCTGGACCTTATGATGAAAACGACGAAGCTAATCCAATAAGTTTTTATGGCTGGAGCAAATTAGCTAGTGAACATCTTGTAAAGGGTGCTAAAACAAAATGGGCTATTGCTAGAACTGTTTTGGTTTATGGTATTGCTCATGATATGAGCCGCTCCAACATTATTTTATGGGTCAAAAAGTCCTTAGAAGAAGGAAAAAAAATTAATGTGGTAAGTGATCAATGGCGAAGCCCCACATTGGCGGAAGACTTAGCCAAAGGCTGTACACTTATAGCCGAACAAGAAGCTGAAGGGATATTTAACATCTCCGGTAAGGACGTACTAAACCCTTATCAAATGGCCCATCTTACCGCGGACTATTTCGGCTTAGACAAATCACTAATAAACGAGGCCACTTCCGCCACTTTTTCGCAACCTGCCAAAAGACCGCCGAA
>JBNMFK010000298.1:0-4788 GCA_051269965.1 Algoriphagus sp. | reverse complement strand
TATTCAACAAGGACTTTTTATATATCAACGAAGAATTAAGTATTTCCAATATTTATCCTAATCCTGCCAACGATTTTGTCAATTTAGATTATTCGTTTAGTACGTATAAAATTGTCAAAGTTGTTTTTTATAATGTATTAGGAGGAAGAATTGCTGACTTCAAATTAGATTCATTTGACAAACAATTAAGGATTGAAACTAGAAATTGGGATAATGGTATTTACTTGTACCAATTAATTTTCGATGGTAAAAAGTTGGCTACTAAAAAGTTACTAGTAAGGCACAACTAGTTTTGTTAAATCTCCTTAAAATGCAATTTCTGTTCAATTATAAACTGCTGATTCCGTTATAGTCCTACAGCATTTATTTACCTTTGCGAAATGAACTTGAAATACATCCTAAAACCGCTTTTATTAATAGGAACTATAATTACCTTAATGTCTTGTAATAAGGAGTTTGCAAATCTTCAAAAATCAGGAACGACAGAAAGTAAATATAAAGCCGCTATTAAGTATTACCACGAAGCAGACTATTTCCATGCTGGTTTATTGTTTGAAGAAATTGTTCCCCTCTTGAAGGGAGACTCTACCGCAGAAAAAACTCAATTCTACAATGCTTATTGTAATTACTACCTTGGGCAGTATCAGTTAAGTTCATACCTCTTTAAAACCTTTTATGCTACCTATGCAAACAGTCCTTACGCCGAAGAGGCTTTTTACATGTATGCCTTCTCCCTTTTTAAGGAATCTCCAGCGTACAATTTAGACCAGGAAAGTACCTTAACGGCTATAGACGCTCTTCAAACATTTATTAATACCTATCCATCTAGCGAATACGCAGACAACTGTACCCAGAATCTAATAGATTTGAGGGAGCGATTAGAACTAAAGGCTTATGAAAAGGCTTTTCTTTACTATAAAACAAGCGGCGTAACCATTGCTAATTTTAAGGCGGCTGTTATTACAATAAATAACTTTAAAATTGAATTTCCCGATTCACACTTTAATGAGGAACTTGCCTACGTTCAAGTGAAGTCGGAGTTTGAATTAGCTGAGAACTCTTTCTTTAGAAAACAGCACGAACGTTACGAGAAAACTCTTCAGTTTCATGAAAGTTTTATTGATAAGTATCCAAACAGTTCATTTAACAAAGAACTGGGTGAGATCTATAAAGACGCCCAACAGCAGCTGGCTGGAGTTATTAAGCAAGAGGAGATCATAGAAACAATGAAAAGAGAAAATGCTGAGGCTCAAGCGAAAGCTAGGGAAGATGCCTTATTAATAGAAAATTAATTTTAATTCAAATATTTTGTTGCAAAAAAGCGTAATTTTGCAATTCATTTTAAAAATAAAGTATAAAAATGGCAGTTAATCCTTCTATAATTACAAGAGATACCGACAAGTTGGCGGCCAAAACTGGTAACATTTATAAGTCTGTGTTCATTAGTTCAAAAAGAGCTAGACAAATTGCCGTAAAAATCAAAGATGAGTTGACTGGCAAATTAGCTGAATTTGCCTCTACCGTGGATAATCTTGAGGAAATATTCGAAAACAGAGAGCAAATAGAAATCTCAAAGTTCTATGAGCGTCAGCCAAAAGCTACGAGTATGGCACTTGAAGAGTTCATGGATGATGAAATTCTTTACAGAGACAGAACAGAAGATCAGTCTTCAGCTTCTTAAAAGATTTATCTACTACATATAGAAAAAGCCTCTTGAAATTATCAAGAGGCTTTTTCTATGCCCGCTACTCTATGGAATTACTTCTTATTAGCCTTAGGAGCAATGATGATGGTTAGTCTTTTTCCCTCCAGTTTTGGAGGAGCTTCTGCTTTTCCAAACTCTTCTACCTGCTCTAAAAATCTTCCTATAAGCTCATAACCACGATCTTTAAAGACTATTTGCCTTCCCACAAAATGTACGAAAGCCTTTACTTTAGAGCCTTCGGCTAGGAAAGTTTGAGCATGCTTCAGTTTAAAGTTAAAATCGTGGTCATCCGTGTTAGGGCCAAATCTAATTTCTTTAATGACTGTTTTCTGCTGTTTGGCTTTTAATTCTTTTTCCTTTTTTTTCTGCTCGTACTTGAATTTAGAATAATCTACAATTCTACAAACAGGAGGCTTTGAGTTTGGAACAATCTCGATTAAATCTAAACTAAGTTCTTTAGCCATTTCTCTGGCTTTTTCTATCGGATAGACACCTTGTTCTATGTTTTCACCAACTATTCTTACCTCTGGAACCCTGATACGATCATTAATTCTATGCTTGTCTTCTGTTCTTACAGGTCTGTTATAATTCCTTCTAAAGTGTTTTGCCATTCAGCAGTATATATAATTTAGATTTAATATTTAAATAAGGATTCCCTTATTTTTCTTTTTTTGTTACCAATAAAATTCAAAAATAGGATAAGCATTACTTTGCACCAAACTTCGGAATATTTTTATTTATTTCTTCATTCGCATAAGCAGTAAATTGTTTCAAGGTCATTTGCCCTAGATCTCCTTCGCCTTTCCTACGAACAGACACTTTCTTATCATTTTGCTCCTTCTCTCCTACGATAAGCATCAATGGTATCTTATTCACCTCTGCATCTCTAATCTTCCTACCTATTTTTTCATCTCTGTGGTCTACATAACCTCTTATATCTCTTTCTTGCAATTCAAGGAAAAGCTCATTGGCATAATCCTCATACTTTTCTGATATAGGTAATATAGCAATTTGATCCGGTGATAGCCATAATGGAAAATTTCCTGCAGTATTTTCTATTAAAATAGCAATGAAACGCTCCAATGAACCAAATGGTGCACGATGAATCATCACTGGTCTATGTTTTTGATTGTCGGCTCCCACATATTCCAACTCGAATCGATTAGGTAACTGATAATCTACCTGTATGGTTCCCAATTGCCACTTTCTACCAAGGGCATCCTTAACCATAAAGTCTAGTTTAGGTCCGTAAAAAGCAGCTTCTCCGTATTCTATTACGGTTTCTAGTTCCTTTTCGCCAGCGGCTTTAATGATAGCTTTCTCTGCTCTGTCCCAGTCTTCGTCTTTTCCAATATACTTGCTTTTATCCTCCTTACTTCTTAGTGAAATTTGAGCAGAAAATTCATCATAACCCAGTGATTTGAAAACATATAGTACCAAATCAATCACTTTTTTGAATTCATCCTCTACCTGATCATTGGCACAGAAGATATGGGCATCATCTTGCGTGAATCCTCTCACGCGAGTCAGTCCATGCAATTCACCTGATTGTTCGTAACGATACACGGTACCAAATTCAGCCAATCTCAGAGGTAAGTCTTTGTAGCTTCTTGGACGAGCTTTGAATATTTCGCAATGATGTGGACAGTTCATGGGTTTAAGCATAAACTCCTCACCTTCTTCTGGCGTTAAAATCGGCTGAAAAGAATCTTGCCCGTATTTCTCCCAATGTCCTGAAGTCTCATAGAGTTTTTTGCTCCCAATGTGTGGCGTTATCACTGGTAAGTACCCTGCTTTGAGCTGTGCTTTTTTTAAGAAGTTTTCTAAACGCTCACGCAACATAGCACCTTTAGGCAACCAAAGTGGCAAGCCCTTTCCTACTTTATCTGAAAAAACAAATAGATCCAATTCTTGTCCTAGCTTTCTATGATCTCTTTTTTTTGCTTCTTCGACCATGGCCAAATACTCTTTCAGCTCACCTTGTTTTGGAAAGGTAATTCCATAAATACGTGTTAGCTGTTTCTGAGATTGGTCACCCTTGAAGAAAGCACCCGCCACGTTCATGATTTTGGCGGCCTTTATAAATCCAGTATTAGGAATATGAGGACCACGGCATAAATCTGTAAAGTTTCCTTGCTTGTAAAGGGTGATATTTCCATCCTCCAAACCTTCTAAGAGGTCCAACTTATAATTGTCGTCCCTTTCTTTGAAGTAGGTAATAGCATCGGCCTTAGAAATCGGCATCCTCAAAAAAGGGTTCTTACCTCTTGCAAGTTCTATCATTTTATCCTCTATCTTCTGAAAGTCGTTAGAAGAAATAGCATGTTCTCCAGTATCAACATCATAGTAAAACCCATTTTCTAAAGGAGGACCCACCCAAAATTTAATACCAGGATAGAGTACCTCTAAAGCTTCTGCCATGAGGTGAGCGGAGGAATGCCAAAAAGTAGATTTACCATCTTTGTCTCTCCAGGTGAGTAATTGCAAGTCAGCATCCGTTTCTATCGGTCTGTTTGCATCCCATATTTCTCCATTTACTTTTGCCGATAGCACATTTCTAGCTAGGCCTTCTGAAATTGACAAAGCCAATTCCATGGAAGTAGTACCTTTTTCCACTTCTCTTACACTCCCATCTGGTAGGGAAATATTAATCATCATTCTATTTTATAAAATTAGTAGACCGATACTCATGCTCTACAAGGTTTGTCATCTTATCTAAAGCTGAAGAAATAGCCTCATCATCAGGAAACCTTGTTTTAGCCTTCAAGTAAAACTTTTGAGCCTCTTTAAGCCTCGACAGACGCTCTAAACAATACCCTGCACGAAGGTAAATACTTTTTTGGTTCGGAGATTTATTTATCGCTTTTTCAAAGGAAGAAAATGCTCTTCGATAGTAGCCTTTTGCAAAATCCATTTCCGCAATATCAATATGTGGATCTGCTGAACTTGGTGAAATGGCGATTAAATGATTGTAGTAGACCATAGCACTATCTGACTTGCCTAAGATCTCCCAGAGTTTTGCCTGATTATGCATCAGACCTTTATGCTTAAATCCTATTAGACTAATTCCTCTTTCATTACTC
>JBNMFK010000297.1:0-4844 GCA_051269965.1 Algoriphagus sp. | reverse complement strand
GAGTAGCAAAGTTTGTGACAAATTTTTGAATTGAAGCTTGTTCATAAAACAAGAAATTAATTATTAGTATTTAAAGCCTGTATTAGTCCTAAAGAACAGACTAGAAACGTAGTCCGATTCTTTATTATTGCGAAAATATGTTAAAGTTCTCAGAAAAAGGGAATGCTCATTTATTGAATGACCAACTATTTTTCACAAGTAGAGATTTGCACAAATCATGCCAATCAACTTTATAAATGATATTGATAAAAAGTAGTTACGGATAATTCCGTTGTTTAGACTATCTTTCATTAATACCTATAACGTGGAGTACGAATAATAGATTTACTTCCTGAGCGCAGAGCATTCAAAGAATATGTAAGCATAATTTCATGTGAAATAGGAGCTTTGGCAAAAGAACCAAAGATTACATAATCCATGGCATAACCCAAACTTACTTTATTGTTCAAAAAATTACCACCTATTAAAACGGACGCTGCATCTTGCCACCGATAGTTAATTCCAGCCCAATAGGCCGAATTAAGAGAGACCAAAGCTCCAACTTCCGGTGAAATTGTTTTAAAATCACTTTTTATAACAAACATTGGACTTATGTCCAGCGTGTATGAAATACCTATCAATAAACTACCACTTAGATATAAACTTCTTTCTAATGGATTTCTACCGGTAAGTGTGGAGAATCCAAAAGTAGGTTGATTGATATGCTTCAAAGACAATCCTAGTTGGTACGAAGGATTGTACAAATAAACGCCAGCACTTATATCCGGCTGAATCTCGCTAGTTTTGCTGGTAGGTATGGACGGGTCTTCAGATTCTCTAGGACGAAAGCTACCACCATTAAGCGTTCTATTATAAATACCAACGGAAGCTCCAATACCAATCAGATTATTTCCCATTCGTTTATGAAAGGAGTAGGCCGCATTTAATTCTCTGTTAACATTTCCACCACCAATAACATCATTCATCATGTAAATACCCAATCCACCTTTTACTCCACTGAACGGAACAGATGCTGAGACTATTTGTGTGGTGGGTGCTCCTCCACTGTCAAATGTACCCGTATATCCTGTCCATTGCGTACGATAAAAGGCTGATACACTAGTTTGTCCACCCATACCAGCTGCACCTGGGTTTAAATAAAATTGATTGAAGACATACTGAGTGAATTGCGGGTCTGTCTGAGCAAAACTTTGCTGCACAGCAAGACTCAACAGGAGTAGAAGGGAAGTTTTTTTGATGATAAACAGATTAAGCAAGTATTTATTTCATTTAAAACGATTCGAAGTAATTTGAAAAATGTTAGTATAACAAATTTTACAAGAATAAAATCTCAAAACACTCTATAATACTATTATAAAGGGAATGAGATTGTCTTTTTCCTAGAAAAAAGGTGACTAGATATTGTTAGCTTCTTTAATGTAGACCTCCAAGGCTCCCGTCATAGACGGAGCGTCCGGTAAAGGTGCCTGAATATCTAAAATAAAGCCCTCATCTCTTATAGCTTTAGCAGTGGTAGGGCCAAAAGCGGCTAATCGTGTACCTTTTTGTTCCCAACCTTCAAAGTTTTGAACCAATGCTTGCACACCAGAAGGACTAAAAAAGCAAATGACATCATAAAAAACGTCATTCAAGTCAGTAAGGTTAGCTGGCCCGGTCTCATAGATGATTGCCTCTGTCAATGGAATATCATGTTTAGACATTATGTTTGGTACAGAGTTATTTCGGATATTGGAGCATGGGAACAGGAATTTTTCCTTTTTGTGCTTTACAATGAGTGGTTCTAGCTGTGCCGCAGTCCTTTCTCCAGTAAAAATTTTACGCTTTCTGATGGTAATATATTTCTGAAGGTAGTTTGCAGTTTGTTCGGAAATACAAAAGTACTTCATATCAATTGGCACCTCTATTCTAAGTTCTCCACAAAGTCTGAAAAAATGGTCTACTGCATTTCTACTTGTGAAAATTACTGCCGTATGACTAAGAATATCGATCTTCTGTTTTCTGAACTCCTTACCAGTTAAGCCATCAATAGAAATAAAGTTTCTGAAATCTACTTTAAGGCCGTACTTATCTTTGATTTTATCATATGGTGTAACTTTTTTTCCTGCGGCTATGGGGTCCGAGAGAGTTACTAAAATACTTTCCACCTTTTTATGCCTTTTCTCTTTCTCTTTCTCTTGACTCATGCGTTTGAGTAGCGTATTTAGTTTAAAGATTGTGAGTATTGTTAAAACTCTTGTGCTCAAAGGACGAATCTAATGCCCAAAAAAATAGGTAGAATTTCAACAATACAAAGGTATGCAAATAAATAAAGACTTTGAATACCAGTGCTTTTTAAAATACTTAGAAAAACGATAAGCGTTCTTGATGTGTAGACTAAAATAGCTATCCAAAAGGCTATTCGAGAGATAGTCGCAATGGACATGTTGCTATCTGAAATTACAAAGGCGAAAAGAGTGAGAGCCAAAAGCAAGAAGAAAAATAGGCTAAATTGAATTATTTTGAAATGATGAATATTAACAGATTTACCAAGACTAAAAAGGTTTCCAGTAATTTTCAAGAATAAAAATTTCAGCAAATAAATTGCAAAAACGATTATTGTGGCCTTTAAGAAGGTAAGAGCCACAGATGTTTTTTCTATAGAAATCTCGAATCCTAGCTTATTCTCGAATAGTGGAACTCCTTTAGCCATCAAAAGGACATAAAGAAGGCTAGTTATCATGCTTAAAAGAATCAAAAATGAGATGTTAATCTGATTCAAAGGTTTGCTTACTAGAAACTTGGTATCTCTGAGTTTCATGATAAAAATATCAGAGATACTGAAGTATTCAGCGAAGGCTTTCGGGTTTACATAACTCAAGATGCTTATAAAAATGAATATAAATCCGAGGAGAATAATATATGTATCCAGTTGGAGTAACTTTTGACGCAGTTTCATTCCTAAGAAATGACTTTGTACTAGGTTGTTGCTCTGATCTAGGGATGATTTTACACCCACAAAAATTGTTTTTGCCTTTATGTTAGTTGAACCATAAAATGTTATTGCCAAAACTTCTTCTGTATAAGTGAGATCTTTGACTGGAATCACTAGCCATTTACCTTTCACTAGTTCTTTGTAGAATTGTCCGTTTAGAAATAGATGGCTGTCTTTGGACAAAGATTTAATTACTAAAGAAAAATTTTTGTTTTCTTTTATATTTAGAAACGTAGTATGTGCTTTATGTTTAGGACCTATGTTTTTGATGTAAGGAAAATACTCTTTGGAATCTTCATTAAAAGTATACCAGTTTTCTCCTAGGTTCTGGATTACAGTATAGGTCTCTTCTGGGCCAGACCTCTCTGCGAAGACCAGCAGGGGGAAAAAAAACAAAACAAGTAGATGAAATTTCAAAACAACCTTTTTTTTGCAAAAGTAGAAATATTACTAATCGATTATACTTTTCTTTTTAAATAAGCTTGGTAATCAGGTATGATAACTTCGTAGGTCTCATTCATCAGTGGTGAAGTCAAAATAAAGTCTGCAGTAGAACGGTCATTGGCAATAGGAATATTCCAAACGACCCCAAGCCGCAGGAGTGCTTTTATGTCTGGGTCATGTGGTAGAGCAGACATTGGATCCCAGAAAAAGATGAGTACGTCTATTTGCCCTTCTGCTATCAGGGCTCCTATTTGTTGGTCACCTCCGAAAGGCCCACTTAGTAATTTAGTTATATGAACGTCAAGTGCGTCTTCTAACAAAGTGCCGGTGGTACCTGTTGCAAATAGTTGATGTTTCTGGAGTGTGGCTTTATTGTAAGAGGCCCATTCTAGTAATTCAGACTTTTTGTTATCATGAGCCACTAGGGCTATTCTTTTTCTTGCCTGAAGTATTTTATTATTCATTAGATAGTTTTTTAATTATCTGGAATTCGTTTGTAAGAAACAATGTTTTAATGACAATGGGTAGCTAGTGAAGCTCCCAATATTGTTTTACCATTAATAACTTTTCAATTTCTATGGCATTTGATCTTAAACTACTCCAAATAAAAACACTAGGGGAACTCAAGAAAAGCAAATACAAGAGTACATCAATTAAACTTGAGCTCAGGAATAATTTAATTGAAAAGTTAAGCAAAAAAGAGAAGGTCTTTGATGGAATATGGGGCTATGAAGATACTGTAATTCCCGATGTTGAAAGAGCAATTCTTTCAATGCATCACATTAATCTACTTGGACTTAGAGGTCAGGCGAAAACTAGAATAGCTAGGCTGATGGTGAACCTGTTAGACGACTATATACCTATTGTTGAGGGTTCCGAGTTAAATGATGACCCCTTAAATCCACTTTCTAGATATGCTTTAGATTTAATAAATGAGCATGGCGATAAAACGCCTATTGCTTGGCTAATCAAAGAAGAACGATACAATGAGAAATTAGCCACACCAGATGTTTCCGTAGCGGATTTGATTGGGGATGTAGATCCAATTAAAGCGGCTACTTTAAGATTACCCTACTCAGACGAACGAGTAATTCACTTCGGTCTAATACCACGATCTAACAGATGTATTTTTGTTATAAACGAATTACCTGACTTGCAAGCAAGAATCCAGGTGGCTCTGTTTAATATTTTACAAGAAGGAGATATTCAGATAAGGGGTTTTAAACTGCGTCTACCTCTAGACATTCAATTTTTGTTTACCGCTAATCCTGAAGATTATACTAACAGGGGAAGTATAGTTACTCCATTGAAGGATAGAATTGATTCTCAAATAGTGACTCATTATCCAAAATCTATAGAAATAGGCAGAAAGATTACGGAGCAAGAGGCCATTGTTAAAGTAGGCCAAGAGACGATTACTACGGATAAC
>JBNMFK010000296.1:0-4862 GCA_051269965.1 Algoriphagus sp. | reverse complement strand
AATAAACTCTGGTCTTGCTGAGATAAAAGATGGTGAATTTGTTCTTCAGATAAGCGACCTTGTGCAGCTTCCCTGACCATGGTTTCTAGGGAAACTCGCCACCTATTACCAGACTTATAGGCCTCAAGCACAGGTGTATCTTTAATGTCTTGTTCATTAAAACCAGGCATATGGATCACGCACTTAGGCATATCTTTAGTAGAGAGTACATTTTGGCTTTGCACCATTAACTCTAAAAATGAACCTCTAAAGGCAAAAATATCATAGTGAAACAGTCCATCTTTTTTTTGCTCAATCCAGCTATCAACTAACGCATTGAACTCATTATCTTTATCCAGCCAAATTAATAGGCCTTTACTGCGAAGATCTTGTTCCAGTTTCTTTTTTATATGCTCTGAAATGACTCCCATCTAAATATCCAACTCTAGGTTTTTATCCTGTTGTTTAGTCTGTTGTTCTTCCCATTTTTCAGCTGCTTCAGGATGTAATTCTGTAAAGAGGTCATGCCCAATGTATTGTCCATAGTCAGAGTGTGCCACAGCCAAAGAAGGATCTTGTTTCACCTTTTCCATAACCCTTTCTGGCCAGTAACGCATTGCTAGATGTGACCAGTCAAAATCCTTCTTCCCTTTGGGTGTAGAGAGCGAAGCCCACCATTTTTTAGGATCTTTCCATAGAGGCAAAACTAATTCCCAAAGCGCTGATGAATTAACCATCACACCATCATCTAAATCCATCACATAAGGTGCTTCAACTTCTTGAAGTTCTGGTGCAGGCCCACGGGTAGCCAATTGAGTAATATTGGCAATAAAGGCTTGTAGTTCATCTAAAAGCTTATCTAAATCGGCAATCTCTTTTTCAATAGCATTGAGTTCACGGCTATCAGTAATTGACTGTCTGTCTCCTCGTAGGCGTTTAATACGACTATCTAAAAGAGAACTATCAGGGCTTAGGTAATTTGCTAAAATACTATTGAGCGTTCCGTCATGCCATTGATGGATATTGACCCAAACAAAAAAGCTTTTCTTTACGGAAACAAGGGGGAAATATATAGGGCGTTTACTGTATATTGATTCATGCTCGGCAAAAGCTGAGGTGCGGATCCAAGTATTGAGATCTTTTTTAGCACGTTGTGCCGGAGTCCAATCAGTACGACAGTCTAATACCAAGGCATTATCGATTTCATTCCAAAGATTATTCGATTTTTCAGCCCCCCATTTATATTCAAGGGTATCTTGTAATGTTTGCAAACAAGCGTTGCCAACATTAGCATGCTCTTTACGATTTAAACCCTCATAGTTATCCAGTACTGATAAATAAAGAAGCCCATGGCTATGCCCCTTAGGTGCATTAATATCTTGTATTATATTCTGATCTTTTCGTTGTTCTTCTGCCAGGTCGTTCAAGCCGCCTGTTTGGGCATCAAAGCGTCCTAATAGTACACCGATAGTCCAGGACAAATTCTTAAATGCTCTGTCTTGTCTGTGATCATCATGAGTTAATCCCAACTCCACTTTAATTTTTAACAGACTGTCAGGGTGTAGTTGATATTCTCTACTGAGCTCTAAAAGTGATTCCTCAGCTTGATAGGACTCTATAAAATCTTCTGGTATTGATTCTCGCTTACCATCCCAATGAGGAAGGTTAAATACCGATTCACCAATTTCTTGGTAGATAGTCTGGATGGTTTCTTGGGAAAACTGCTGGAGTAACTCCTTGTCAATTTCATCTCTAATACGGGCTTCTTCTACCTCAAATTTTTCAGAACCAAGATGCTGATATTTATATTCAAAATTAGATTCTGTGGAAGAAAAGAGTTGTTCATAGAGTGTTTCTGCTCGATTGAGATAAAGAGTATAGTCAGCAAGTTTATCTAAAACAGAAAGATTGGCAATATCACCAGTCTGATTATTAATTGTAGGGTTAAGTGATTGAGAAACATAGCCAGTAATATTTGAACTTAATATAACTTGTATTTTGGCTGGATTTTTACAAAAAATCGATGAACCTGAAACATCAAATATTGATTGATACCTTCTTAGTCTACATAAAAAACCATTTGTCCCGATATAGCTAAAGGCAATTCCTTGACGAAAATAGTATTCAATATTTTTAATCATTCCTCCTTTAATATCCTTTACACTCTGCCATAATTCAAACTTGTTATTTTTCCAGTTCACAACATTAATCAAAGGTTCGAACCATCTCTTATCTTTAGCTCCTTTTAAAAAAGGTTCCCATGTATTTTCATATCTTTTATGGATAGTACTTTCTTTACTTGGGACAATATCGATTTGATTTAATTCTACTTCCCAATAGAAACGAGTAAACCTCATGTTGTTACAAGTAGCCAAACCTTGTCTTACTTTTGCCCCAGGATATTCACCTAACTTAGGTGCATCCAAATAAGCCTGACGAAACTCCTCTGTCCACCAGTAGATCATAGGAGAACCAGAAATTTCAGAAAAACGGGATTGGGGAAATGTATAAGTATATTTCTGAGGAGGGTTTGCAACCATCTCTTTCTTTTCAGAGTGATTTTCATAAGAAACTAGACGGTGGTAAACACACTCACTTTTTGAAAGAGGAGTTTTTTGAGCAACAATCATAGATGCGCCAACAATTTCACCCCCAATTGCTTCAAATGCCCCTGTGCCTAAGTGAGTACATTTTAATATCGCATTTTCTCTGAGAATATGATTTCTGAAATCTGAAAAACCACCTAGAAACATCCAATTATGTTGAGCAACAACACACCAAAGACCATGTTCTTTAGTGAGGTTTTCAAAACAAATAAAGAAAAGAGCGTACAAATCACCTTTTGCTATTTCACTATAACGTTCTAGTCTTTCAGCTATTGGCTTAGTCAAATTAGATGTAGCGAGATAAGGAGGGTTAGCACATAAAATATCGTAGCGTTTTCTTAGGAGCTTAATGAGTCTAACCCCTTTTTCAAGCTGACCTGCTAAACCTTTTACACCCAAATCAACTGCAGTGTCATGATTTTTAATAAACTCTTCCAACGCTTCATAAACAGCTTCTTCTCTGTCTATTCTAGGAATAACTCTGGTAGTTTTACTTGCATCAAATATCATCTCCACTTGATCGCTATTTTCAAGTGCTTCTTTAATATCCTGTGATATTGTAATCAAAGAGCCAAGTGAATTTGCGTGCTTTAGATTATCGAGCAAGATGTCAAAAAAAGATGAGCTAATGCCCATTTCATCACGAAGAAGACCTCGTAAATCATTTAAACATTCATCATCTGAAGATAAATGGTCTAATCCTAGGTCTGTAGCGACAATTTGTAATGTTGAAACATTTACCTCGGGAGCCTTTTCTTTGGCTTTAATATATAGTGCTGCTGCAGCAATTTGAACGGCTCTTGAATCAATATCAATGCCATGTAAATTTTTTGATAAAATAACATTAACAATTTCAGCTTCATTGAATTCTAGGTTCTGTTGCTCTCGTTGCACTCTGTAAAGAGAATATAAAAGATCAAATGCAAAAACTAAAAAGTGCCCACTGCCCATAGCCGGATCAAGTATTTTAACATCTTCTAAATTATTTACTGAAGCATCGATATAAGTTTGTTCTAAGTCTTTCCAAATATAACCTTTCCAGGTTTTAACTATGTTCTCTTTATCAACCCAGTTATTTTTTTTACATATTGCTCGCCATTGATCACCGATCGAATTATGTAGTAACCACTCAACCATATAATGATCTGTAAAAAGTTGAGTTTTTCGACCTATCTCATAAGTCTCAACTTTTCCCTTAGGCATGCCATCGCCTTTGAGTTTCTTTTCAACGTAAGTTTTATCTGGATCGTTCCAATACTGATACAGCCAACCAAGAGTAGTATCATCTAGCCATGCCTGCTGTAAGACATCTTGATTAAGCGCCTGAATAATCCAAAGCAAGGTTGGCCCAGGAACAGGAATGCATTCATGAATTTCATTAAATTCAAATAATGCAGGAAGCTCTAAAGCTAACTGGTCCCACACCTGTTGTAAGATAAAACCAAAACCTTGGTCATCGCCCTGTGTTAGGGCAATGAAAAATTCTTGCTCAGTCCTAAAGGCAGACTTCTCAATCCCCTGACTAATAAGCTTTACTTGTCGTAAATCGCGGCTTTCCAATTGCATCAGAATAACCAAGCGGTTTGTTAACGTATAAGCTCGCTCTTTAACCAAATCCTTTAAATTATCCTGCCAGTTACTATGGGATCTTTCAGGACTTTCCAGCCAAGTAAAAAGTCTCTTATACTTAATATCTTCCTGGTAGGTAAAATTAACCTTATTGCGATTATTGGCATTAAGGGAATAGTATTGATAACAGCTTTGTTCTAGATCTTCTAGTAGCCTGTTTCTTATGCTATTGATGCAAGTTTTAAAGCTTTTTTGGGTGTTTTCTTGTAGTCCACTCATTCTTCAAACCTTACATTGATACCCTGGTCTAATTCTTTTAAACATTTGTCTTTTAAATTAGAAAGCAATTGTTCCAGTTCATTTTTATCACTGATGACTTTGTTACGTAGGCCTAGTTTAACTATATGAACCCTTGGTCTAGGAGGACTCGGTTCAGGGTGGTCAGGGTCTGAAGGTTCTTCAGGAGGCTCATTTATTAATTCATCTAATAATTGATGAGCTTCGGCAGAAGCGTCTCGTATCCTATCTGGTGTTTGTTTTATCCGTAACAGCGGAGGCTGGACTGCTTGTTCGTCGACATCTATAAATGCTTTACGAATTTTTTGTAGAACTTCCTGTTGTTTATCCAGGTCTAAATCAACAAAATCGGGTCTCAATTTGATTTGATCAAGTTGGGTGGTCAGTTCATCATTCTGACGCTCTTTATAT
>JBNMFK010000295.1:0-4881 GCA_051269965.1 Algoriphagus sp. | reverse complement strand
ACCCACTAGGAATAATGAACTTGGCTTTAGGCTCTTCCGTGACTTCTTCATCATCATCTTGTATTTTGAAAATTGTTGGCCTTATCAAAAAAGCGAGAAGAATAACGACTAAAGACATCATGGCCATATGGTTTCCAGGCAGCATTTCCATGCCTCGGGAGAAACTAGCCGTTATAGAGCCAACCATTAAACCTATACTAAACATGCCATGACAAGTACTCATGATATTAATCTTATAGTTCTTTTCAATCACTGTAGCCCCCGTATTCATTGCAATATTAGTCACAGATATACAAGACCCACTTAGATATAGCCCTATAGGAACTAGGTATACAGACGGAGCATTTAATGGGATTAAAAAGGCCAAGGCCATAGCTATCATACCTAAAATAGTGGTCGTCCTTATGCCCAATTTACTCACTAACCAAGCTCCAATTAGGTTCATAGTAACGGCTCCCAAAGGCATACTTAGCAAAATTAAGCCAAGATCAGCATCATTTAAATCAAATATTTCTTTTACATGAGGAATAAATGTGGCCCAAGTGCCAAATAGAAGACCAACAGCCAAAAAAGCTACACCGATGGCTCTACTTTGGCGATTCCCAAAAAAATCTTTAGTGAGGTGATTAAGCATCAAGTTTCAAAAGGTTACTCGTAACAACAAATTCCAAATCAAATCATGATTTCTATTCTATTTCTTTCTGGATCAAGGATGACCCTTTCATATAGGTCATCACCCATCCAACGGCATTCACCTTCTCCATTATAGCCATCCTTTCTTATCCTCTCAGTGAGTTTGATAACTTTTTCCTCTAAGCTTACAGAGAAAGCCAAATGTATAAAACCCAAAGACTCTGCAATTATTTCGCTGGCCTGCTCAATCCCATTTTTTGACATGATTTCTAATGCAGACCCATCTTCAAAGCTCAGAAAGTAGGAGGCAAACCTCTTTTTAGCATTTACATATTTTCCATTACTTGCAGCTCCAAAATAGTTACAGTAAGATGTTCGGAGAGCCACTAAATCCAAGCAATAGTGTGCTATGTGCTGAAATGTAGGCATTAACTACTTAATATTTTTTGCACAGCCACCATGTTTATATCGTTATAATGATTGATGTAGTCATTGCATGGCGGCAGCTCTTCTTTTGTATGGCTACTTAGCACACCCACCACCTTCATACCTGCATTGATCGCCGCTGATACTCCAGAAAAAGAATCTTCAAAGACCAAGCAATGTTCTGGCAAAACATCCAGATTCTTAGCCGATTTTAAATAAACTTCAGGATTTGGCTTATGAGCTGAAACATCCTCTGATGTCAAAATAGACTCCATGAAAGGTTCAAAACCTACTTTACCCATTATGAGGGTTAAATTAGCTCTAGGTGCTGAGGTAGCTACGCCTGTCAAAAAACCATTAGCTTTCAAAGATTTCAGAAAATCCATGTATCCCGGAATAGTTTCTACAACGTCTGCATAAATTTTTCTGAAAAGACCTTCTTTCTCTTCTTCCATTTGAAGGAACTCCTGCCCCACAATTTCTCTTCCTAAAAAGTGTTTAAGGATATACGTATTGTTCTTCCCAAACATATGATCGGTAAATTCTTGATCTGTAGGAAATACGTTTCGCTTCTCAAAAAATACTCGGAAAGCTTTAGAATGATATGGGTTTGTATGGCAAATAACCCCATCCATGTCAAAAATGACTGCCTTTTTTATCATGTTGCAAACTTACTTTCTTTTCATTTATGCCAATGCCTTATATTGGAATTAAATATCAATTTGACCCCATGGGTTTATTACTTAGATTTTTAGCAATACGTTCCTTCTGGCTCTCCATATGACTATATTTGCAGATTACTATCACCAGACAACGCAGATACTATATTCTCCTAAAAATTAGATGACGAAAACATCCAAGATTGAAAATCTAAGTCCTAAAGAATACATCATCATAAAAGGGGCCCGTGTCAACAACCTCAAAAATATAGATGTGGCCTTTCAACGTAATAAACTGACTGTGGTTACAGGACTTTCCGGAAGTGGAAAATCTTCGCTAGCATTTGATACGCTCTACGCCGAAGGACAGCGAATGTATGTGGAGAGTTTGAGCAGTTATGCAAGACAGTTTTTGGGTAGAATGGAAAAGCCAGAAGTAGATTATATCAAAGGAGTCTCTCCAGCCATAGCCATTGAGCAGCGTGTTAACACAACAAATCCACGGTCCACAGTCGGTACTACCACAGAGATTTACGATTACCTCAAACTGCTTTTTGCTCGTGCAGGCACGACCTACTCTCCCGTTTCGGGCAATGTGGTTAAAAAAGATAGTGTAAAAGACGTTACAAATTATATCCATAGTTTTGAAGCAGGTCAAAAGTTCATGGTTTTGTCTCCACTCAAAGTGGCAGAAGGCCGCACTCTAAAAATCGAACTGGATCTTCTGCTCAAAAAAGGATTTAACAGAGTTTCTATTGATAGTCAAATCCATCAAATAGAAGAGCTTATCGATGATAAGGAAATAGTTTCTTTAGATGAAAGCCAAGTTTATATAGTTATAGACCGCTCTGTCGTTAAGTTTGATGAGAACAAAGAGCCAGAGGAAGATAACCTTTATCGTATTTCCGATTCTGTACAGACGGCTTTTTTCGAAAGTGATGGTGCCTGTATCATTGATATTATTGGTGAAGGTGAAAAGTACTTTTCAGATAAGTTTGAACTAGATGGTATTCTTTTTGAGGATCCCTCCGTTAACTTGTTCACCTTCAATAATCCCTACGGAGCGTGTCAAACCTGCGAGGGTTTTGGAAAGGTTTTGGGCATAGACGAAGGTCTTGTTATCCCTGACCAAACACTTTCCATTTTTGAAGGTGCCATTGCCCCTTGGCGTACAGAGCGTATGAGCGATTGGCTTGCTCCATTACTCAGAAATGGCATTCATTTTAATTTCCCAATTCATAGATCCTATAAAGATTTAAGTACCGAAGAACTAGGAATCGTTTGGAACGGGCACAAAGACTTCAAAGGTTTACATGCCTTCTTTAAAGATTTAGAAAAGCAAACCTACAAAGTTCAATACCGCGTGATGCTAAGCCGTTACCGCGGCAGAACAGTATGTCCAGATTGTAGAGGAACACGCCTAAGAAAAGATGCAGCTTATGTCAAAGTAAGTGGCTATTCTATCACAGACCTTGTTTTAATGCCTTTAAAAAAAGCCAAAATCTTGTTTGAAGAGATAGAGCTAGAAGGTAATAAGAAAGATATTTCAAAAAGAATCCTGCTCGAAATCAACAATAGATTAGGGTATTTAGAGCAGGTGGGCTTAGGCTACCTTACGCTCAACCGACTCACATCTTCCCTCTCTGGTGGAGAATTCCAACGCATTAAGTTGGCTACATCATTAGGCTCTGCTTTGGTTGGCTCTATGTACATTTTAGATGAACCTAGTATTGGCCTACATCCTAGAGATACACAAAAGCTAGTCTCTGTCTTAAAAACACTTAGAGATATTGGTAATACCGTGATAGTGGTAGAGCATGAGGAAGAAGTGATGCAACAGGCAGACGAAATAATTGACATAGGCCCGAATGCCGGAAACTTAGGTGGTGAACTTGTTTTCCAAGGAACTATGAAAACAATCAAAGCTCTTAATGGAGCAAAAAGTAATTCCCATACTATAAACTTTTTATCGGGTAAAGACACCATTAAAGTACCTTCAAGAAGAAGGAAAGCTATAGATTTTATAAAAGTTTCTGCTGCTTTAGAGAATAACCTGAAGAACATAGATGTCAAATTTCCATTAGGCGTTCTATGTGTAGTAACAGGTGTGAGTGGTTCTGGAAAATCTACGTTAGTACGTAAAATCCTCTACCCTGCCATGGCAAGGCTTAAAGGCGAGTATAGTAAAGACGCAGGTAAGTTCGGTGAGATAACTGGAAGTATGAGCCGTATAAATCAGATAGAAATGGTAGACCAAAACCCAATAGGAAAGTCCAGCCGCTCAAACCCAGTCACATATATCAAAGCCTACGATGCCATAAGAGCTTTAATGTCCGACCAGCCCCTAGCTAAACAACGCGATTACAAACCTGCCTTTTTCTCGTTCAATGTAGATGGCGGAAGGTGTGAAGCCTGTGCTGGTGAAGGAGAACAAACCATAGAAATGCAGTTTATGGCCGATGTGAAACTAACCTGCGAAAGCTGTAAAGGGAAGCGTTTTAAGCAAGATGTTTTAGAGGTAAAATACCTAGACAAAGACATCTCTGACATCCTTCATATGACCGTAGATGAGGCTTTGGATTATTTCAAAGACAATCAGTCTAAACTCTATGATAAGCTACTGCCACTGCAAGAAGTTGGATTAGGTTATATCAAGCTTGGACAATCTTCCAATACTCTTTCTGGTGGTGAAGCACAGCGTGTGAAATTGGCCTTTTTCTTGGGAAAAGGAAACTCTGACAAAGGCAAAACCCTATTCATTTTTGATGAGCCAACTACTGGCCTTCACTTTCATGATATTCAAAAACTCCTTAAAGCCATGAATGCCCTTTTAGAGCAGGGTGACTCCGTGCTTATTATAGAACATAATATGGAGGTTATAAAATCTGCCGACTGGATCATAGATCTTGGTCCAGAGGGTGGTGACGAAGGTGGCTATCTTTGTTTTGAAGGAACCCCAGAAGAAATGGCGAAAATAGAAAATAATTATACGGCAGATTTCTTGAAACTAAAGCTTTAATTAAAAGCTGAGAATTATTAACTCAAATAAGTTTATGGCTCTTTGCAAATCATCTTAATGACATACAGATCTTATTCTAAAATGACAGCAGGCCCCAAAATAGCATGGAAGACTGCTTAAGTGGCTTAAACAGCCCAACTCATC
>JBNMFK010000294.1:0-4959 GCA_051269965.1 Algoriphagus sp. | reverse complement strand
TTTCCCATAGAAATTATCCATACACCTGATCAGGAAAAGACAGATTTAGAAAAAGGAATTGAGTTTTTAATTAAACGAGGGTTTCCTGCGGTCAATATTCTTTGGGCTACGGGGCTAAGAATGGATCATACGCTTGCGAATGTTTTCAATTTAATAAAATACAAAAACCAAATCAAGTTGATTTTGCTAGATGACCATTCTAAGATAATTCCTTTGAATGCAAAGGAACATGCTTTTGAGAAATGGTATGCTGCTGGTTCAGTAATATCACTTCTGCCACTTCCGAGGGCCGAAGGAATATGTACATCTAACCTTAAGTACAACATAAGGGATGGAGAATTGGAAATAGGGGGTCGATTAGGAAATAGCAATGAGGCTGATACTAATGGTATTGTGAGCATTAGTTATGAGTTTGGGGAGCTGATGCTGCTTGAATGCATAGATTAGGACTTATCCACAAAGTATTTAGACGTTCAACTAAATAAATTCATTATTTTTTTAAAAGTTCTAAAAAATAATCTTTACATTTAAAACGTAAGTAGCATTAAATGTGTCTTTTAGGCTTTCATACAACATTTTGATTTAGATGTCTACAAGAGACTCTTTTACATCAGGAGGTGTGGATAACTTTTAAAAAATACTTTTTAAATTGTTGCAAATCATTAAATGACTGATAATAAAGACGTACAAAAGAAATGTTTACGGGATTTTTGCTCCTCTACAAAATCTGTAATAATGTACATTTTTTTTTGCCTTAATTTCTCCTTTATTTTGTCAGATGGGCTGTGAAATGATAACAATTATTTAATGTTTTGTTTGTTTTTCGGTTTCATTATAAATCTCATAAAATTGTTTTTGCCATATGTACGTTGTTAAAAGAGATGGACGCCGAGAGTCTGTGAAGTTTGATAAAATTACTGCTCGTATTGAAAGGTTGTGCTACGGATTAGATGCCGATTTTGTCCAACCGATAGAGGTAGCTATGAAAGTAGTTTCAGGAATATTTGATGGGGTTTCCACATCACAATTAGATAGTTTGGCAGCCGAAACTGCGGCTTCAATGACTACAAAGCATCCAGATTATGCTCAGCTAGCGGCTAGAGTAGCAATTTCTAACTTGCACAAAAATACTTTAAAGTCTTTTTCAGGTACAATGAAAATGCTTTATCAATATGTAGATCCAAAGACCAACGAGAATGCATCTCTAATCGGTAAGGATACATGGAAGGTTATCCAAAAGAATGCTGCTCTTTTAGATTCTACCATAATTTATGATAGAGATTATGGATATGATTATTTTGGGTACAAAACATTAGAGAAATCATATCTGTTAAAGTGCAATGGTAAAATAGTAGAGCGTCCCCAGCACATGCTTATGAGAGTTGCTGTAGGTATACATGGAGAGGATGTTGAAAGTATCCTAGAGACGTATGAATTGCTTTCGGATAGGTGGTTTACACACGCTACGCCTACACTATTCAATGCTGGTACACCAAAGCCGCAATTGTCTTCATGTTTCCTTTTAACGATGAAGGAGGATAGTATTGAAGGGATTTACGATACGCTAAAACAATGTGCTAAAATATCACAATCTGCCGGGGGCATTGGTCTGTCTATACATAATGTAAGAGCCAAGGGTTCGTATATTAAAGGGACAAACGGGAATTCTAATGGTATTATACCAATGCTTCGCGTTTTTAATGATACGGCTAGGTATGTAGATCAGGGCGGAGGGAAAAGAAAAGGTTCTTTTGCGATTTACATGGAACCATGGCATGCTGACATTGAGGATTTCCTTGACCTTAGAAAAAATCATGGTAAGGAAGAGATGAGAGCTAGAGACCTTTTCTATGCTATGTGGATTTCTGATCTGTTTATGAAGCGTGTTGAGGCTGACGAAGATTGGTCATTGTTTTGTCCTCACGAATGTCCAGGCTTAGCCGATACTTTTGGAGAGGACTTTGAAAAACTATATAAAAAGTATGAGTCTGACGGCAAGGCTAGAAGAACGGTTAAAGCACAGCAGCTATGGTTTAAGATTCTAGAATCTCAGATAGAAACGGGAACCCCATACATACTTTATAAAGATGCTTGTAATAAAAAGTCTAATCAGAAGAATTTGGGAACTATCAAGTCTTCTAATCTATGCACTGAGATAATAGAATACACTGCACCTGATGAGGTAGCAGTTTGTAACTTGGCTTCGATTGCTCTTCCGAAGTATGTCAAAATGGACGATTTCGGTAATGGAATTGAGTTTGACCATCAAAAACTTTATGAGATAACTAAAGTTGTAACGCGAAATCTGAATAAAATAATCGATGTTAATTATTATCCTGTAGTAGAGGCCGAAAATAGCAACAAAAGGCACAGGCCCATAGGAATTGGTATTCAGGGGCTAGCAGATGCTTTCATACTCTTAAGGATGCCTTTTGATTCTGCGGAGGCACAGAAGTTAAACAAAGAAATTTTTGAAACGATGTATTTTGCTTCTATGGAAACATCCATGGAGTTAGCAATAAAAGAAGGACCCTATCAGACGTGGGAAGGTTCTCCTATCTCTCAAGGTATCTTTCAGTTTGATATGTGGGATGTTAAGCCAGAATCTAACCGTTGGGATTGGGAAGACTTAAGAGAAAAGGTTGTAAAGAACGGCGTGCGTAATTCTTTATTACTGGCACCCATGCCAACGGCGTCTACAAGTCAGATATTAGGGAATAACGAGTGTTTTGAGCCTTACACCTCTAACATTTATTCTAGAAGGGTCTTATCGGGTGAATTTGCGGTCGTCAACAAGCATCTTTTAAGAGATCTAGTCAAGATCAATCTTTGGAATGAGAATATGAAGAATCAACTCATCTCTGAGAATGGTTCAATTCAAAATATTGACAAAATACCTCAGGAGTTAAAGAACTTATATAAGACGACGTGGGAGATAAAGCAAAAGGTGATAATAGATATGGCGGCTGATAGAGGAGCTTACATTTGCCAAAGTCAATCCATGAATATTTTTATGCAGGATCCTAATTTTGGTAAACTTACGTCTATGCATTTCTATGCTTGGAAAGCTGGATTAAAAACTGGAATGTATTACCTACGTACTAAATCGGCAGTTGATGCCGTAAAGTTTACGGTAGACAAGCAAGCTCTCCAACAGACTGCACCAAGTACCGTTAAAAAAGTAGAAGAGGTTCCTTTGGATTATAAAGGTTACGCGGCCAAAAACGAAGAGAAAGCCAAGTCAGCTGGAAGTTTTGTGGAAATGTCAGAAGAAGAGCAAAGGTTGGCTGCAATGCAATGTTCTTTAGATGACCCTGAGGACTGTGAAATGTGTGGCTCTTAATCGAGATTTCGACTTTCGTGTGATATAATAAACCCCGCTACTGGCGGGGTTTTCTTTTAACAAAGGGTTGTTTTATTCAAAAATGAGGCGTAAAAAAAGAGGTGGTAACACCACCCCGTTTTTCTGTCGATCCTTAAATAAACTGTTATTAAAAGTCTTCGTCTAGAGAGAATGATTGAGAATTTTCTGAGGTGAGACCTGCTTTTTGATATTCTCCAACACGCTTCTCAAAGAAGTTAGTCTTGCCTTGAAGTGATATTAACTCCATAAAGTCAAAAGGATTGCTTGACTTATATATTTTAGGAAGGTTTAACTGCTCTAGTAAATGGTCCGCTACAAATTCTATATACTGACACATAAGCTCAGAATTCATACCTATTAAAGAAACAGGTAGAGCATCGCTCACGAATTCTTTCTCAATGTCTACAGCGTCTTTTATGATAGAAATAACATCTTCGTCTGGAAGTTTGTTTTTTATGTGGTCTGTATATAAAAGACAAGCGAAATCTCGATGTAAGCCCTCGTCTCTAGAAATAAGTTCGTTTGAAAAAGATAAGCCAGGCATCAATCCTCTTTTCTTTAGCCAAAAAATGGAACAAAATGAACCGGAAAAGAAGATACCTTCAACTACTGCAAAAGCAATTAACCTTTCTACAAAATTTCCATTATCGATCCATCGCATGGCCCAATCTGCTTTTTTCTTTACACATGGAATATGCTCCATGGCATTTAGAAGTTTATTCTTTTCCTGTCCATCTTTAATGTAGGTGTCAATAAGCAAGGAGTATACTTCCGCATGAATGTTTTCAATGGCTATTTGAAAACCATAAAAGCATTTCGCTTCTGCGTACTGTACAGAAGATATAAAATCTACAGCGAGATTTTCATTAACAATACCATCTGAAGCAGCAAAAAAGGCCAGAACATGTGATATGAAATGACGTTCACCATCTTTTAATGTTTCCCAATCCGTCAAATCTTGAGCCAAGTCGAGTTCTTCTGCCGTCCAAAAGGAGGCTTCAGCATTTTTGTAGAACTGCCAAATGTCGTGGTGTTTTATGGGGAAAATAACGAACCTTTGAGGATCGTCAATCAGTAGGGGCTCTGTAAGTTTAAGTTCTATGTCAGTCATTTATGTCTCAGGAGATACAGTTTGAATAATTATGGATGGACTAAGTTAGCCACAACCAAAAGTATGGAAATTATATACCTACTCAAAGTTAAAAGGAGCATATGTAAAATAAGATTTATGATTGTTTATAATTTGGCGTTATACCATTGAGAATAAGCTGCAGTTTGAGCTACATTCAACTCAGGGCTATTTTAATTTTTTTGCTAAATTGGTTAAGCTCAGGAAGCAAAGAAAAGTCTTGGAAATAAACGATTAATACAATAATGGGTTTTCTGAGATTAGGATGCGTTTAAATAAGGAGTTGTTATTGCGGTTATAGTTGTAATAGGTTTCTTTTGAAAAACACAAGGGAATTTGGTGACAGGGTAAAAGCAGTTAGTAGCAATGAGTCTGTAGGAAAAAGTAGGCATGTGACTTCAGATTGTACCTAAATGCTTTAAGAGTTCAGAGATTTTAACCTGATAGGTTATAATAACAAGTCAAA
>JBNMFK010000293.1:0-5001 GCA_051269965.1 Algoriphagus sp. | reverse complement strand
GTACTCGAATCGAGCAAGACATTACTGATTTTTGTATCATGATGCTGTACTCTCAATGGAATTTGCCCATTTTTTTTTATTTGTCTAAAGGTTTCTAAAATTCCTTTTTGAGTTTCAAAAAATTGAATAATTTCTTTTCCCTTTTTAGCTCTTTCAGGCAGTCCCTTTTTTAATGATGTTTCAAACTGCTCATATCTAAACTCCAGATTGTGAAAATTGGGAATGGTTTCTTCAAACTGGTCTAAGGAGATTTTATTCAAGTATTTGGATAATTGACCAAAAGCTTTAGCGGCTTCATAGGCTAGAACAGGATCATCAACGAGGTCGATGGTAATGGAATTAGTAACAAATAAGCTTAGTCGCCAAAAACTTTCCATATCATAAAATAGCGACTCATTTTCAATGGTTGGTATAGAGGATGGAAACAAATAATTAGGCTGAGCATGTTTAAGGTAATTACTCACCAAACTAATGTTTTTTTCAATCAATTTTGGTTCTTTGAAAACATTGGTATTTAATTTCTGTAGGACATACGATTTCTCACCCTTAAGTATATATGTTTGATGAATCAACCCACTACCGATTGTTTTAATTTCGAAGTTCTGGGGGTCTAAGGCATAATGCCTCATGGCGTTTTCAATGATCTTAATCATATTTTGGTATAATATCAGGAATAATTTGAAGTATACGCAGAGAATAATGCTCGATTCTCTTGTCATACTGGCCTCAATTTCGTACTTTTTACTCGATATAAGTTTAATACTGCGATAGAATTTTACTACCACATAGCTGAAGAATTTTTTTATCAATTTTTAAACTTTTAACATTATGAAAACTTATATCGCTATACTAGCAATATCCGCTGGCAGTCTCTTTTTGTGTCAATCATGTAATTTAGCGGCTGAAAAGGCAATCGATGAAGAGTCAGAAACAGCTAAAATCATCTCTGTTATAGAAGAGGAAACAGAATGTTTTTTCCGTCGAGATTATGACTGCTGGCAGGATAAATTTACGCACACAGATTATTCCTATCAAGCTTGGAGTAATTCGGATGGAACTTTTGATGCCAGCGTTGGCTGGGATGCCATAGAGAAAAACCTAGGTAAATACATCAAGGAAAACCCATCTGACCCTGAAGAGCCTGGTTCAAGCCATCCTGTCGTCAAAAGGGAAAATATGAAGGTTAAATTTTACGGCAATCAGGCCGCTCATATTACTTGGGACCAGTATAATAGTAATAGGAGCCAAGAGTACTTTCTACATTCCAAAGAAGTAAGACTTATGGAGCGAGTAGAAGGGGATTGGAAAATTGTAAATGTTTCAGCCTTTTGGAATTACAAAAACAGAATTCCAATTTCTGACATTTAAGATTTTTGTTCCGGTAAAAAATTCCATGGGCTAGCTCATGGAATTTTAAATATGCCTATATCGCTTACGCACAAGGATACAGGTGCACTGAGGTTTATACGGATCTTTGAGGCACTGACTGGGTGATCCAGTTTTATTAGTCTATTGGCACCTATACTCGTGACCTTTGCTATTTTGGTCCAGCTTCCTTTCCTGTAAAGTTCTACACTCGTACTTTCAATTCTCTGACCAAGCTTTATGTTCTCTCTAATTTGAATTAAATTAAAAGTAGTGATTTCAGAGAATTCTATTTCTATAAAAGCTTGATGGACATCATCGTCTGTTGCCCAATAGGAATATCTATCATCATCGACTAACAGAGATTCATTAAATTCTTTGCCTCTTGTATTTGATGCCGATAGTTCAGCATTCTCAATTAAATTATTTTTAAAAGTTGCTCTTAACTTTTCTCCGAATTCCTTTAAAATTTTCACATCATTTTCATGAAGTTTGCCTTCTGTTGTAGGAGCTAGTCCTAAGTCTAAGCTTGCTCCTCGGCCCACGCTTTTAAGATACAAGTCAAACAAAGTCTCGGCATTTTTTTCTTTGCCATCTTGCTCTGGGTGATAAAACCAACCTGGTCTAAGTGGCACATCACATTCTGCTGGTATCCAGTATGTACCATTTCTTGTGCCGGTGCTACTAACGGCAGTATTTACATTGCCCGGTACAGCCGTATCTCCTGTATTTGGTTCTGGCGAAAAAGTTGCCCAGTGTGTTTCGGCGGCATATCCGTGCTCCCCACCTACCCATCTCACATCTAGACCTATAGCGCTAAAAATATTAGCCATTGGTTGCTTTTTTCTTGTAATTTTCTCCCAGGTATTCGTCCAGTCGTAGTAGGTTGTATTATCTATTTTTCGGGTTTCACTGGCCCCGCCATAGTAGCCATCACCACCATTGGCACCATCATGCCAGCTCATAAATAGTTCTCCGTAGTTTGTATAAAGTTCCGTTAATTGAGCACGGTATATTTCTAAATATTCAGGCTTTCCATAGTTGGCGTTATTTCTATCCCATGGAGAGCAGTAAACTCCAAATTTTAGACCAGCAGATCTACAAGCCTCTTCCATTTCCTTGACCATGTCGCCCTTTCCATCACGCCAAGGGCTTTTGGAGATATTGTAATCTGTGGTTTTTGTTGGCCACAGGGCAAAGCCATCATGATGTTTAGCCACAAAAATGAGTCCTTTTAAACCACCTGCTTTTGCCGCTGAAACTATTTGTGAGGCATCAAAATTTTTAGGATTAAAAATGACAGGGTCTGCATCGCCAAAACCCCATTCTTTGTTTTCAAAAGTCGTCGGGGTAAAATGAATTAAACCGTAGAGTTCTGTCTGGTGCCAAGCCAATTGCCTTTCAGAAGGTAAAGATCCGTAGGAAATAGGGCTAGAAGTTTTACAAGAAGTAAAACAGACTAAAGCGAAAATCACTATGTTTTTTTTGTTCATATGTCAAGAAACTAATTCCAATTTAAGAAGTTCTTTGGTAGGGTTTTTAGCTCCCCATGCATGTCCTATCACCATGGCAGCTCCCATGGCTGCCGTATTATCAAAACCTACTTTATAAATACCTTTGTTATGGAATGCCTCAGAAAGGAGTTCCATAAAAATTTCATTTTTGGCTAATCCACCTTCAACAAATACCTTTTTGATATAGTCATTATTAGTGATAGTTAATTTAATGCTTGCCACCTGCTGGGCCACTAAGTCCATAATAAATTGATGATAGGCTTCTTCTATTGAATCAAAGGTATTAAGGTTTCTTTCCATAAAAGGGCTGTCCACGCCATCGCCTAATTCTGTACCTTCAGGTAAGACTTGCGGGACACTGCTTCTCAGTTTTCTTATGATGTCTGGATTATAGCTAATATTAAAGCAGTTACCTGATGCCGCGTCAAAATGCCTCTCTAAGTGTTGAATTTGTCTAGTGTGTTCGTTTCCACTAAATAATCGAGCCATTTTAATGATTTGACCGTGCTCATTTAATATGTTAAAACAGTTATTCTTTAAAACACTTTCAGAAGAGAGAGTATTATTGAAGGGGTTTATGCAAGAGGTCCATGCTCCTGTACTAAGAAGAACAAAAGGTTCTTTAATAACTGCTAAAAACGGAATAGTCTCAGCTACTTTATAATAAATACCAGGCCCAAAAGCTATTATATCTTCGCTGATAGTGACTTCAGAAGAAGACACTATATCCTGCTTCATGGCTTCTAGATTTTGCTCTTCTAGCCATGGGTGATAGCCATGATTTTCAAAATCCCAAGAAGCTGAATGGCAGCCAATAATGGTATGGTCATGAAAACTTTTTTTGGTAAAGACACTTTGTAAATATTGGGCTAAAGAAAGGCTCCGCTTGATCTTATGGAAGAGTTCTGGCTTATTGATTTTTAAGTAGAACAATTGTAGAGCAGCGGTTTCAAAACTGAGTTCGGCTAGCTGTAATTTCTTTTTTAAGCTTTGATCTTTATCAAGGATCTCCTGAATCTGTTTTTTAGTTTTATAGCCTAGGAGCTTTCCTGTCCCTATGACTGGAGAAAGAGGTTTGCCGTCACCATCTAAATGAACCAAACCTCCGGGATAAGAATTAAAGTTTACGGCTGCTAAGTCAAAGTCTTTAGAGGCTTTTGCCAAACCAATACGTTCCTTCACCCAGCTAGTTATGTCAAGGAGATCTTCGGATTTATTTCCATCTTCATCTTTGATATAGTTTTTCTTTCGCTCTTCATATTGAAGAACATTCAAATGCACATCAAAAACGGTATAGCTTAATAAATTGTGTAGAACATTAAAAACTAGACAGGCCTTGATCATGAAAGCATTTTTATTTCAAATTAACATAGTATTGCCCGCGAAACAAAACATGGTACGACTCTATAAGTAAGATATTAAACTATTTATGCGGATTTTAATATTATAGATGGCTTATGAACATGGGCAGAGGTGTTTTAACTCCCATAAAACTTCACGACATTTACGGACTTTAGAAAAAAGAGAAACATTTATCCATGAATATATTAATCTTAGGATCGGGTGGAAGAGAGCATACATTCACTTGGAAAATAGCCCAGTCTAGCCGTTGTGAAAAGCTTTTTGTAGCACCTGGAAATGCAGGGACTTCAAAAATCGCTGAAAATGTTGCCTTAGATATCCTAGATTTTGAAACCGTTGGTCAATTCGTTCTTCAAAACGGAGTCAGCCTTGTCGTGGTGGGTCCGGAAGCACCATTAGTTGCCGGCATAGTAGATTATTTTAAAGCCGACAAAAAACTCAAGAAAGTAGGAATTATTGGACCTTCTGCCAAAGGTGCTATGCTAGAAGGAAGTAAAGATTTCTCTAAAGACTTCATGAGGCGTCATGGAGTGCCTACCGCCTCGTCTAAAACCTTTGCAAAAGAGAGCATAACAGAGGGCTTAGCTTTTCTAGATTCAGAAAATGGCCCATATGTTTTAAAAGCGGATGGCCTGGCGGCTGGTAAGGGTGTTATCATAACAGAGAATAGAGAAGAGGCTAAGAGTACTTTGAATGAAATGCTCCTAGAGGCTAAATTTGGTGATGCCAGTTCAAAAGTAGTGATTGAGCAATATTTGAA
>JBNMFK010000292.1:0-5003 GCA_051269965.1 Algoriphagus sp. | reverse complement strand
TTAAATTTGGGAATAGAATGGCATTGGACTTGACCGGCAGCCAGCCGGGGCTAGCCCCGGCTGGCTGAGTGCCTAGACAGAGTTTAGCTTACACTCCCCAAAACTGTAACAAACTAGCGTACTCTTCAACTCATTTGCGAGGGGTTTTAGTCCTCGCAATATCAATAACACACCGCTTTTAAGGCTGTTCATACATCAAACTCAAGTTGAAAGGCTAAATGCGTTTAAATTGAGTAGAATAGATTCTAATCAGATTTGTTACCGTTAGCTTTTTCTGGCTTTAAATTCTTTGCCAGAGGCTAATAGTGGTAAAAAGGTCTCTTATTAGAGCTTCTTTTTAGCCCAGCTTCACTTTGAAAATATTCATTCCAATTTTATCGGAATCCATAACTTTATGTAAATTTGTTATCCCAATTAAAAACGTGCTATGAAATTTGACCTGCTTATTTTCGTACGAAAGAACACTTTTTATGTTTATGCCGTTCTGTTTTTTGTTTTATGGCTGGTATTTCTAGATGATGCTAACTTAGTTTCTCAGTTTCAGTATTGGCAGAAACTGAAGCAAAATGAGAGTCAGATAATTCATTACGACAAAGAGCTCATTAAAGTCAAAGCAAAGGAGGAAGGTATTTTAAATAATCTAGACGCTTTGGAGAAGTTTGGTCGGGAGAAATATTTAATGAAAAAAGAGGGTGAAACGGTCTTCGTTTTGGTCGATGAAGATGGGGCGTTAATGGAATTGGTGGAGTAAGTTTCTGAGACATTAAATATTTCAAAGTTATGGTTCGAATACTTTTTGTGTGTCTAGGAAATATCTGCAGGTCGCCTTTAGGTGAAGCTTCCTTTAGAGAAATTGTGAGACAAAGGGGATTATCCGAAGAATTTGAAGTGGATTCTGCTGGAACTGCTGGCTATCACATTGGTAAATCTCCAGACAGACGAAGCTTAAAGATTTTAGAATCTAAAAACTTAGTTTCAAAACATATTGGAAGGAAGCTCTCTTTAGAGGACTTTGATAATTTTGACCATATAGCCGTCATGGACGAAGCTAATTTTGAATATGTACACAATATGTATCATAAGAGTAAAAGAATTCCCCCACCGCCTGAAAAGCTTTTTTTAATTAGAGATTTTGACCCAGAAGTTCGGGGAGTTCATGAAGTTCCTGACCCTTATTATGAATCCATTGAGGGTTTTGAAAAAGTTTATTATATGCTTTGGAGGAGCAATGAGGCTCTTCTGGTTTATTTGACGGAATTGCATAACATTGATTTCCCTGAGGAGAATGTCGATTCTTCAGAACATACTGAGGATGGTTGATGAATATTAAGGAAGCATTATTGAGAGATAGGTCAAATGCTAATTATTAGAAAATCGCAGCCTATATTGGTTATGTCAAAGAGTTATGTGCCGAGTAGATAAACTGCTTGCTTCAAAGAGACCCTGTTTTGAAGGCTTGGATAGTCTGGGGCTTCAATTTCCCTACCAACAAGAATCCCAGTATTGTAGGTTTTTACCAAAAGGCTTTTTTAGTCAAACTTAAATAGTAAGAAAATCATGATGGGGACTTAGAGCTATTTGCAGGTATGATGCTGAGTATGGTATCCCTCAAAAGATAGATGTTTATTATCTTTGTTTCGAGTATTTGCAAAGCAATGCGTCTATTGCAATTAAGGCTCTGACCATGAAAAGCTGTTCTAGTATAATTTCTAAATAAGCATCACTAGCACCAGCATTTAGAATAGTTTTGGAGGAGGTAATCTAAAGATATGACGAAGAATCTGCGGCAATAAGAACTAGAGGATATAAAAAATTTAAAGTTCTTAGGCCATACCTTTAGAGGCCATGGCGGCTCCAATAATTCCCGCTTCGTTTTTGGTCTGTGCCACTACCAAGTTTTTGTTCGTAAAGTGAGGGGCTAACTTTCCCCATTTTTTACTCCCTCCACCACCTACAATAATAAGATCAGGCGAGCAAACGCGGTTTACATAGTTAAAGAAATAATTTAATCGTTCTGCCCATTCGTCATAAGAAAGGTCATCTCTCTTGCGAGCGGAATCGGCTGCATATTTCTCAATGGGCTTAAACTTTTTGTAGCGTAAGTGGCCAAGTTCTGAATTGGGAATTAGGACACCATTATAAAACATTCCAGAGCCAATACCAGTACCTAAGGTAACGGTCAAGACAAGACCATTCTTCCCTTTACCAGCCCCATAATTCATTTCTGCTAATCCTGCAGCATCTGCATCATTGACAATGTTAAATTGGTTTCCACAGGTCTTTTTAAAGAGTTCATCTATTTGAACACCAAGCCAGTCTTTGTGCAAGTTACTTTGCGATTTACATTTACCATTTGACACAATAGTTGGAAAGCCTACTCCTACGGGTCCTTTCCAGTTAAAGTGTCGCAACAGTTCTTTAACAGTTTTCGCCATCGCCGAGGGGGTAGCAGGTTGTGGAGTTGGCAGTCTGAATCTTTCAGAAGATAACTCACCAGTTTCTAAGTTTACTATTGCTCCTTTTATTCCAGAACCTCCCACATCTATGCCGAATAAATCCATCAATATTTTTTACTATAGTGCAATCTATACTTTTTCAGATATCCTAACTTATACTTCTCCTAATAAATTACCATATCTGTGAAAATTAAAGCTAAAATTTTGTTCTGTTAGATACTTTAGTAATTCAACACGACCATTGGGATTTGCTTGGCCCTCATAAATATGAATGGCCTTTTTATGACAGATACTGGCTAGGGTTTCAGTAGAAGTACCTCTCATGATAGATCTAATTACCGTTTGATGATTTATGTCGGAAATTATTTCATCCCAGTTGCCTAATTTTCTGGTTTCAATGGCGTTCACAGTCTCATTTGACAATGATATAAACTCATGATCTAAGTCTAACGTTGTCATGGCTAGCTTTACCAGATCAATTTCAATTTGTGGCGTTTTGGAATCCACTAAAACAATTACTTTTTTAGGTTTTAAGTACCTATTTAAATTGTGCTGCCCTCGGATTTTTGCGTAGTCAATTTCCTTTTCAAAAAGCTCTTCATTCCATTTTATAAAACTTTTTTTAGCATCGTTAAAACTAACTTCTGATTTAGAAGGGTGCATGAACTGGAGTACATAGTTAAGTCCTCCAGCTTTCATCCCGAATCCAAAGTTAGAAGCTTTCATACCTCCGAAAGGCTGACGCTGTACAATGGCTCCTGTAGTGGCACGATTAGCATACAGATTGCCTGCCATTATTTCACTTTTCCACAAAGCTACTTCGTTCTTATCCAGAGACTCTATACCACTCGTTAAACCATAGTCTACGCCATTGGCAAGCTCTATGGCATGCCTAAGGTTTGAGGCTTTCATGACGGATAAAATAGGTCCGAAAAGTTCATTATTATATTCAAAATCATCTTTTGTTACGCCCCATTTAATACCTGGGCTCAAAAAGAATTCGCCTTTTAAAACAGGCTTAAGGAGCCAATCTTCTTCTTTAGTGTTCTTTAATACAGCCTTTATTTTAGCAGATACAGGTAAAGCCATTGGACCAATTTGAGTTTCGTATTTCCAAGGATCGCCATGGGACTTGCTGCTTGCGGCATCTTTTAAAAGGTTTTTGAAAGACACATCATTAAAGACCTCTTCCTCGAGAATGAGGAGTGATGTGGCTGAACATTTTTGACCCGCATTTCCAAAAGCACTTTGTATAACATTTTTAACAGCTTGCTCTCTATCTGAAAGTGCTGTTATGATAGTGCTATTCTTTCCGCCCGTTTCAGCATGTAAGTTTAAAAACAAGTTTCTTTCTAATAAAAACTGAGCAGTATCTGTTCCTCCTGTTAAAATGACGGCGTCAAAGGTATTACCAGTACTCAAAAATTGGTCTAATATTTTTTCTTCAGTGGGTAAAAAGGCAAAAGCTGATTTACTAATGCCCGCCTCCCAAAGACAGCAGCTCGTCAAATAGGCAGTGGCAGCAGCGTTTGTTGAAGGTTTTAAGATGACTCTTTTTCCTGCTGCTAAAGAGGCTAAAACACCACCAATGGGAATAGCTATTGGGAAATTCCAGGGAGAAAGTATGAGATTAACGCCTTGTTTGGCATCAAACGATACTTCAGGTTCTAGCTCTAAAATAGATGCGGCGTAGTAGTTTGCAAAATCAATTGCCTCAGAAATTTCTACATCCAACTCGGCGATGGTTTTACCTAATTCGCTTACAGCCACAGAGGTGAGCTCACCTCTTTTCTTTTCGAGTTCTACAGCGGCTTTTCTTAAAAGCATGGCTCTTTCACTACTTGGCTTAAGGTACCAATCGTCGTTAGCATTTAAAAAGTCTAAATAGTCTTTATCGTCAGCTAGCTCATAATTCCATTTTGGCAATCCATTCCAACCGGCTATTTGGACATGTTTTCTATGTTTTGTTTCTTCAAGAAAAGAAATGACAGGGATTGACGTTAATTGTTTGGCTTCCCAAGCTTGTATTTCTTGGTTCATCCACTTTCTATTATGTTCTAAAGTCCAGTCTGTGTTGGGTACACAACGAAAGCTTATCTGCTCTTTAAAGGTTTCAGTCAATCTGTTTTGTATTCTCAGTGGGCCTTCTTTTACAGATGGAATAGCATTAATGGAATGCAGGAATTGATTTTTTAATTCATTCCATTTTGGGCTTCCAACATGTAGTCCAAAACCCTCTTTAAGAAAATTGCCGTCTTGCGTTCCTTCGTCTAGTCTTCTTACTAAATAGGCTATAGCTGAATTATAATTCTCTTTCTCAACAATAGGTGTATACAAAAGAATTTTGGCTTCTTCCTGAAGAAGTGCTTTAACAGTGTCATTGGCCATGCCTTCAAGCATTTCAAAATCTACCCATCTATTTAGGTTTTCTTGTTTAACTATATGAAGAGCAAAAGCTAAGTCAAAAATATTGTGGGAGGCTATCCCCAAATTCAAGGCTTCTAGTTTTTCTTGGTGGAGAAGAAAAAGCAAGATTTTTTTAAAGTT
>JBNMFK010000291.1:0-5054 GCA_051269965.1 Algoriphagus sp. | reverse complement strand
GATGCCGTATTGAAAGTTCATTTGGTTTTACTTTTAGTTTACCAAATTTACTTTAACTTTTGATAACAAATAATACCATTATTGTGTATATTTAATAACTATGAGGTATCAATTAGAGCTAAGGCATATTCGCTATTTCCTAGTCGTTGCGGAAGAACTGCACTTCAGAAGAGCGGCAGCAAGACTATATATTTCGCAGCCGGGTCTAAGCCGACAGATAAAAGAACTGGAAAGTCATATTGGAGTTCAGCTGTTTGAGCGGCATAACCGTAAGGTGGAATTAACCAAGGCTGGTATTTATTTAAAGAAAGAATTCCCGCGTCATCTCAATGCGATAAATCATGCCGTGCAGCATGCTAAGCATTTACATGATGGTCTACAAGGAGATCTAAAGCTGGGCTATGTGGGTTCTGCAATGCAGCAAATCATTCCAGATCTTTTAATGACCTTTAGAACAGATTATCCTAGTGTGCATTTTACACTCAAAGAGATGGAAAATCAAGATCAAATAGAGGGTCTATTAAATCGTGACTTAGATTTGGGTTTTGTTAGGTTAGCCGCAGTGCCACAAGAATTAGAATCTAAAGTATTACTTAAAGAGCCTTTTTGCTTGGTGCTGCCAACAGATCATGCACTTAACCAGAAGACTTTCAAAGATATGTCTCAGCTTCGTGATGAATCCTTTATAATGTTCGATTCACAGTATAGTCCATCTTACTTTGAGAAGGTGATGCAAATATTTGGGGACAGTGGTTATGCCCCTAAAGTATCTCATAATACCATTCACTCAGACTCCATTTATAAATTGGTGCAAAACCATTTTGGTATTTCTATAATCCCGCAATCCTTGAGATTAGATCGTATCAAAGGAGTGAAATTTATCGTGTTGAATAATATTACGCAGCGGGCCGTATTGTCAGCCGTGTGGAATCCTACGAATCATAATCCGATGCTAGAAGTAATTTTGAAGATGATTACTGCGGATTAGCCTTCATGATTGATGTAGTGAAGACAGAAGAGGGTTAACGGGGAATCAACATCCATCTATAAACGGGCAGCAGAATTGTATTCTCACTAGGCCCCAATATCGTCTTTTGATCTTCATAAGAAAGAAACCGAGTATTTGCACATTATTCTCACTAGTTTGGAATCACAAGGTCATAAGAATTCGACGTCAGGTAGAGAATCAGTATCATCTCGGTGACCACTGATGAGTCACCACTAATAGAAGCATTTTTTAAAATGACTATACCAAGGAACCAAATCTTTACCGCAAATGTGTAAATACACCGAAAAGCTATTTCGTACTGGTACCTCAAAATCACTCCAGTGTTGTGTTTGGCGAGCCTAGATCTAGGATTCTCCACCTACCTGGTAATCCTCTAAACCAATCGAATGGTTTCTCTTGTCAGTGCGGGCATTCTTTATTCTTTAAAATAAAGTGTTCTAAACTTGGCTATAAGCATAGCATCGGTTTACAACAGGGTTCGCTAACTGGTCTTCTTCAGACATTCTTCCACGATACTCAAAATACCGAGGGCTTGGGATGGCTGTTGGCTAACCTCGAATATGCTTTGCATGGGCCGTCTTTATGTGCTAAAGTTTTAATGCCAGCCTAACATAATTCTGTAGTGGAAATCCCTTTGTTGTTTGTACGCATAAAATAGACGATATAAAACGCTTTCAACAAGGGCAATTTAACCTTGTGAAAAGTGTGCCGTTAGTTCGTGTAGCTTGATAGCCACATGATGTAAATTGCCTTGTTTGCTTCAATTTACCTTTACAATACTTTTCATTCGGGCACCTTTCACAGATAATCATCAGGCCACTTTCATAATGCTAAATGTTCCATACAATCATTATCGTTTCTAAATCTTTGCTGAAATTCAATGAAACTGAGGCTTTTGAACCATTTTTCCATTATTTAACTCGAATGATTATATTATACATTCTAATAATCAGTGTATTGTAACTACACCTAAGGACCTCCATCATGTGCGAAATTTAATTAGATTTTTCAAGATAAAATCGTTGCCTCAAATTGAACTTAACTTTCTATTGAATACAGACTCGAAATCTGATAAAAAGGAAATTTTACTTTGTTAAGATTCATTATAATTGCGAGTAAGCCTAGACAAAAGAGTCTTAGCTTGGCACAATCTATATTTTGTTGATAAAGGTCTTTGGTTTAGGTAAAGCAATCGTTTGTACTGAATCTGTTCCGAATTGCACGCTGGCATAAATTCAATAAATGTAAGACCCCAATACCCGATTTTCACTGTTTTTAGTCTCAATAACTCTTATTTTAAAGTAAAATAAGAGAGAAATAGGCCGATTTTGAGCCAAATAACTTGTCAAGACAATCATTTTATGAGCATAAATTGTATTATTCCAATGATTAATTTTCATAAAAATATTTTATTCTTCTGTGCTCTTTAAAATCAGATAATTACTAACAATCTCAGCTTTTTTTCTTATTATATTGCATGTCAAAGGTATAATGTAAACTACTACATTAACTCTTAGGTAAGCCCATCATGGCTAATTAAGGCCGGCCAAACCTATTCTACAAAACCATAATAGGAGTACAAAAGGAATGATTGAAACAGAACAAAACTCAGGTTTATACCAAAGTGAGTTTGAACATGATGCTTGCGGAATTGGATTCAGAGCACATCTCAAAGGAAGAAAATCACATAGTATAGTGACGGATGCCATTCAAATGTTGGAGCGTATGGACCACCGAGGAGCCTGCGGCTGCGATCCCAATACTGGAGATGGAGCAGGACTCTTACTTCAAATCCCTCATGAATTTTTTGTTTCTGAATGCAGAAGTAAAGGGTTTAAATTGCCAGCAGCCGGCCAGTACGGTGTTGGACAGATCTTCTTCCCTTACGATGCCATTGCTAGAGAAGAATGTCGAGAAATATTTAATAGAAAGATTGAAGAACTAAATTTAGAGCTTTTAGGCTACAGAAAAGTTCCTACACTAAACGATAAACTTGGAGAGGGTTCATTGAAGGTAGAGCCGTGGGTTGAGCAAGTCTTTATTAAAATGCCTTCGGACATAGAAGAGGATATTGCTTTTGAAAGAAAGCTATATGTTCTTCGGCAGTTTGCCTCTGCTGTAATTAGAGACTCTGTCAAAGGAGTGAGCGATACTTTTTATGTATCAAGCCTCTCATGCAAGACAATTTCTTACAAGGGGCAGTTAACTACTGACCAGCTGAAATATTATTTTCCAGATTTACAGGATAAAAAAGTAGTTTCAGCTTTTGCAATCGTCCATTCTAGGTTTTCTACCAATACCTTCCCGTCCTGGAAATTGGCTCAGCCATTTAGGTTTATAGCCCATAATGGGGAGATAAATACGGTGAAGGGCAATGTCAATTGGATTCGTGCTGCAGAGAAGTCTTTCTATTCCGAATTCTTCACTAAAGAAGAAATGGAAATGATTATGCCTATATGCGACAAAGGTAACTCTGACTCTGCGATGCTCGATAACGCTATAGAGCTTCTTTATTTATCTGGAAGGTCACTTCCTCATGTAATGATGATGATGCTGCCAGAAGCTTGGGATGGTAATGAAACCATGGATCCTGTGCGTAAAGCATTTTATGAATATCACGCTACGATTATGGAGCCATGGGATGGCCCTGCATCGATATCATTTACAGATGGTAAAATCGTGGGTGCTACGCTAGACCGGAATGGTCTAAGGCCATCCCGATATTGGGTACTGAATGATGACACTGTTGTTATGGCTTCCGAGGCTGGAGTTTTAGACATTGATCAATCTAAGGTAGTTTCCAAGGGCCGTTTACAGCCTGGACGAATGTTCGTGGTAGACATGGAGCAGGGAAGAATTATCCCAGACGAAGAGCTAAAAGCAAAAATTTGCTCAAGGCAGCCTTATGCCAAGTGGATAACGAAGTATAAGATAAATATCAAAAAGTTACCTAAATCTATTAGGCCATATACGCACTATAGTCCAAAGAAGTTACTTAGCAGACAAATATCGGCAGGTTATACTTCTGAGGATTTAAGGATGATTATTGGGCCAATGGGGTCACTAGGGAAAGAGGCTATAGGTTCGATGGGAATAGATACGCCGCTGGCTATTTTATCCAGTCAGAGTCAGCATCTCTCATCTTATTTTAAGCAGCTCTTTGCTCAGGTAACTAATCCGCCGATAGATTCTATCAGAGAGCGGTCTATTATGTCGTTGATATCCTTTGTGGGTACTGCAGATAATATTTTGACGGAATCTCCAAAGCATTGCCGTCAAGTACAATTACAGCAGCCGGTTTTAACACCAAAGGAATTTGATAAACTACGCTTTGTGGATCAGGATGGCTTCCAAGCCAAAACCATCAATACCTACTTTTTTGTTGGGTCTGAAAACCCTGGAGAAGCACTAGCTTTTGGGATTCAGCGAATTTGTCGCTATGCAGAAGATGCTATCAGGGACGGTTTTGAGATTTTGGTGCTTTCAGATAGAGCTACAGACTCAGAGCATGCTCCTATCCCTTCTTTATTGGCAGTTTCTGCTATCCATCATCACCTCATCCGTAAAGGATTAAGAGGAAAAGCGGGCCTTGTTGTGGAGGCAGGAGACGTTTGGGAAACGCATCATTATGCTACTTTAATTGGATATGGTGCTTCAGGAATTTGTTCTTATTTGGCTTTCGAGACTTTAAGTCAAATGAACGCTTCTGGTCAAATAGATGGTGTGTTTACAGACAAAGAACTTTATGCCAATTATATTAAAGCAGTTAATAAAGAGTTGCTTAAGATTTTCTCAAAAATGGGAATCTCTACGCTTCAGTCTTACCAAGGAGCACAAATTTTTGAGTGCTTAGGTTTGAATAAGACGGTAGTTGATAAATACTTCACAGGTACTGTTTCTAGAATAGGTGGTCTTAATATCCATGATTTGGCCAAAGAAGCAGTGGTTAGGCATCGAGTGGCTTTCCCTGAAACTTCAAAATCTTCTGTAAAAAGACTGGAAGTAGGTGGCGTCTACCAGTGGAAGCAACGCGGCGAAAAACATA
>JBNMFK010000290.1:0-5070 GCA_051269965.1 Algoriphagus sp. | reverse complement strand
GTCCGTTTTCTACCTTATTAGTTGAAAATAAGATTGCCAAAGCTTAAAGTTGAAATCTATATTCATTATGATACTTCAGAAACTCTATATCCGGCAAAAATTTGAGGGTAAAAAAATATCTTTATTATTGTACTGAAAGAAGTATTTTTCGAGTGAATCAGACTTTTTTTATCTTAACAAGGCTTTAGAAATTTTGATTTTATAATCAGGCGTGATTGTTATTAATCCATTTTCAAAGGCCTTATCATGCTGAGCATTAATTGCAATTCCGTTTCTAGGATTTAATCGGTTTTGTTCGTCAATGCTGCAAGGTCTTATATGGCCTGCAATTAGTAACTCAATCTGATTTATGCCCGTAATACAACAAGTATTATTGTAGGAAGCCAAAATAGAGCTTCTAAAAAATGATTGATTTACTCTGACTTTTACAACCTGTTCTCTCGTTTTTCCTTTTGGGAGATTGTTAATGTCAATATTATTTAGTTCCTCCATTGATTTATTTTCAAACTTAGATAACAGCTTCTCACTTTCAAAAGGTAATTCTTCCCAGTTGTTATAAAATTCAGTCCAAATAACTTTGTCTAATTTACTTGAATTTGAAGCTCCCTTTATCCCTCTTGATAGTAAACTTGGGTCTAGACTGGCAAAGTTTACTAGCTTGTACGCGATTGAACTTGGAGTTCTACCAATTAATTCTGCAAGATGAATGACTTGAGGATTAGACTTATCTAATCGACCAAATGGTAGTTTACAATACAGGTTTATTGCTAAAATCAACTCTTCTCTGGTCCATAGCTTTTGACCTTTTTTCATTCATTATCTTTTTGAGTAACGAATTCTTTTTTACAATCTTCAGTAAGGCATTGATGGACTTGAGTCTGTTCGGATGTATGAGAAAAGTCTAGAGGAATTTCTGTCCTACTGCTACAGTTGGGCCAAGTGACAGGTTGGTCATTGTACATAAATATTTATTTAAAACTCAGTATTTAATTTTATAAAAGTTTAATATCTAGGCCGACAAGAATACATTTTGTGGAATACTGAAATAAAATTAACGCCTAACAGAGTTCCAAACAATGAAGATAACTTAACAATTTGTGAAAAAATTGGTTTTATTTAATCTTACCCTTATCTCCGGAATCAATTCACCCACTCTTCACTTTCTAAATAACTCTGCTCGGCTATCTGCTCTGGTTTAAAGATGGCTTCTGCTACATTTAGGATAACGTCTGGTAGGTTGTCGTATAGAAATATCTAATCTCAAGGTCAAGGTTAGTCCAAATTATGATTTCAAGGGAACCCTATTATCGAAAACATTCAAGATTATGAGATTATTTTCATCGAAAGTGTAGAGTATTGTACTTCGTTTATTCACTACAACACCACTTATATTTCTCAAAACATCTTGTAGGGAACCAATTGTAAGAAGTAATAATAATTGGAATTCAAGCTACTCTATTCTTTTGACATATTTAGGTGCCACAATTTTTCCAAACCTCAATTCCAAATAATCAAGAATCCTTTGATTGCTCATAGCTTCTATTTACGGCCTCTTTTTGGAGTGAACTTAGGCTTGTCCAGAAGTTGGTATCCTGAGAAACCTTGGTATAATTCAAGGCATTATAAACCTGCTCTTATACTGATTCGCCTTCGATATCCTTTGCTAGATCAAATATTTGTTGTTTTGTTAGCATATCTTTAAGAATTAGACAAAAGCAACTTAATCACTCTTCTTAACTTCCTCAATAACCCTAATCTGCTCGGCTACTTCTTCTGGTTTGATGATAGCGTCTGCCCCACTTAGGATGACGTCTGCTAGGTTGTCATATAGAAACATCCAGTTGCCAGGGAAAGTATCTATTTCGCCTCTGAGCTCCATGCCAGCTAGGTTCGTGGTCAGCTGGCCATTATTTTCAGGGTCTTCATAGCCAAATTCCGCATTGATGCCAGGAAGCATGCCTGCCTTAAGATGATCTTCTTGTGGATCTAAACCATGCTTTATAAAAGAGCCTTTTGTTCCATGCACCACATATCTAGGTTCAAATTCTTTGACCAGTAAGCTAGAGCTAAGCTTCACTTTGGTTTTGCCATAATCTAAGGCCACATCAAAGGCATCATCTATGTTACTGCCCTCTCTTTGTGTGAAGACTTCACCGCGTACTCCTTTTGGATTTCCAAATAGGTAGATAGCTTGATCTATTAAATGTGCTCCTAAATCATAAATGGCTCCATTGCCAGGAGAAACAGCCTCTTTCCAAGGTTTAGGATTCAAAATAGGGCTATACCTATGCCAGCGAGCCTCATAAGAAAGAATATCACCTAAAACATTTGATTGAATAACTCGCTGCACCGTCATGAAATCTCCATCAAAACGTCTGTTTTGATAAATCATCAATGTTTTGTTTACCTTCTTAGCTAAAGCTATAAGTTCCAAGGCCTCTTTGTAAGTGGCTGTCATTGGTTTTTCTACTAGGACATGTTTTCCCGCGTTCAGAGCTCTTTTGGTGTACTCATAATGCGTACTGGATGGGGAGCAAATGGAAATGAGATCTATTTCTGGGTCTTCTAAAAGCTGCGTTAAGTCTGAAGCTTTTTGCGTACCACTAAACAGGTCCTGCCCAATATCCTGAGAGGTAACAATGAATTTTAGGTGAAAATTGGGATTTAGTACGAAATATGGTGCTTGAAGCCATTTTCCAGATAATCCGAAACCGACGAGTCCTACTTTTATCATTTTTCTAGGTTGTCGCTATGGGCTGTTTGCCTTTAGCTTTTTTAAGGTTGAATATAAACTTAAACGTAATTTAATAGGTCTTTGGCTCTTAAGCTAAACCAAAGACAAAATCTAAACCCAGTTAACCGCACAGATATTGAAGAATAAAGATCCTCTTTGATAGATGAATCCTATAAATCCACCTCTACCTGATGCCTTAAGATGTCTTCCATTGTTTCTCTTTCTCTTATGAGATAGGTTTTTTCATTGTAAACCAATACTTCTGCAGGCTTCACTCTAGAGTTATAATTGGAGGCCATGCTAAAACAATAAGCCCCCGCATTTTTCATAGCAATGATGTCTCCAGGCTTAACGGTCGGCAGGAGCCTATCACTGCCCATTGTATCTGTTTCACAGATATAGCCTACGATATCGTACTTCTCTGTTTTGGAATTGTCTGTGTTAGACACATTCACGATTTCTTGGTAGGCATCATACATCATAGGTCTTATGAGGTGATTTAAACCAGAGTTAACGTGTACAAAATTCCTATTTGGATTGTGCTTTACCACATTACACGTCATCAAGAAGGTGCCGCTTTCGCTCACCAAATATTTACCCGGCTCAAACCAAAGCTGTACATCTTTCCCATATCGGGTAACGAACGCTTTAAACTCCTTCACCACTTCGGCTCCGATGCTTTTCATTTCGGTAATGACGTCATCTATATGATAAGCCACTTTAAATCCAGAGCCCATATCTATAAATTCTAGATCAGGGAAATGCTTCTCAGCTGCTTCAAAAGATTTTTTCATAGCAGCTATTATCACAGAACCATCTTTAAAATCGGAGCCATTATGCTGGTGAAGGCCAACTATTCGCAGTTTATACTGCTTTACTAAATCTATAACATGCTCCATGTATGCTATTGGAATTCCAAACTTAGAATCTGCATGACCCGTAGAAATTTTCAAGTTGCCACCAGCCATGATAGAAGGATTTAGTCTTATAGCAATGCTGTGTTTATTACCATATTTTTTTCCAAATTCGGCTAGAAGGTTTAAACTATCTATGTTTAACCTTATGCCTAAATCTAAAGCCTCTTCTATTTCTGAAAAAGCCACACCACTAGGTGTGTATTGAACTTGAGCAGGTTTGTACCCCGCCATCAGGGCCAATTTTATTTCCTCAATAGAAACCACGTCTATATCTACGCCATTTTTCAACATCAATTTCATGATATTGATATTGGTCAGAGCTTTACAGGCGTATTTTAATTTAACCGTAATGCCAGAAAAGGCATCCCTCATTTTTTGGATTTGTTCTTCTATCTTATTTCCGTCGTACACATAAAGAGGTGAACCAAATTCATGGACTAAATCTGATGGTTGCCGGTTTTGGATTTTGTTTTCTGCGTTTAACAAGGTCTGTGAGTATTAATTTTCGTAAAGATATAGAAAGCTTCCAAAGTGTACCGAGTATTGTTTTAACTTTGAACTAGACTTATGAAAAAATGGACAAGCAATTCTTGACAGCGTCATACTTCTTGCCAACAAAAAAACAAACTGTAAATAAAAATGATAAAAAAACTATTAGCTCTTTGTCTCTTTTTAGCCTCAATACCTTCTTGGGGACAGTTGGTGGCTGGCCCAATGCTAGGTTACTCAGAAATGCGTGAGGTCATGCTTTGGTCTCAAACCGAAAAGGCTGCTGTAGTGAAATACAATTATTGGGTAAAAGGCGAGGAAGGTATCAAGATGAGCACACCTCCTATCATGACGCGAAAGGATAATTATTTCATAGCAAAAGCAATAGCAGACGAAGTTTTACCAGGTAATGTGTATGAATACGAGCTTATCCTTAATGGTGTTAAACAATCATTTGATTATCCTTTAGAATTTCAATCGCAAACACTTTGGCAATACCGAACAGACCCTCCTGCTTTCTCATTTGCGGTAGGAAGTTGCGTTTACACCAATCAGCCTGAATTTGACAGACCTGGAAAGGGCTACGGAAATTCTTTTGCCGTTTTTGATGAAATCTATAAGAAGAAGCCAAACTTCATGGTTTGGGGTGGAGATAATATTTATTTACGCGAGGTAGACTTCGGAACAAGAAGCGGTATTTTCAAGAGATACATTGATTTCAAGAAACAACCAGAGTTACAGCGTTTGTTTGCTAATACGCACCATTACGCCACATTAGATGATCATGATTTTGGACCGAACGACTCAGATAGATCATATTGGGGTAAAAGCTGGGCTTTAGATGCTTTTAAAGAGAACTGGGGTAATCCTAATTATATATTTCCTGGCGAATCTATTACGGGAACTTTCCAATGGGAAGATGTACAGTTT
>JBNMFK010000289.1:0-5084 GCA_051269965.1 Algoriphagus sp. | reverse complement strand
TCAAAATAAAAAACCAAGTATCAAATTTGAAACAGAAAAATCAAATCAATTAGCCCTATTCTTCTAATTCCTTAGGTCGAACTCAGGTTAATAGCTTTTATAAGCTTAAATATATTTGTTAAAATTGAGCTATAATTATGGCTAGATAGGACTTAAGAAAACAAAAAAAGCTCGCAATTAGGATCAATATTATGAATGGGCCACTTTACAGGTCGAAAATAAAGTCGGTGCAATTATTAAATGGTAGCAAACTCATATTACTAAAAGAAGCTACGGAAGATAGCTCCTTCCAAAACCTATTTGTCCTTACTTGAGAAGCCAACGAAATGAGACTTATTAGAACCGCAGTTAACTTAAAAAAAACTATTTACCGATATTGTATCTGAAGCTAATATGGCCCTAAGTAATTACCTAATTTGTTTAGCCTATAATGTTTTAGTAATTCTTAGTACCACTACGACCTAAAAAGTAGCTCACATACATTAAAGTGAGATATATTGCAAAGAAATTCCTTCCACAATTTGAGGCCATCAAAACTCAGAAACAGAATAAACAATGCACAATTTATTATTTGACTTTATCTCCAAATATGTTTCACTTACGAAAGAGGAAAAGAATGCCATAGTAGCTTTAGAGGTTTTCCGAACTGTAAAAAAGGGTACCGTCCTACTTAAAGAGGGTCAAATCTCTAAAGATGGCTTTTTTGTATTGAAAGGATGTATACGTACTTATTACATCATAGAAGGGGAAGAAAAAACCACTGCATTCTATACAGAAATGGAAGGCATCACGCCTAATTGTGTTTTAACAAAGGAACCATCCGAATACTATATTTCCACTACAGAAGACTCCGTAATTAGCTTGTCAAACCCTGATATGGAAGCAAAAATGTTTCAAAATTTTCCTAAATTTGAAACACTTTGTAGGATATTGTCAGAAGAGCTTATAGCCAAACAACAAATTAATTTTGATGACTTTAAGACTTCCACACCCGAACAACGATACTTGACTATGATGGATAAAAGGCCCGATCTCATTCAACGCGTATCTCAACATCAATTGGCCAGCTATTTAGGCATTAAACCACAATCTCTTAGCCGATTGAGGGCAAGGATACTTAAAAAAAATAAGACTCGAGTTTAATTTCTTAACTTAAGTGAACGTTTTTTTGCTCCCTTCATTTTGAACTTTGCACTATCATAAACACAAATAATGAAAAATATGCAAAGTAAAATTTTAGCACTCGGTTTTGTCTTAATCTTGACAGCGAGCTCACAGGTCTATGCCCAATACGCTAAAGGAGATAGTACATATAAAAAGTGCTTTGTGGGCAGCACTTTTTTTATGTTGGGTAATTTCTCAAAAAACAATAAACCTGATTTTGGACAAATTAATTTAGGCTATCGCCTCACCCAAAAAGATGTAATATCTCTAGAATTTAAGACTTGGAAGTATGCATGGCCACTTGGTATTCCACCTTTCAGTAAATCATTCGAAGCTCCTGAAACAGGATTTCCGGGATACATAAGAGAGCATGGCTTTACAATTACCTATCAACATTTTTGGTGGAAAGGCTTATATACTGGTGTACATGTTATGAGTGCTTGGCAATCTTTTGTTAACTCAGAAGGAACTAAAATTGACAAAGGATTTCAATTCTTTAATACCTATCGTATCGGGTATCATGTTAAACTTTTTAAAGGTCGTTTTTTTATAGAGCCGTCCTTTGCTATAACTCATCGCCCCTATCATACTGAAATGCCTGAAGCTTTCAAGCAAATGGATGATCAGTGGCCAAAGTTATTGTACGGCGAACCTGGTCTTCATTTCGGTTATAATTTTTAAAATCGTAACCAATGGATACAAAAGTTAAATTGTCCATACTATAGCTTGTAGTTATGCCCAATATTATTTTGTAAACATTCTATCAATCATGATAGAACTTATAAATAAAAATACGCTTGACAACACTTTAGGAGAAATCATGCCAACAATGGCCGTTGCAGCAATATGGTAGGAGTAGGAAATCGAAAAAGTCACAAAAAATCTCAAAAATATGACCGATAATAAACCACTATGGACTCGAAGTCCATAGTTTTGGTTTCAGACTAAAAGTCTGACTATTCTATGATAAAGTCCGTGTTATTAGCATCCCCCAGGTTGCGATGTTGTTCCAAATACTCGTTTACCATTTCATCTGTAATATTTTCCTGTACTCCAACAACCATAACCAATTGCCCAGAAATGACGTCCCCAGTAACGCTTCTTCAACTCTGGAAACTCTATTTGAAGTTTCCGAGAAGACCGATGCGAATGAGTTAGCTATCCTAGAAGCAACAAAAATGATTGAAAAGGCCAAAATGCCTTTATTGTTAATTGGAGCTGGTGCCAATAGACAAAGAACAAGTGATGCTTTGACTCAATTTGTGGAGTCTACAGGAATCCCGTTTTTTAATACACAAATGGGTAAAGGAGTTCTAGATGAACGGCACGCTAAATTTTTAGGGACGGCTGCTTTGTCGAGTAATGACTTTTTACATTGTGCTATCATTAGAGCAGATTTAATTATTAATGTGGGTCATGATGTTGTTGAGAAACCTCCATTTTCTATGGAGGAGGGCGGAACCAAAGTGATTCATGTTAACTTTTTCCCAGCTCAAGTAGATGAAGTATATTTCCCTCAATTAAATGTCATTGGAGATATAGCATCTTCCATTACCCATTTAACGAATCATATTCAAGATAAAAGTAACTGGGATTTTTCATATTATGGAAGAAGAAAAGAGGAGGTAAAAGTCATTTGTCTAAATATTCAGAAGACAAACGTTTCCCTATTTTGCCCCAACGATTAGTTCAAATAGTAAGAGATGAATTACCCGATGATGGTATTGTAACGCTCGATAATGGGGTTTACAAAATTTGGTTTGACCGTAATTATAAATGCTATATACCCAATACCCTATTGTTAGACAACGCACTAGCAACTATGGGAGCCGGACTGCCTTCTGCCACGTGTACGAAGTTGATAAATCCAAATAAAAAAGTTATTTCAGTTTGTGGAGATGGAGGATTTATGATGAATTCTCAGGAGTTAGAAACAGCAACACGTTTAGGTCTAAATATGGTAGTTATCATTTTAAATGATAACTCCTATGGGATGATAAAATGGAAACAAGAGGGAATGGGATTTGATAATTTCGGTTTAGATTATAAGAACCCTGATTTTGTAAAATATGCAGAAAGCTATGGAGCCATTGGCCACAGACCTACTTCGGACCAAAGTTTTAAAGAGGTTTTAAAACTTGTTTAAACGCTGAAGGCGTTCATGTCATTGATTTATCGGTGGAGTATTCGTTCAATCATTCTATTTTTAATGTCTTGTTAAAAGAAAAAACCTGTATTCTTTAAGACTGCCCTATTCTTTTAAAAATTAAACTCTTCTTCCTTTACAAATGCTTTGGCCTATTCGTGTCGTATAATTTTGAGACAGAATCACAATAGCATAAGATGAAAATTGACAGAATAGCAGATTCCATAAAACTCTTTAAAATATGCTAAAAATAGCTTCCCCATACGACTTAAGTCTAATCAAAGAAATTCCTTTGGCAGGAAAAAATAAAGTAGAAAAAGCATTATCAACCGCTTATGCTTTATTTCAAGATCAAAGTAAATGGATTGCTCCACATGAGCGAATAGCCATTTTAAAAAGAGCAGCCTCCATCATGGAAAGCAGAGTGGAGGAACTGACAATGACTGCCGCTCGCAAAGGAGGTAAACCACTCCTAGATTCTAAAATAGAAGTTTTAAGTGCTATAAAAATGCAGTTCAATTAGCCGCAGAACATATCGGACAACTAAAAGGTGAACAAATCCCATGGGATTAACCAAAGCTTCCGAAAATAGAATTGCTTTTACAAAATGACCCATCTGTACCAAAAGAAATTCATGATAAAATGCAGGAATGGAGACTAGCCAAAGACGAGTTTCTGGATAATGAACACTGGCCGCATCAATTATACATTCGTGAAGCACGCCGAATGATTGGAGAGTTTGTATTGACTGAGGCGGATGCCTTAGGCAAAACCGACATTAAAAGGTCCATAGGCATGGGCTCCTATTCCTTAGAATCTCACAATGCTCAAAGGTATGTGACAGTAGAAGGAAATGTACAAAATGAAGGAGACGTAGGGGTACGACCAGACAGACCTTATGCCATAGATTATGGGGCAATAGTGCCTAAAGAGGCCGAATGTTCTAATTTACTAGTGCCTGTTTGTGTATCCAGTACGCATATTGCTTTTGGTTCTATTCGCATGGAGCCTGTTTTATGATATTAGGTCATTCTGCCACTACAGCTGCGGTTTTGGCTTTGGAAAAAAAGACCAGTGTTCAAAACATGCCATACGTAGCTTTAAGAGAAAGGCTATTAAGAGATAATCAAGTGTTAAAAAAGTAGAAAACCACTAAAGAATAGATACAAAACTAAACTTGTCATGGTTAAAATATTATTAATTGAAGACGAACTTTTCATTGCCGCTGACATGGAAAACATGTTGACCAAAATGGGCTATGAGGTATTAGAAACGGCCATGGACTATGATGAGGCTCTAGAAAGACTTCATGAAGACACTCCAGATTTGATATTGATAGATATAAACCTTGGAGGCAAAAAAGATGGCATTAACTTGGCCTCCGAAATAAACGAAAAATTTAGCATTCCTTTTATTTTTACAACTTCCTATAGTGATGGCCCAACAATTCTAAGAGCAAATGCCGTAGATCCAGTAAACTAACTTGTTAAACCTTTTAAACGCGAACAGCTTTTCACTGCCATAGAAATGGCTTTGCTAAAAATAGCTGGTGAGAAAAAGCAAGACGAAGAAAAAGCTGAAACTGAAGGTTTAATCATTAAGGATGCTCTTTTTATCAAAGAAAAATACCGCTATACAAAATTATTAATCAGTGATATTCTATGGTTAAAATCTGAGGGTAATTATGTGGAAATTCACTTGGCCGAAAAAAAGGAGTTGATACGCATGAGCTTAAGTCATTTTCTAGAAAAAGTAAACCGACCAAACTTCCTTA
>JBNMFK010000288.1:0-5085 GCA_051269965.1 Algoriphagus sp. | reverse complement strand
ATTTCTTAACTCATATTTTTCTTTGGGAACAAATGTAGAAAGAGGGGCTGATCCATTAAATCCTTTCGCTAAATCCCAAGGAAGTCTTTTTTCCTTTAACTCAGACTGAATATCTCGTGCAGTAAAATCTATACCAAGGCCTACTTCGTCATAATATTTGTGTGCAAATTTCTCTTGAATATTCTTACCAGTTTTTTTAATCTTGATCACGACTTCCACTTCATGATGAATAGATTTCGAAAAAGGGGGATAGAAAAAAGGGTCATTGTTTAATAGGATTGCAGAGTCTGGTTTTGTGAAAATTATAGGAGAAGTTGGGAAGTCATTCTTTAATTCTTCAATATGATCAACATAATTTCTTCCGACTGCGATAATCTTCATTCTTTTTCGTTTTCTTTCGTAACTTAATTGCAAACTTACTTAAAGCAGCTTAAATAAACCTGCCTAAGAACAAAAGAAACCTTATTACAATGAAAAAAATTAGAGGCCTATTTATAGTTTTTTTTACCATAGCGTTTATCGGAATGTCCTGTCAGAGAGTTCCTTTAACAAACAGAAAGCAATTTGTAGGTATGGTGTCTTCAAACCAGATGAAGCAACTAAGTTTTGCTCAGTATACGGGCTTTATGGATACTTCATCGGTAGTCTCAAATAGAACCAAGGAAGGAGCAATGGTAGCTAGAGTAGGTTCTAGGATAAAAGCGGCTGTCGAGGATTATCTAATTGCCAATAATTATAGTCAAGTTATTGATGGCTATCAATGGGAGTTTTCAACCGTTAAGAGTGACCAGATTAATGCATGGTGTATGCCTGGTGGGAAAGTCTGTTTTTATACCGGAATTTTACCTATTTGTGAATCGGAAGATGGCATAGCTGTTGTCATGGGGCATGAGATTGCCCATGCTATTGCGGATCATGGAAGAGAGCGTATGAGTAGGGCTCTCATAGCACAAGGGCTTACAAAAGTTGGGGCCATGGCAGCTGGTGTTATTACAAAAGACGAAAGGGTAATGGAAACGGCTGGTCAAGTCCTTGGCATAGGAACTCAATTAGGTGGCGTTTTACCTAACAGTCGAAAGCAAGAAACGGAATCAGATAAGCTTGGTCTTATTTTCATGGCCATGGCAGGGTATAATCCAAATGAAGCTGTGGCATTTTGGAAAAGAATGGCTGCGGCAGCGGTAGGGAAACAAAAACCACCTCAGATATTATCAACGCATCCTACAGATTCAGGGAGAATAGCAGAGTTAGAAAAACTTTTACCGAAGGCTATGAAATATTACTATGCCTACGGGGGCCAATAAGGGTTAAGGAAATCTTGAGAAAGCAGGTTGTAAAGAAAAGTAATCTGTTTCTTTTAATTTAGGGTTCCGCTCTTAATGTGTATATCTCTCTGTGGAAAAGGAATTTGAATATCATTCTCCATGAATTTATTTGCTATTATAAAACGTAGGTCAGATTTGGTATTTTCGATAAGAAATACATTTTTACTCCAAAAAAGCAGTTGAAAGTCAAGTGAGCTGCCTCCAAAATTGGTAAGCCTTACACTAGGCACATTATTTTTTGACTTCGATATTTCTTTTATTTCTTGGGCACATTGAAGGAGTACTTCCCTAACTTTTTCGGGATTTGTACCATAGGCAACCCCTACGTTTACATCAAATCTTGTTAAAGCGGCATTATGACTCCAGTTAATTACATTTTCAGTGATAAACTTATGATTAGGAACTATTATGCTAATGCCATCTCGAGTGAGTATTTCGCTTGTTCTGAGATTAATTTGGGTCACTTTTCCAACCAGTGTATCTACTTCCATGATATCCCCAATCTTAACACTTCCATCCACTAACAGAAATATTCCAGAAATTATATCAGAGAAAATTTGCTGAAGCCCTAGCCCAATACCTACCAAAAGAGCTGCGGATCCTGCAAGTAGAATAGTAATTTTGACACCAATTATCTCTAGCATAATAACAATAGTAATTACGTAGATTAAGTACTTAAAAAGAAGGAAAAAGCTCTGGCTGTTTCTGACATCAAGTTGTTCACTGGCAACAAATCTTTTGATAATTGTTTTAACAGTGAATAGTAAGAAACGAGTGATGAGAAGGACTACTATAATTAGTAGAAAGTGAGCGACATCGAACTGATAATCCTTGTACTCAAAAAATTTAAAGTCTAAAATGCTGTTTATACTATTCACTGCTGTACAATTTTAATTTTCTCAGTTTTTAATCTAAGTTTGAGCCAAGCCTCTAATTTGATGAAGTTTGACCCTTTAATAATCTTTTTTGTATTTAAATAGACCATCGTCACAGTGTCTGTAGGTGCTCCTTTTTTATGAAGTAACATGGTACTAAAAGCACTTAATTCTACTTCAGGATACTGAACCTCCAGCTCCTTGCAAACCTCGTCTTGTATTAATTCATAAGTTTTATACTGAATAAGCTCTTGCTCTAATACACTTAGACGCTCATCCTTAGTTTTCATCAGGTCTTCATTTCTCCTATACAAGTCTTCAATAATACCAGTCCTAACGCTTTCCACATCAGGTAAGTCTTGGTTTACTTGATTTTGACGAATCACTAAATTTGCTTCTTCAAGATTATAGTCTTTTAGTTCGGACTGGAGCCTTTTAAGCTCAGTATTGTCTAGTGGTGAGCCAAAAAGGAAGACCTCAACTTTTTTATCAAAAGGAGTGACAAGCTGTTCAATAACATTGGTTTCTGGATAGATAAATTCCTCTTTAATAAATAAGTTTGCATTTCTTCGAAAAATACTCTGTTGCACAATAGAAAACCCGAGATAAATACTTGGTACCATGGTGACAATAGCCACAACGTATACATAGACTCTCATCTTACGCTGCTGTACTTTATCAACCCACTTCTTACTTGGAATTTTCAAGAAGCGGACGATTATCATGCTGGAGATACTGATAAAAACACTATTGATAAAAAAAAGATAGAAAGACCCTAAAAAGTAGGCCCAGTTTAACGTAGCTAAGGCGTAACCAGCAGTACATAATGGTGGCATTAAAGCAGTAGCTATAGCCACACCAGGGATTACATTACTTTTCTCTTTTCTTGTTACCGCTACAATTCCTGCTAGACCACCAAAAAAACTTATTAAAACGTCCCAAACAGTGGGCTGGGTTCTAGACAAAAGCTCAGATTGGGCATCGTTTAATGGAGATATAGCAAAGTAGAGTGCGGAAGCCAAAACAGATATGACAACGGCTGCAGCCAGACTTCGAAAGCTCCTTTTTATTAAAGCAAAATCATAAATACCAACTCCTAGGCCAATTCCCATAATCGGTCCCATAAGTGGTGAAATAAGCATGGCCCCTATCACCACAGCAGTGGAGTTCATATTTAGGCCTACGGAGGCTACAAGAATGGCAAATATTAGAATCCAGAGGTTGGTGCCTCTAATTTCAACTCCAGCTTCTATGCCTTCAATTATTCCGTTAAATGAGGCCCTATCAGACTCTAAATCAAAGAACCTTTTTGCCAATCCTCTTATTTCGTTCCAGATTTGTATCATAAAAAAACTCCGTGAAGGGTTAATTCACGGAGTAATATAGTAAGATTTTTAAAGCTTATATGAGTACACTTTGAATCAATTCTGCGGCTTCTTTTAATTTTGTGGCAGAAAATACTTTGAGACCAGACTCATTAATAATAGCTGCACCCTCTTCTGCGTTTGTTCCTTGAAGTCGAACGACTATAGGTACTGGTATTTCGCCAATAGACTTATACGCTTCTACAATTCCGTTAGCTACTCTATCGCATCTAACGATACCTCCAAAAATATTTACAAAAATTGCTTTTACATTAGGATCCTTGAGGATGATTCTAAATCCAGCTTCCACAGTAACGGCGTTAGCAGCTCCTCCTACATCTAAGAAGTTGGCAGGCTCCCCGCCATAAAGTTTAATAATATCCATCGTAGCCATAGCTAGTCCAGCTCCATTGACCATACAACCTACGTTTCCGTCAAGTTTCACGTAGTTCAGGTCGCTCTCAGAAGCTTCTACTTCCGTAGGATCTTCCTCAGCTTTATCTCTAAGAGCAGCAAGTTCTGGATGACGGTACAGAGCATTGTCGTCCAAATCTACTTTGGCGTCAACCGCCAATATTTTATCGTCGGAAGTCTTTAAGACAGGGTTGATTTCAAACATAGAGGAGTCAGAACCCTCATATGCAGCATAAAGAGAAAATATAAACTTCACCATCTCTTTGTTGGCTTTACCACTAAGGCCTAACTTATTAGCCACCTTTCTTGCTTGGAAGCCTTGAAGGCCTACACGTGGATCTATCCACTCCTTGAAAATTAATTCAGGTGTATTCTCAGCTACTTCTTCAATGTCCATTCCACCTTCTGTTGATGCCATAATGACATTGCAGCTTTTCGTTCTATCCAAAAGAATAGAAATGTAAAACTCTTTAGGCTCGCTATCTCCCGGGTAATACACATCCTCAGCTAAAAGTACCTTGTTTACCACCTTGCCTGCGGGGCCTGTTTGGTGTGTCACCAATACATTTCTTAAAAGATTACTAGCGGCTTCTTTCACAGCTTCTACAGATTTGACCAACTGCACACCATGCTGCTCCATGCCTACTATTTTACCTTTACCTCTGCCTCCAGCATGAATTTGAGATTTGATAACCGCAAAATTTGAGTTCGACATTTTAGCTATCTCTTTGTACGCCGTAACGGCACCATCTGGAGATTCAGCAACTATTCCACGCTGTATTTTTACTCCGTATTTGGCTAGAATTTCCTTACCTTGGTATTCGTGAATGTTCATTTTTAAATGTTATGAGAATTGAACTTTTCTTATTTTTGACCAAATTAGGTAAATAATCAATTCATTCATAAGATAAGAGCTTAAAAACTGATATAATTGCCAAAGAATTTGAACAAAATATTATGCTGAAAGCGGAGGGGATTAAAAAGAAATATGGTGAACTAGAGGTTTTGAAAGGGATTGACTTAGAGATTTCTTCGGGCGAAATAGTTGCCATAGTGGGCCCTTCTGGAGCAGGAAAGACTACGCTTCTTCAGATTCTTGGGACTTTA
>JBNMFK010000287.1:0-5087 GCA_051269965.1 Algoriphagus sp. | reverse complement strand
AGCTCCATAGGACTGAATCCAATTTTGCATTAAATCCATACTTTTAGAACGATCCCATTCGCCCGTTTGCTCTGCCAATAAATGAATTCCAGGATTAGCTTTCAATACTTCTTTTGCTCCTTGCTCTCTATGTATTTGAGCTGCTTGTCCCATAAATCCATGAATAATGACGATGTTTCCAATTCCACCAAGTTTTTCCGCTATGTGGTTCATAGCAATTCTTGCAGATTCCACGTCATTGGATCCCACAAATGCCGATGGTTGAACGCTTGTTTCAGAATTGACATTAATAATAGGAATGTTTGCGGCTAGGGCCCTAGAAACTGCTGGAGAACTGGCCTCTACCTCACATGGGTTTAGAATAATGGCATCAACTCCTTGTGCGATAAAACTTTCAACTTGCTCCATTTGTTTTAAGGCGGACCTTTCAGCGTCTACCAAGATGAGTCTAGCATTCATTTCGGCAGCTTTCTTTTCAATTTCATCAGCTACGTTAACAATGAATTCATTTTGCATACTTAGCATAGAGACTCCAATCACAAGTTTTCCGTCGTCTTCGGATGTAGGCTGACAAGCAGTCAATAAGAAAAGGGATAGATAAAAAATAGATTTAAATAATTTCATAAGTAAAATTTAGTTATTCGATTTTTGACTCCAACTTTCCATAAGTACAGCTCCTATTATTATGAGTCCCATGATAACTTGTTGGTAATAAGAAGTTACATTGGTTAGGTCAAGGCCATTGTTAATTACTCCAATGAGTAATACCCCTATTAGAGTCCCTAACATAGTGCCCCGCCCGCCTGTGGTACTGGTACCACCTATGACCACTGCTGCAATAGCGTCTAGTTCAAAGCCCATTCCTGAGTTCGGTTGGCCTGTGCTAATTCTTGCTGCTAGAAGTATTCCAGCCAGACCAGACAATGCTCCACAAATAGCATAAGCTGCTAATTTAATCTTTGAAACATTAATTCCGGATGCCCAAGCAGCCTGCTCATTGCCCCCTATGGCGTATACATATCTACCGAAAATGGTTTTTCTGAGGGTAATTGAACAGATCACGAAAACAAGAAGGAGAATTATAATTGGTATTGGTATCCCCATTAATTTCCCATTTCCGATGGTATTAAAACTATCTGACAAATTAGAAACTGGACGACCATTGCTTAGGATTAGAGCTAAACCTCTTCCGATGGTCATGGTGCCTAAAGTGACAATAAATGGAGCAATTTTACTTTTTGTAACTAAAAATCCATTGAATATACCAAAAGTCAATCCGGCCACCAATCCGCCAGTTATTACAATGGAAAGTGGGTACTCTTGATGTTGGGCCAATGAGGCTGCTACCACGCCTGTTACAGCCACAATGGAGCCAACAGATAGGTCAATGCCTCCAGTTATAATTACGAACGTTATGCCAAATGCAAGTAAAGCGTTTATAGAAACTTGCGTGATGATTATAGTCCAATTAGCGATACTTAGAAATTGTGGCGTAGCCACTGAAAGAATAATACAGGTGACTATAAAAGAAATGAATATGCCGTATTCTTTCAGGTTTTTAATGAATTGCATAATGCATTATATTTTCTTGAGTTGCCTCTTTTCTTGATAATATGGCTTTTTGTTTGCCTTTTGAGAGAACTAATATTCGATCACTCAGACCTAGGACTTCAGGTAGTTCCGAAGATATTAAAACGATTGAAATACCACGCTCACTTAACTTTCTAATAAGCTTATAAATCTCAAACTTGGCCCCTATATCTATTCCTCGGGTAGGTTCATCTAAAATGACAAGTTTAGGATCTGTTAGTAATGTTTTTCCTAGTACTACCTTTTGTTGATTTCCTCCACTAAGATTTTTAACTTTTTGGCTCAATGTATTTGCGTTAATTGTAAGGTCAGATGCAATCTGTCCAGCAGCCTTTTCTTCAAGGTTTTGATTCGTGAAAGAAGCTTTGGAGTATACTTCTAGACTGGCTAAAGTCAGATTTTGGGTGACAGACATACCTGGAATAAAGCCAAATGCCTTTCGGTCTTCACTTACGTACGCTATTTTACTTGCGATTGCATCCCTTGGGCTTTTTAGATTTAATACTTCTTTATTTAGGACTACAGTACCACTATTAAATCTATCTAGACCAGCAATTGCTCTAGCTAGTTCGGTCCTTCCCGCTCCCACTAATCCAGCTATTCCTAGAATTTCTCCTTCCTTAACGTTAAAACTGATATTATCGAACCTGCCTGTGGAGCATAAGTCTTTAATTTGGAGCATAATATCACCTAATTGCGATTTAGACGAAGGGAAGATACTATCAATTTCTCTTCCTACCATCAACGATATGAGCTTTTTTTGGTCTAGTTCTGAAGTAGTTTTAGTAGCAATATATGAACCATCTCTTAGTATGGTTATCCTATCAGCTATTTCATAAATCTCTTCCATTTTATGAGATATATAGATGATGGCTACTTTTCTCAATTTTAGGTCTTTGATAATTTTAAAAAGAGTTGAAACCTCTTTATCTGATAAGGCAGACGTAGGCTCATCCATAATGATAACTTTAGCTTTGTTGGAGATGGCTTTCACTATTTCCACCATTTGCATCTGTGCTATACTCAAATCTTTCATTTTGACTTTTGGATGAAGTTCAATGCCAAGATTATCAAAGAGACTTTGAGTCCTTCTATTAATTTCTCTTTCTCTCAACCATATGATTTTAGAAGGTTCTTTTCCTAAAAAAATATTTTGAGCAATGCTTAATTCAGGGACCATTAATATTTCTTGATGAATCATAGAAATTCCCTTCTTTAAACATTCTTGAATGCTAATATTAGAGATATCCTCTCCATTAAATTTAATATATCCAGCGTCAGCACTGAGCAAGCCCATCAATATATTCATCAGTGTAGACTTTCCGGCTCCGTTTTCACCCATTAGGGCGTGCACCTCTCCTTCATAAACAGAGAAAGAGATATCTTTCAGAACGTTAATTCCAGAAAATGATTTAAAAATGTTTGAAAATTGAAGGATAAGCTTGACAACGGTTTTATTTTGAAATTTCAATTGAGAATATTTATACTTTCAATATTAAACAAATTGAATATTAATTCTAGTACGGAACTACTTTCTTTCATTGGGAGATGCTAGAATTATATCAAAATCCTTGAGCGTTTGAATAACTTCCGTTAAAACAGGGAATTAGTCTTAGTCTTAGTCTTCTTGTCTGTTTCTAGTAAACCAACTACCCAGCATACTTAACTATGTTTCAGCCAATATCTCAAGCAATAAACCAATTTTGTAATACTACAAACTACTTAATATTAAATTTCTATATGCCACTTTCGACGGTGGCTCCAAGTGAACCTGTATATGCAGAAGCTCTTTAGACTTTCTGTTGATTTCATTATTATCCCTAATTGTGGAAATTAATAAATCATTTAAATATTGAAGGAGTCTATTATCTATTTGATTAACACGAATTGCCTCATAATCGGCAATTTTGATTTTTTCCTTCAAATCGTTCTCAAATATGAAGGGCCTAATTACTTCTTTTTCTGACCAATTTTTTTTCACAGATTTAGCTTTAAAGTTTTTGTGTGACAAATTTTAAAATTGAGAATTGATACTTTATGTTCGCCCTTTAGAAGCTAAAAGAGTATACCCTTTCCTATCATAGTTATATTTTAGTGAATTGCATCACCTATGTCGGCTTGGTATCCCTTTAGAACGAGAAGATTATATCTATGAAGTTAATGCCAGAAGATCCCTTTTTCTTAATCTAAAATTCATATTTGAAGACGAAATTGTCAGATTTTCCATCTTGCCAAATAATCAATGATTTAGATTTTAATTATGTCTCATGTGATTTCTTCTAAAAATTACCACATCCCGCTCGCCAAAACTCTACCTTTCCAATGTTCTCATATTTACCATTGAAAACAGACTTAAAACCCATGTTATTAATGGTTTACTTTCGAGAGTTTGCCAATAAAAAGGAAAAGATCGTCCAAAGGAAAAAAAGAAATGTTTTGGCTATTTCGATCTATCTTTTTCGTTACAAGTTATTTTTGGGCGTGTTGTATTTTAAAAACATTTTTTGACTAATTATCTAGTATCGTACTAAGTTTCTTCGCTCTATTATCTCTGAAAGTACTTTGTTCAATAGGTTGTAGTTTTCGTTATGTCAGCCAAGTAGACTTATTTTTAGATTCGGGTCATTATGCCATTACGATAAGGCATCACTGATCAATCTAACGAAGCGGGACTTGATGGTTTTTTAATCTCCATCGTATTAAGTTGCTTGAGATCGATACTGATGACCTGATATATAGAGAACATTGTGTTTGATTTTTGCACTTATGATAGTCGTTTAAAAGCTAGAATGAAACAATTCTTTGACAAAGGGTTTATTCCGTAGTTTTAGTGCTCCATTAAAAGTAATTGGTTCAGGTAAATGCTATACCTGAACCATATTATTTACAAATTTAATCTAAACCATACTTTATTGTGTGTTTGTTCTTTCGTGACTTACCATTTTCCTTATTTCGGGTAGATATTAAGCAGACAATAAGATCTCTCAATTCATTTTTATTTTAGGATTATAGTCTTCGCTAATTTATAGGTTTGTAGTGCAAGCGGCAATGATGAAGAACTTGAAACAAGAGAATTATTTTGCTAGCCTAAGGCTAATTAAAAATCCCATGACATTAAGTTTAATGCCATGGGATAATGTAAAAAATTTAAAAATGAGGAGATAGATCTGATTCCGCTGCTGGCAGACCATAATAGATCGAAATATTGCTAAATGCATTTCCTCTTGGCTCAGCTCCTTCCGGGTAATAGTAAGAGAATGGATCTGCTTTTATACGATTGCCGTATGCTGTAATCGTTTCAATTGCCTTTTCGGTACGTACTAAATCATGCCATCTTTTATTTTCAAATGCTAACTCTACTCTTCTTTCCTGATGAATTGCAGTTCTTAAGTCTGTTTGAGCACTGGCTGTAGTAGCAGCTAATCCTGCTCTAGTTCTAATTTGATTTAGAAAAGGAATAGCTTCTGTTGATTTGTCTTGCTCCATTAGTGCCTCTG
>JBNMFK010000286.1:0-5111 GCA_051269965.1 Algoriphagus sp. | reverse complement strand
CCTAGCACAAGGGAGAAATAGAAATCAGCACGTGTATGAAAATACCGGGGTATCTATCTACCCTGTAAAGAGGCAAAAAAAGTCTTTAGAGGTGGAAAACCTTGGGCAAAATCCGGAAATTGGCGAGAAAATTTCACTAAGCGATTCTTTAGACAAGAAAGAAGCCTTGCCAGAAAAGCTTGTTGTTTCTTCCGGTGAAACAGAGACTCAAGAAGAATATGAATGGATAGAGATTGAGGAAGAAAAAGAATTAACAGGCTTAGAGAAATCTAGAAACAAAGCTAATTTAGTGAAGGACGTACTTTCCGACTTTATGCAAGGAGATAGGGATATTTACGAGCGTGTTAACCAACAAATGCTGGATACTTTACTAAAACAAGACCTTGCTAACCGAGGAATATACTTGCCTTACGAGTCAGGGGTGAAAAGTAATGGGGAGATGATCTTTGCTTCTTTCGGGCTAGATAACCGGCCCGAGTTAAGTAATTTGGCTTACAAGGTAAAATTGTTCCCAAATGATGCGGTTCAGCAGCAGCAGTTTCTTTACGTCTATTTCCCGAAAAAAGAAAACTTTATAATGGGGAATATGTGGAGTGTTTTTGGAAGTTCTATCCTCCTCATTTTGATGATTGGAGGCATTTTTTATTCCTCTATAAACACCATGATGAAGCAGAAAAATTTGTCGCACATAAAGAATGACTTTATAAATAACATGACACATGAATTCAAAACACCTATTTCTACCATTTCGTTAGCAGTGGAAGTGATGAAGGATAGTCATCTAAAGACAAATCCAACAAAGTATCTTAATATCATAAGAGATGAGAATATAAGGCTAGGAAGTCAAGTAGAAAAAGTGCTTCAAATGGCTCTTTTGGACAAAGGAGAAGTAAAACTGACGCATACAGAGGTCAATATACATGAAATAATAGAACAGGTATCTCAAAACCTTGGAGTTCAGATAGAACAAAAGGAGGGTATTTTAGATTTACATTTAAATGCAGATAACCCTGATTTTGAAGCAGATGAAGTACATATGACCAACATTATTTATAACCTTTTAGACAATGCAAATAAGTATTCTAAAGGAAAGCCGGAAATTAATATTGCTACAGCAAACATTGAAAATGGCATACAGATTTCAATTAGGGACAAGGGAATAGGAATGGGTAAAGATCAGTTGACAAAAATCTTCGATAAGTTTTATAGAGTGTCAACGGGAAATGTTCATGATGTTAAAGGTTTTGGTCTGGGGCTGAGCTATGTCAAAAAGATGGTGGACCTACACAATGGAAAAATGGTGGTGACGAGCAGTCTAGGCGAAGGAACTACTTTTGAACTTGAGTTTTTGAGAGGATAGGCGAATAATACTAAAAATTATGAGGAACAAACTAAAAATTTTATTGGCCGAAGATGATCCTAATTTAGGCATGCTTCTTCAGGAATACCTTATTGCTAAAAATTATGAAGTGGAGCTTGCTAAAGATGGAAATGAAGGGTTGGATATGTTTTTGAGTGGCGAAAACTTTGACATGTGCTTGCTGGATGTCATGATGCCAAAGAAGGATGGGTTTTCACTAGCAAAAGAAATACGGTTAAAGGATCCTGATATTCCTGTTATTTTTTTAACGGCTAAGTCCATGAAAGAGGACACCATTCAGGGCTTTAAGAGTGGAGCAGATGACTATATCACCAAGCCTTTTAGCATAGAGGAACTTTTAATGAGAATAGCAGCTATTTTTAGAAGGGTTAACAAGCAAGAGCCCGAAAGTGCCCCAGAAAGTTATACAATAGGAACCTACATATTTAATACTGTAAACTTAAAACTTTCTCTGAAGGAATCTTCTACGAAACTGACAACCAAAGAATCGGAACTCCTAAAATTGTTTTGTCAAAACCAGAATAAACCCGTTAGCAGAAGCTTTGCCTTAAAACTAATCTGGGGAGACGACTCCTATTTTAATGCCCGTTCTATGGACGTTTACATTACAAAACTAAGGAAGCATCTCAAGGAAGATGAAAATATTAAGATATTGAATTTGCATGGAGAGGGTTTTAAGTTAATAACAAGCTGATATACAGTATTATAAGTTCTAGTTTCAAAGAATAAATTTCAGAGTCGAGCATTCTAAGAAAAATGCTATATCAAAGAATAATTTGCCAATAAAAATTGTAAATTTGCAATTTACACACTTACATTTCCCATTACGACAGACATTCCATGGCAGGATTTTTCAGCTTTTTAACAAGCGATATTGCAATTGATCTAGGTACGGCTAATACATTAATTATCCACAAAGATAAAATTGTGGTGGATGAACCCTCCATAATTGCTTTGGACAAAGTAAGTGGGAAAGTACTGGCAATTGGCCATAAAGCCATGCAAATGCATGAAAAGACCAATGAAAATATAAAGACAATTAGACCACTCAAAGATGGTGTAATTGCTGATTTTACTGCTGCGGAACTAATGATTCGTGGAATGATCAAAATGATTGATTCCGGTAGGTCTTGGTTTTTCTCCCCATCACATAGAATGGTCGTTTGTATTCCTTCAGGTATTACTGAAGTAGAAAAGCGTGCCGTAAAGGATTCTTGCGAACATGCTGGAGCTAAAGAGGTGTATATGGTTCATGAGCCAATAGCGGCAGCAGTAGGTATAGGCATAGACATAGAACAACCCAATGGTTCGATGATTGTAGACATTGGAGGAGGTACTACAGAGATTGCTGTAATAGCCTTATCCGGTATTGTTTGTGAAGCTTCTGTAAGGATTGCAGGAGATTTATTTACAAGGGATATTGTTGACTACATGCGTAGAGAACATAATTTGTTGATCGGAGAGCGTTCTGCGGAATCTATTAAGATTCAAGTAGGTGCAGCCCTGCCAGATTTAGACGACGCCCCTGCTGATGTAGAAATTAGAGGTAGAGATTTGATGACAGGTATTCCTAAGGAGATAAAGGTGACCTACAGTGAAATTGCTTATGCTTTAGATAAATCAATATCTAAAATCGAAGAAGCCATTATGAGAGCTTTGGAGATGTCGCCTCCAGAGCTTTCTGCTGATATATTCGAAAATGGAATTTTCCTAACAGGTGGTGGTGCCTTATTGCATGGTTTAGATAAAAGACTAGAACTAAAAACGAAATTGCCTATTCACGTGGCAGAAGATCCTCTCAAGGCTGTGGTGCGAGGTACTGGTGAAATATTGAAAAATATTGATAAATTCCGCCCTGTCCTAGTTTACTAAGTTTTGACTTTGAGCATTCTTAATATATGTCTCAGCTAATTGGGCTCTTAAAAAGAGCGAAGTACTTTTTTCTTTTTCTATTATTGGAGTTGATTTCATTTGCACTTATTCGGAAGAATAACTTAAAATGGGATGTAACCATGTTCAATTCTACCAATGTTGTTACGGCTAAAACCATGGCCGCCACCCAAGGAGCCAAAGAGTACCTTAATTTAAAGGAAGAAAATGCTAATCTGGCAAATGAAAACAAAGCAATTCTTGCACGTTTATCTGTTTTAGAGGATGGAAAGGCTCGGCCAGATGCTTTTTTTAAAACGGACTCTCTTCTGGCTAATCGATTTGAGTTTAAAGTGGCTAGGGTCATTAACAGCACCACCGCTTTGGCAAATAATTATATTACGATAGATAAAGGGTCTAATGATGGGCTTAGTTCTGGAATGGCAGTTATTGGTCCTCGAGGGGTGGTGGGACAAGTAATGTCTTGCAGTGCTCATTTTTCTAGAGTTTATTCTGTCCTGCACAGGAATTTTCGCATTTCATCTGAAGTGGTGAATGTAGACTTGCGTAAGGAAGCTCAATATGCTCTTGGAATAAGTTTGTGGGATGGCGTTTCTTCAAGGAAAATCAACTTAGGAACCATCGATAAATTTAAGCCAATAAGCGTTTCAGATAGTGTCATTACCTCTTATCAAAACCTAGTGTTTCCTCCTGGCATTTTGATTGGTATTATTTCCAAGGTTGAAACGCCTGCGAATACTGCTTTCCATCAGATAGATGTGGAGTTGGCTACTGATTTTGGAGGACTGACTTATGTGTATGTTGTGGATAATAAAATGAAGGATGAGCAGCTTAAACTAGAAATGGGTAATGAATAGCCAAAGTTTTAAAAGATCGGCTTTAGTAGTTTTGCTCTACGTTTCCTTGCAAGTGCTTTTTGTGAGAAACTTGGTACTTTTTGATGTGGCGTTTTGTTTCATTTACCTCGTTGCCATTTTATGGCTACCTGGGGAAATGAACACACTTTGGGTTATTCTGGCCAGCTTTTTAATTGGACTTATAGTAGATTCTTTCTACAATACGGCAGGAGTTCATGCATCAGCATGTACCCTAATAGGTTTTTTAAGAAGGAGTATTTTGTTGTATTTCTTCCGAGCCAAGGGTATTGAAAACGATATATTTGTGACACTGCCAGAATTGGGGCATGAGCGGTATTTGGTATATATAGGGGTTATGGTCTTTATCCATCACTTTTTTCTGTTCTTGGTAGAGGCTGGTGATATGAATCTTATACTTTATAGTTTGTCTAAGATCTTTTTTAGCACTCTTTTTACAGTGGCTGTTATTTATCTAACGAGCGTTTTTACGTCTAATTTATCTTTCAAAAAATAATGTTTTCCAAACTTTGCTTAGTCCTGATGGTCTACTCGGCCCTCTTATCTTGTGACTATACCAAACATGGTGTAGATCTAGAAAGTAAACGGGTCGCAGACAGTCTGCGTGTGGTTGAGACGCTAGATTCTGTCAGAATAGCGATTTCAGCAGAGATGAAGTCTAATAGTATCAAATCGATATTAAATAATAAAGTAAGAACGGGATTTAATGGAAGTGCTCTGATTTATCAAAGCGGCATAACGCTCTTAGATACTGTTTATGGCTACGCTAATTTCGAAGATAAAATAAAGCTCACGAATGAAACACCGTTTCAATTAGCTTCTTTATCAAAAACGTTCACATCCATCTCTGTCTTGAAGCTTGTTGAAGAAGGTAAGTTGAGCCTAGACTTAACTGTTAAAGACTATTTTCCAAAATTCCCCTATGAGGGCGTAACACTTAGAAGCTTATTGAGTCATAGGTCAGG
>JBNMFK010000285.1:0-5148 GCA_051269965.1 Algoriphagus sp. | reverse complement strand
AAATGAAGCTCTTACACCTGATTCATAATTCGACTGTGCATCTCCTGCACCAGCCCATCCCCTCAAAGCTGCTTCCGCTTTTAAGAAATAGACCTCATCCGCACTTAGTACTTTTCGCTTGGTTACATTGGCAGGATCATTAAAGGAAATATCAAGAGTAGAGAATCCTAACCTATCATCTTTGGCTACCATTTCTGCTCCGTTTCGAATTCCTTTATAAGGCCATTCTGGGTGATCACTAACCAAGGACATATCTGCCACAGGATCAAAATACTTATCAATTCTATTGTCTTTGTACCCTATTAGAATGGACTCCATAGTCGCACTCATACGAGTATCTCCCCACTCGAAACAGATTTGTGCTGGATGAAATTTAGATCCATACCCAGAAATGTTGAAATTGTCGGCATTTGTCTGCATCAGGCCAGCTGGATCTGCTAATGCTTTTTCACCTTCTTTTCTTGCTAAAGCTGGGTCTACTTTTGAAACCCTCATTGCCAACTGCAGTCTCAAAGAGTTAGCATAGCGAGCCCACTTTGTTACATCTCCACCATAACTAGCATCAAAATTATTGAGGCCTACGTAATCTTTATTATTATTAAACTCAAGAATAATTCTATCCAAATCACTAAAAAAGGCTTTGTATAACACCTCTTCGCTGTCATATTTTACGCTTCCCGTTGTACCATAATTTGTGTAAATTATAGGACCTTGATAAAGCGTAACTCTGGACATTGAAATAATTTTGATCAGGTTGGCCCATTCAACGAATACAGTATAACCATCTTTTTCAGCAATTTCTATTACTTGTTTTGCTGGAGCCATTACATTATTATACTCGCGTCCCCAATATCCATTCCAGCGAATGTAATAGGTCGTATTATTGACTCCGCCAACAAAAGGCGTTGGTGTTGCCAAGTGTTGAGAATAAGAGACATTAGTCAAGTTATGGTCAATTTGATTTCCGAAAATTTGACCAAGCATAGAAGGATAGAAAGACCCTACGTGATTAAAGTCTTGCTTTAAAGATTCTGTTGAGATCTGGTAAGGATTTGTATTGATCTCTTCAAAACTATCGGTGCAGCTTGCAAACGCAAAAGCTGAGGCAATTAGATATATAAACTTCTTCATTTTTTCTTATTTAGAAAGTTAATTTTAGGTTTAAACCATATGTTCTTGTTGAAGGCAAATTAAAGTTATCTAACCCTTGTGCATTCTGATTGGTACTCATTGCTAATTCAGGATCGAATGGTGCTACTTTATATAGAAATAATAAGTTATTTCCTATAAATGAAAGGTTTGCCGATTTCACAGGGAGTTTGATTTTTGCAAGATTTAAATCATAGCCAATATTTAATTGACCAAGTCTTACATTCGTTCTGTCATATACATATGCTTCGCCAATTCCGTTTCTATCACCAATAGCTCTATACCAAGTTTCTGAATCGACCGTAGTAATTGCAGCATCTGTAGCTTTATCAACTCCATTGACCGTCACACCACCAGCATCTCTTGCATTAGCAGTTCTAAGAGAAACACCTGCACCGTCAAGCATAGATTCTGTTTGACTAAAAACATTTCCACCAAATATACCATTGATCAGTATTCCAGCATTAAATCTTTTGTATGTAAAATTGTTATTCCAACCAAGAGACCAATCCGGATTTAGATTACCTATTAGTTCTGTTGTTGCAGTTCTAAGTGGTTTTCCTCCATCAAAAATAATTCGATCTTGAGCATCGCGTTGAAACTTCAGCACGTATAAATCATTAAAACTACCACCTACAACCAATTTAGAGTCAAATCCTTCTGAGCTTCCTAATTGGATAGTTTTCTTAGCATCTGGCCCTATATCTACAATTTTGTTTCTGTTTCTAGTAAAGTTTAATGCAGTCACCCACTCAAAATCATTTGTTCTATATGGTGTAGCACTCACTGTAAGCTCGATTCCTTTGTTTGAAATCTCGCCAGCATTTATAAACTCCGTAGTATATCCACCTTCTCCAGAAACGGTAGGGACTTGAATAAATTGATCTTTACTAGCTATATCGTAGTAGGTGAAATCAATTCCAAATCGATTATGAAAGAATCTCCAGTCAGCACCAAATTCTAAGCTTGTAATGATCTCAGGCTTAGCATTCAAGAATGGCTTCACAGTATTTCTAACTACGCCGCCACTAGCATTGATTCTGTTTTGTGGAAAAATTCTATTGAATGGCACTTCGTTACCCACTTGCGTATACGAAGCTCTTAACTTACCAAATGTAACAAAAGAAGGCATTTGGAACATCTCACTAATGATACCCGTAAGGCCAACTGATGGATAGAAATAAGAATCATTTCCTGTTAATGCCAAGGTAGATGCCCAGTCGTTTCTTCCTGAAAGATCTAAAAATAGGTAGTCTTTAAGTCCGAACTGTAAATTCCCAAATAGCCCCTGCTTTAAAACAGAACCGTTAGTTAAAGATGAAACTTGAACATTTGTTGGTAAATTTTGGAAATAGAACTCGTTTGGATATAACAGACCAACGGTACCAGTGCTTACTCCTACACCAACACCGTAAGTAGTCTTTTGATAGCTACTTCCTGCGACTACGTTAAGACTCAAGTCTTTGGTTATGTCTGTATTGTAGGTCAAAATAGCATCTACATAAGCCAGCTGATCGTCATAGTTATTATAATTCCAAGCTCCATTAGGATGAACATTTGTGGCGTTCGAAGTTGCCGCATGTTGCTGCTCAAACTGCTTCGCCGTGTAGTCATAATTACCCCTAACTTGTAGTGTCAAATTATCAAGAATGTTATAGGCAACACTCATACTACCAATTACTCTTTTCGAATTATTAGTTTTTGGCTGATTATTTACAATCCAATAAGGATTTGACTGATGGTGATCAGAAACAAACCAATTTTGCTGATTTAAATTACGATTTGTATTAAAGGTTTGATAGTTATCTTTTAAATCGTTAAAATCTCTTTCTCTAGGGAACATATATAAACCAGTAAGCGGGTTTAAATAATATCCTGCAGGAAGCCTATTTTCTGTATTTTCTATTGCCAGAATTATATTTGAGCTAACTGTGATTTTATCATTTAGCAATTTAGTAGACTGCTTAAACGAAAAGTTATTCTTCCCATAATTATTGTTGGGTGTAATGCCATTCGCTTTGGTATTGGCATAAGAGAAATAAGCTTTTGTTCTATCGGTTCCACCACTTATAGTAAGTGCATTGTACGTATTACTTCCAGTTTGAAAGAAGTTCTTTACAAAACTATCATCGTATTTCCCTGGTGTTGTCGACCAGCTTTCCTTGGCATTACCCTTTGCTCCATACTTATATTGTAGTTCAGGTAAATCAATAACTTGCTCGTTTGTAAATCCAGTGTTAAGTGTAACCTTAGCTTTTCCTGAAACTCCAGATTTTGTTGTTATTAGTACAACTCCGTTTGCCCCTTGGCTACCATAAAGTACGGCGGCATTTGAGCCCCTCAATATACTAATGCTTTCAATATCTTCAGGGTTAATGGCCGAAAGTCCATCTCCTCCATCGGTTCCACCCCACATTCCAGGTTGACTTCCTCTATTGTTTGCCATTGGAATACCATCTATCACAAAGAGTGGCGAACTATCACCACTTAGTGACTTATTTCCTCGCAGCACTACTTTAGTAGAACCTCCAGCTCCAGAGCTACTCCTTTTGATTTCAACTCCAGCAGCTTTACCTGCAAGGCTGTTCATAAAGTTAGGGTCTCTCGTTTTTACAAGTTCTTCTGAACTAACAGTTTGCTGGGCATATGTGAGGGTCTTTTCCTCTCTTTTGATACCTAAGGCAGTTACAACTATGGCACTCAATTGGTTTGCATCCGCCAATAAACTTACATTAAGTACACTCTGCGTATTTACTTTAAGCGTTTGACTTTGCATTCCAATGAAAGAATATATCAACAGGTCCGTTTCATCAGCATTTATGGAGTACTTACCTTGAGAATCGGTAAGCGTTCCAACGGTAGTACCTTGAATAACGACACTTACACCGGATAAAGTGGAACCATCGTCTGAATCTGTGACCACACCAGTCACCATTTTTTTCTGTGCCATTACCGGAAATGTTCCCAGTACCAGCACAATAATTAGTAGTTTTTTAATCATCTTAGTTTAGTTAAATAGTTTAAACAATTTAAATTTAAATAGTCCAAAAATTAATATACCGGTTAATTTCGAAGTGAACTATTAAAGCCTAAAATGACACATATTAGACAAATTATTTGAGCCTCATGCAAACGTCTATTGTTAAGCGTTTTAATAGTCGGAAAGAGAGTTTAGCGATAAACTAATTATTTTTCACATACTTATACTTGGGTAAAAAAGTTCCTTTTTAGTGGCTTTCTCTTGATTCTTATAATTAGACATTCGCTCTGGACATGGGTATACATTTTTTCACGGATTCTCCAGAAGTATTTATACCTGCATTTTATCAAGATCTCTTTAGCTACGTTTCCTCCTATAAACCATCATTTTGTATCTCTAAAGTTTGTCCTAATTCAAACCTGTTTTCTCTAATAATCTTGTTGGTTAATTTTACCCGTTTTTAAGGAACAGTTCTTCTTTACATTTTTCAAAATATAATCTCCAAGGATATTCTTTTTCAGGATTTCTCTAGTTTTCAAAGACGTATCCCTCACCTGTTCGTAATGAATTAAGATATGATAAATCACTTATGTCCAAAAAATGTTTTATGACATTAATTGATTTGCGATTATGAATAATTCTTATCCTCTTTTTCTTCGTTATAAGTTGTTTTTTTTATGACCAACCCTGTATTTACTACCATTCTATAAAAGGTGTAGTCCGTATCCACTCTGGCAGCATCCGAATTTTCCATTTCAACCTATTTTGAATTTTAGTGACTTTGTGCCTAATTTATTCAGTATTAAAGTAGTACTTCAAATAGATAAAGTTGAACGCAAAAGCGGACACTCCCTTTCCTTTTATAATTCTGGAGGTACTCTCGGATAGGTGCTTTTTTTATCATTCTTAAAATAAATTATCACCCCATCATAGATTTTGAAGTGATAATCCTGTTTTAAGGTGGTAAGAAAAAATACTGTCTATCGGCTACCTATTGAAAGGAACTAAATAAAATACCG
>JBNMFK010000284.1:0-5166 GCA_051269965.1 Algoriphagus sp. | reverse complement strand
CCAGAACAACTACTATAGGGTAGGAAAGAACTATTGAATCTATGTCGTCATTAAAGGAGTCTATAATGTCCTCAATCTCTTGATAGCCGTCTTCGTTATTTATGATCAGAGTGGTTCCGTTTACAGTAATAGTCACGGGCAATTGAACACTTAAACAGTTGGCACTGTCTATAATATTATCTGAAGAGCCGTCATTTGATGCCGTTTTCATCATGAGAAGTGCTACTGCTGAATTGGCGGTAAGGGCTTGCTCTGTAGGAGGATCAATAGACAAATCATTTTCTGAACGACAAGAAGAGAAAATGATAAGCAATCCTAATAAGAGGAACAGTAAAGGTTGAATAGTTTTCATATTTCAGTTTTTATTTTGTGATCCTATTTTGTAATAAGGTAAAGCTAATTTTCATTGTAAAATAGGTTTCTTATTATTAAAACAACTCAAGGATTGATTCTCCCATAAATCTATGTTTTTTATTTACCTTTCTCGACTTAAACCAAGAAAAACTGATAATTGTCCAAGTCACTACATAAAAACATTTGCGATAAATTATACTTTTCAAAACTATATGAAAAGTACGCTCAAAGTTTGAGTAATATTTTACTTTATAAATATGGATCTTTGTTAAACCCTTCAGATAAAGTACAAGAGGCTTTTATAAAGCTTTGGGAAAATTGTTCTAAAATAGCCCCAGAAGCAGCAAAGTCTTACCTCTATACCACTTCTACAAATATGATGTTAAATGAAGTAAAACATCAAAAAGTAGTGCTAGAATATCAAAAGGTAAAACCTAAGGACTATACCAACGAAACACCTGAATTTATTTTGCGTAAAAAAGAATTTTTAGTAAAGCTCGAAGGTGCTTTATCTGATTTGAAAGAAGAGGAAAGAGTTGCTTTTTTACTCAGCAAGGTAGATGGCAAGACACATAACGAAATAGCAGAAATGTTAGGCGTTACCAAAAAGGTGGTGGAACACCGAATATATGCCGCACTAAAAAAGTTAAAAAGCCAAATAGAAGAATTGAATCAAAAATAATTACGGGATATTTCTCAATTGAATTGTTTTATATATAGAGCATCATCTAATGGAAAAAGAATATTTACTTAAAAAATGGTTGAACAATGACCTAACTGAGTCAGAGGCTATGGCATTTAAAGCCATGGAAGGCTCTGAATTATATAAAGAAATAATTGAGGAAGCACAACGATTCAAAGGAGGTGCTCAGGAAAAAGTTGCTGACTTTGAATTGCTCAAAAGCAAATTAAAGGATAAAGAGAAAAAACCTGTCCGATGGATGAATGTGGCTACAAGAATTGCAGCTGTTTTTATACTTGGTATTGGAATTTTCACCTATTTAGATCGAGATCAAATCAATACGTTCGTAACTATTTCTGGACAAAAGCAATCAATTACTCTTCCAGATAACTCTATAGTTACCTTAAATGAAAGCTCTGAGCTTTTTTATAAAGCCTCACAGTGGGAGGATAAAAGAATATTGAACCTTAAAGGAGAAGCCTATTTTGATGTAGAAAAAGGAAAACGCTTTGATGTTATCACCGATCAAGGAACCGTAAGTGTTTTAGGTACCGAATTTAATGTGTTGTCTAGAGAAGGTGTTTTTAAAGTTTCTTGTTATGAAGGCTTGGTACAAGTAGCTTATAACAGTAGTCTAGTTCAGGTACCGGCAGGTACAGAATTCACCATAGGGTCTGGCAACCTTTTGAAAAGTGATGTGTTGCTATCACAACCCATTTGGTTGAATAATATGAGTGTTTTTGAAAATGTGGCATTTAAAAATGTGATGCTAGAATTAGAACATCAGTACCAAGTGAAAATTCAGTTTCCAAAGGACACGAATAGGATTTTTACAGGAGCTTTTGAACATGACAACTTGGAAAATGCAATAAGATCCATAACGCAACCACTTGATATGACTTATATCATCTTGAATGATAAGGAGATAACGATCAGGAATGGACAAAACTAGATTTTATATAGCTCTGATTACAACCTTCTTAGCTTTTCAAATTTCATTTGGACAAAGTCAAAGGCAAAAGGTGCCTATTATAGAGATGTTAAGTGAGATTGCCGCCATTCATTCGGTAGTTTTTAATTATGAGAGCAGTATTCTCAAAGATGTAAAAGTGTACCCCTTACCTAAAGAGTCAAGCCTTTCTTTTAAGATTGAAATTCTCTCCAAGCAAACCAACTTGGTTTTTAATAAAGTTAGTCCTGCGGTGATAACCATATCTCAGCCCATCAAGTATTGCGGTTTTATCTATGATGGCTCCTTAGATCAACCGCTTTCAGGAGCCACAATTTCTGGGATTAAAGATGCTGCGATCAGTGATGCGAATGGTTATTTTGAGATGGAACTATCCTCTTTGGAAGAAGTGGTAAGTGTTAGATACATAGGCTTTAAAACGGTCACACTTCAAGTGAGTAAATTGGATGTATTAGAATGTTCTATCATTTCTATGTACGTTGAGCAGGAATTTATAAATACCGTGTTGCTCGAGGCATATCTTGTTAGAGGTATTGATAAAAACCAAGACTGGACCACTTCTATAAACTATGATAAGTTTAATCTTTTACCAGGTTTAATAGAGGCTGACGTGTTGCAAACCGTTCAAGCATTGCCGAGTATAAAGAGTGTGGATGAAACCGTTTCAAATATCAATATACGAGGTGGATCAAACGATCAAAATCTTATACTATGGGATGATATTAAAATGTACCAAACAGGTCATTTCTTTGGGCTCATCTCTAGCTTTAATCCCCACATGACTCAATCTACAAGTGTCATTAATAATGGAACAGATGTATCGTTTACTGATGGAGTTTCTGGTACGATTCACATGCAGACAGATAAAGAAGTAAATTCTAATTTTAGTGGAAACTTAGGAGTCAATTTTTTAAATGCAGAATTGTTTTCAAATATTCCGATAGGTAACAAGTCCTCTTTACAAGTAGCCTCTAGAAAATCACTGGATGATTTATATCGAACGCCCACCTACAACACCTATTTTGATAGAGTCACACAATATACAGAAGCTCAAAACAATGCTGCAGAGGTGACGAGCTCTGATCAAGGATTTGATTTCTACGATACCTCTTTACGATGGTTGTACAGCCCCACAGACAAAGATGTGATCAGGGTGAACTTTATCCTTCTTAATAATAACTTAAGCTTTAATGAAACAGCTCTTTTTAATGGAGTTTTACAGACCAAAGAAAGCAGCGCATCTCAAAACAGCATAGGCGCAGGGATAAATTATAAAAGACAGTGGAAGGAAGACTTTTTCACCAGTTTTAGCATTTATGAGAGCAATTACAAATTACGTTCTATAAATGCTGATGTGCTATCTCAGCAATTTTTCTTACAAGAAAATACGGTATCAGAAACAAGCCTTAAAGTTGAAAATGTACTCTTGAAAAACCGATGGCAATTCAAACTTGGATATAGCTTTACAGAAACTGAAGTCATTAACTTAAGAGATATTGATTTGCCGCGATTTGTAAGACGAGATGAAGAAGTTTTAAGAGAACATGGAGCTTTTGGGCAAACTTGGTTTACTAATGCTCAAAAAGACTTTTCAGTTCGCGCAGGAATACGGGCAAATTACCTGACTAAATTTAATAAAGCGATTATAGAACCTAGGTTAAGTGTGCGCAAGACTCTAGGAGATCATTTTGAAATGGAAGCATTGGGAGAATTCAAACATCAAAGTACCTCGCAGATTATTAATTTCCAAAATGATTTTTTAGGGATTGAAAGCAGACGATGGCAGCTTACCGATAACGATAACATTCCTATTATGGAAAGCAAACAAGCTTCTTTAGGGGTGCTTTATAAAAATAAGGGGTGGCTCCTAGATGCTAAAGCCTATTATAAAACAGTAGAAGGTATTACAACTCAAAGTCAGGGATTTACCACTAAATACGAATTTGAGCGGCAGCAGGGGAGCTATGATGTTTATGGAACCGAGTTTCTATTGAGGAAGAAGTTTAGAAAATTCAGCAGCTGGATGAGTTATTCTTATCTGACCAATACCTACACCTTTGAAGGTCTAGAAGAAGTTCAATTCCCTAGTAATTTTGACCTTACGCATTCGTTTACCATGGGGAGCACCTATAGCAGTGACTCTTGGGATATATCTGGAGGATTTAATTATAGAACTGGAAAACCTACCTCTATACCTTTATTAGGGAATGAAGTAACTAACGGGAATGTAAATTTTGACACGGCAAACGAGCAGCGATTACGGGATTATCTAAGAATAGATGCTTCTGCGGTTTATAAGTTTAAAATTAACGGGAGATTCCGGTCAGAAATCGGTGCTTCTCTTTGGAACATATCAAATAGAGAAAATGTGATCAACAACTTTTTTAGGGTCAATGAATCTGGTGGAGCTGATCAATTTTCAAGATTCTCATTGGGCTTGACTTCTAATATGGTATTCCGTATTTATTTTTAAGATCAATAGCTATTAGATGCGGCAGTTGGTTGGATTTATAAGGATAGCAACATAAATATATCTCCTGAGTTTATAGACCCGATTTAATAAGGACTCTTGATAAAAAAGTTGTTTAAAGATCATGCTCTATTAAGCACATTTATTCTTTTGATTTTTTATAGGCTTCCCATAGCCCATCGGTATTGTTGATGGTCAATTCTACACCACCACAACCACAACAAATTTGTGCTATAAGCTCGCCTTGTTCCAGCTTATTAAAAAAGATATGATCTGTTTTTTGAATATAAATGGATAAATTCTTTTCCACATTTCCATGTGCATAATCCGTAATTCTTAGATCTGGAATGATTTTATTTGAGCCACATTTATTGCAATTCATTCTATTTTTTTAAATTCATTATTTGATTATCCTCGCTTTCGCGAAAGCGGAAAAAACAACATACTACAACCCGAAATTTATCCCTACCACAAAGGCGCCATAACTTCTACCGCTGGTCATGCTATACACATAATCCACACGAAATGGTCGGAACTTGCCCAAACCGATGTTATCAATCCCAGCACTGGCCTCAAAATAGGGTTTGCGGTCTGTAAACAGTGCCTTACCGCTTAGAATCAGATCGTAGTTCAATTGGTTCAATCCAGGGATTTTACCCAGTACAAACCCTTTAAAATCGTGTTGAAGAT
>JBNMFK010000283.1:0-5176 GCA_051269965.1 Algoriphagus sp. | reverse complement strand
ACAGCTGGAGCCGTTGTAAATAGTATAGCTATAAAAGCCAAAGCATATCCAGCAGATTTTCGAGCATCACTCACTTTAGGTACAGTAAAAAAACGAACGATGACGTGAGGTAATCCTGCAGTACCCACCATCAAGGCAGCGGTAATGAAAAAGATATCTAACTTTGACTTTGTCCCCGTCGTATATTCTGCAAAACCAAGTTCTTTATGCAGCCCATCTAATTTATCCAAAAGGTACACACCATCTGACGTTTGAGCACCAAAACCCAGCTGAGGAAGAATAGTATCCGTCATTTGAATTGAGATAAAAAATGCGGGTACCATAAAGGCGAAAATCAGGACACAGAACTGGGCCACTTGTGTGTATGTAATGCCCTTCATACCTCCTAGAACGGCATAGAAGAACACAATAGCCATGCCTATTATTACACCTGTATTTATGGGTACTTCTAAGAATCTAGAGAAGACTACGCCTACACCACGCATCTGACCGGCCACATAAGTAAAAGATATGAAGAGGGCACAGACTACAGCAACTGTTCTTGCAACGTTGGAGTAATATCTATCGCCTATAAAATCTGGCACCGTAAATTTGCCAAATTTTCGGAGATAGGGAGCTAGTAATAAAGCAAGTAAAACATAACCACCGGTCCAACCCATGAGATATATGGATCCATCATAACCCATAAATGAGATTAGACCAGCCATAGAAATAAATGAAGCAGCAGACATCCAGTCGGCCGCAGTGGCCATGCCATTTGCTAACGGAGAAACACCACCACCAGCCACGTAAAAGTCTTTGGTAGTGCCTGCACGAGACCAAATTGCAATACCAATATAAAGAGCAAAGGAGAGACCAACCAGAATGTAGGTCCAAGTAGAAATTTCCATATTAATCTTCGTTTACGTTAAATTCCTTGTCTAATTTATTCATCAGCCTGACATAGACAAAAATTAAAATCACAAAAACATAAATGGAGCCCTGCTGGGCAAACCAAAAACCTAACTTAAAGCCGCCCATTCTGATGGTATTAAGTTGGTCTACGAGGATAATTCCAAATACATAAGAAACTAAAAACCAAATACTTAAAAGTATGGCTAGGTATTTAAGATTCTTTCGCCAATAAGCGGTTTTATCAAAATTCTTAGGTGTCATTATTTAGGGTTGGGTTAATTTACTAATACACTTAGCAAACTAGGTATAATTTTAACCGCAATGAAGAATGGAAAGTCTTTTTGCCATAAAAAAACGGGAAGGCATTATGCAATGAGTTTGATATTCATTGAATAATGTCTTCCCACAATAACAGAGTAAAAGCTTATATTTTTTTAAAAGTCGTACTTATAAGTATCATTAATCGATGATAAATCACCCGCTTGTGCTTCGAAGAGTTCTTTGATTAAGCCAGTTTTCAATTCTAATATCCAAGCATGCACATGAGGGCCATCGCCAGTAGCCCAAGATTTTTGAATAATAGACGTTTTAATTAAATTTTTAGCTTGCTCTATAGCATTGAGCTCGCATAGTCTATCAAACTTATCTTCTTCCTTTAAAGCCTCTAATTCATCACTATTGTCAACAATGACATCTTTAATGTGTCTAATCCATTTATTGATAATACCTATATTATCGTTTGTCATGGCAGCTTTTACACCACCACACCCGTAGTGACCAACAATCATTATATGTTTAACTTTCAGCACTTCTACCGCATACTGTAAGACGGATAACATATTGATGTCCGTATGTACAACTAGGTTTGCAACATTTCTATGTACAAATATTTCACCTGGTGACGTGTTTGTGATCCTGTCCGCAGGTGCACGACTATCAGCACATCCTATCCATAAGAAATCTGGGTTCTGTCCCCTACCCATTTTATTAAAAAAAGTAGGATCAATTAAGTTTTGGGCCTTTGCCCACTCTTTATTGTCTTGTAACAGTTTATTATAAGTTTCCATATTTACGATTTGAATTTAATAGTTTCGTTTTCTGTGATAAAATTCAGTTTAGTCCGTGTAATATCAATGACATTGACGTCAACACCTTTTCTTTCTGAGTCTTTGACAAAATCTTCAATGGCTAAAAAGATATCATGATCAATAAAATCAACATCTGAGCCATCGAGTGTCAAGCTTTCGCCTGACTTCATATTCCCAAAGATTTTAATTAAATCTACTCTATTATAAAAAAATATGTCTTTTTTAAATTTAACAATGATGTGGTCACCTTCTCTTATTGGTTTTATAGCACTTCTAAAATTTGTATAAAGAACATAGGCTAAGCCAACCATAAGGCCAATTAAGATACCCACCAAAAGGTCTGTAAAAAGCACCGCAAGTATTGTGACTATAAAAGGAATAAACTGGTCCTGACCTTCTACAAACATCCTTTTAAACATTTCTGGCCTTGCCAGCTTATATCCGACCATAATAAGTACCGCCGCCAAAGCAGAAAGTGGAATAATATTAAGAATATTGGGGATAAAAAAAACGGTTCCTGCAAGCAAAAGACCATGGAATATTGCTGAAACTTTAGATTTCCCACCTGCTTGAATGTTGGCCGAACTTCTTACAATAACCTGAGTCACGGGAATTCCACCTATTAGACCTGAGAACATGTTTCCAAAACCTTGAGCTATTAGTTCACGATTGGTAGGAGTAACATTCTTGTCAGGGTCTAATCTATCAGTAGCTTCCACACAAAGCAATGTTTCTAAACTGGCTATTATGGCTATCAGAAAACCTGTTTTGATAACGTTAAAGCTTAAAATAGACGAAAAATCTGGGAATGTAAATAAATCTAGTGCTCCTGAAAAAGAACTTGCCACCGGTAACTGAACCAAGTGTTCTGGTGCTAAAACTAATTCCTCTGAATAGAAATAATTAATAAATACACCTGTTAAAACGGCCAAAAGAGGCCCAGGAACTAGACTAAGTATCTTATGGTTTTTCACCCAACTTCTATCCCAAAGAATTAAAATAGCAAGACATACTATACCAATAATTAAGGCCCCTTCTGTAAAATTATCTAGATGAAGTAATTCTGAAAAGGTATTCTCTCCGTCACTTTGTAAAAACTTAAAATCGCCCCCAGGATCCTTGTCTACGCCGAAAGCATGGGGGATTTGCTTTAGTACGATTGTTATTCCGATAGCTGCAAGCATTCCTTTAATAACCGATGATGGAAAATAGAAAGCAATCTTCCCTGCCCCTAATAAACCTAAGGCTATCTGAATTACACCAGCCAAAACTACCGCAGATAAAAATACCTCAAAAGATTGAAAATCTGCAATGGCACTGGCCACAATAACAGCCAAACCAGCTGCAGGACCACTAACTCCTAGCTTAGAGCCACTAATTATTCCTACGATTGTACCTCCAATGATACCAGCAATGATCCCCGAAAATAAAGGGGCTTCAGAGGCTAATGATATACCTAAACATAGAGGCAAAGCCACCAAAAAAACAACAAGGCCAGCGGACAAGTCACGACCAATAAACTTGAGTGAAAATTTTTTATTCATGAATTTTACAAATTATTACACATTGGAAACACCTTCCCTAACAGGGTAGGAATAAGAAGAAATATCAAAAGCGATTTTAAATAACCTTGAAATCAGGAGGTTTCTCTAATTCTGAGAAATAGTTAAAAAGATAATTTGACGCTGTTAAATGAAGTAAAAGCATTTGTTTTTCAGAGAACTTTTGCTTCCTATTGGCTTCGGATGAACACAGTATTTTACTCGTTTCCTCCGCCTTTTCCTCTTCAAATTCAGCATCCACAATACTCACCTCATTATTGAGGTCTAGCAGCACTTCACAGTGCTCAAGCAATCCTGTAAATAAGAATGCTAGAGTCAAAAAAAGTACGTTTTGAAGAATTTTTATAGGTTTCATTTTCAAAAAGCAAAGCTATAATTTTATTATAAAGTTCACAAAAAAAGGATATAATTGCGTGAATGAATCTAGAAAAAATCTTGGCAGCAAATCAGGAGGCGAGAAAACTCGGCAAAATTGACATTCAGGACTTCGCACTCAGAAACATATTCAAGTGGTCTAATGAATTTTTAAAGGATGTATTGAATCAATACCAAATACTTCAAAAAATGCGTAAAAAACTTCCCACTTGGTTTGAAAACAACGAAGTGATTGCTGCATCACTCTTAAACATGGAACAATGCACCTCCGAAACTATAGCTAATTACAAATTTAATGGACTCAAAGGAAAAATAGCCGTTGATCTAACTGGTGGTTTTGGTGTAGATACTTACCACTTAACTAAAAAGTTTGACTCCGTCATTTATTGTGAGACAAATGACTCCCTCCTAGAGATAGTAAAACACAACTTTAATGTTTTAGGCGTGAAAAATGTATATTTCAAAAACATCCAAGCCGAAGAGTTTTTAGCCAAAACCGACCTCCAATTTGACCTTATTTATCTGGACCCAGACAGACGAAATAAAATCAATAAAAAACTAGTCTTTCTGGATAACCTAAGTCCTAATTTACTTGATATAAATCAACTGATTTTAAATAAAGCAGAAAAGATCTTAATTAAGCTATCCCCTATTTTAGATATTGCAAAAGCCGCTAGTCAATTAATAGGATTACAAAGTGTGGAGATTTTAGCACAGAAGAATGAGGTTAAAGAATTGGTCTTCACATTAGAAAGTAAGATAAGAGATAAATCACCAGTAATCAATTCCACTCATATACAAAATGAAAGGATTGACACTTTTTCATTTTGCTTGAATGACGAAACTAAGGCTATTGCTCAATATTCTGAACCTAAAAAATATCTTTATGAAGCGAATGCCGCCATCATGAAGTCTGGCGGGTTTAAGTTAATTTCTTTAAGGTTTGGCTTAACAAAGATTGCTCGGCATTCTCACTATTATACTTCCGACGATTTAATTTCTAATTTTCAGGGTAAAATTTTTCAAGTAAATAGGGTTTATAACTTTAACTCTTTGGTGATGAAATCTTTCAGAAATATGCATTTCAACATCTTATCAAGAAATTTCCCTCTAAATCCTGTGACTATTGCTAAGAAATACCATCTCAATGTAGGTGGAGAACTCTTTTTAATCTTTACCCAAAATTATAAAAACGAAAAGATAATTTTATCTTGCGTTCGCTCCATTTAAACACCCTAACAAATGAAAAAGATCAAA
>JBNMFK010000282.1:0-5207 GCA_051269965.1 Algoriphagus sp. | reverse complement strand
CTCTATTTTAAGTATTTCATTGTTCTCATGCGTGATTTTTAGACCACACATGGCTTCACAAAGATTGCAGGTACGAAAGTGGACTTCAGACATTTTATAGGTTTTTGATTTTAGAACAAGTTAGTGCTTCTGAATTTTAACTAATATAATGTCATAAAAAAGGATATTTAAAGCTAAGTATCGAAACGCCTCTTCCCTTTTTGATAAAAGCGGTTTCACGTGACTTTCACTTTGCCATATTTTGTGGACAAGAGTACTTTATTAGCGTGACTTATGTTTTGGTCAACTATGCCATAATAATCAACATTATTACTTGTGTTAACATGCTTTACATTGGAACTTTTGACCATGATAATAGCTGTTTTATTAGAGTTAGATATTAACTCAAATTCCCCTCTTATACAGATCGGCATCTCCAGGTTGGTATAAGAGCCATTGATTTCTAGTTCTTGGACGTCTGCTGAAATTTCTCCTAATCTAAACGCCTTAGAATAATTTACGGTGAATTTGAATGACTCATTTACCTGCCCAAGGTAGCCTTTTATATAGGAGGCTTTTAAATTCCTATTGTATACTTCTAACACTTTTACGCTGCCACAACGATTGGTCATGCCTACATCCTCTATTCGGTCTATGACTAGCGATGTCTAGGTTGAGATTAACTTACCGACAACCATTGATTTTATAAATGCTTTACCAAAATTAATATCAATGCTTGAATTCTTATTCATCAAATGGTCGGCGAATAATATTCTATAATCCTGCTTGATATGAAGGACATCATGAAATTCTGGTATGTACACCTCTCCATGCGAATTACTGACGCTTAGGTTATGGCTTTTCGGCATACAAACGTGGTAATCTACCTGAAGGAAATTTTTATTCCCATTATTTTTGCTTGAGTTTCAATTAGTAGCAAATGAAGATTCTAAACAGGGAAGGTTAGTGACAAATTTTACCTCCCCATTTGCCGTACTTCTGTGAATATATACGATGCTCAAGAAGGTATTTACTTTTTTCTGTTGGAGCATTAACTGTGATGACAATATTTGCCTTGATTTTATTGTGTCTCTCAAATTCGACTTTTACATCACCAAAATGATAATCAATATTTATAGGGTCTTGGATACCTAAATGATAAGAGTAGGACATTGATTTCTTTTTTTTAATCAAATTCTCGATCCCCCTTAAATCCAATCAGCACATAAACGTCATCAGAATCAATAGCTAAACTGGCCGTACTTGTGGCTCGTATTAGGAATAAAATGATTTGTTTAATTTCTTCAGTTTTTGGTCATTAGGCCCATATTATTGAGTCATTTTCTGCTTAGGACTCTTCCGTTTTTTCAAACTCCTCAACATTCTCTTGGTTTCTCTCTCTTATAATATCAGGCTAAGCATTTAGAAGCTTTAGTTGCCAGTATAAATTAACGGTCATCCTATTCAAAATTCCCTCTTGATTCGGGTTTTGGGGAGTGATTCTCGTAGCTTTTCATAGTTCAGATTTAGATTTTCTAAGTCTTCCGAAAAGTTCTTTAACAAGATTGGTTCAGTTTTGCCGAGAGTATGAAGCATCTTTTTTTTGGCCTCAATGGAAGCAGTATATTTAAGCACTTCTAAGCCATATTTAGGACCACGATATCTGATTTTTCAGAAACGGGTACCCAATACCTGCCGGCGGTATAGCCAAGACTCAAAATCGAGATAATGGAAGCCACTACCCGCCAGTTTAGCCATCTTTTTGGCTTAGAATATATTGAATTCTCTAATGGTTGACGACTTAAGTCCTCCTCTATTTTTTTCCAAAGGCTGTCGCTGGGAGCTTCTTTATAAAAAGCTTTTCGGTATTCTTCAATATGGTTTTAACTTATCCATGACTCATCAATTGTAATAATTTTTGTCTGGCCCGCATGTATTGTTTCCTAGAAGTACTCTAGCTAATACCAAGGCATATCGCTATCTCTTCATCGTCGTATCCTTCGAACAACTACATTACTAAAACAGTCTTATAACCATAGGGCAATACCGCTTTTGTTTTTTCTATCTTCAACGTATGCTCATTTTCATCTATTTGAGCCTCGGCTTTTGCTCCAAATGGGGCATGTAGTTCTCAATGTCTACTAAATATAACTTCTTAGATCGGAGGTAATCAATTGACTTATTCACTACTATTGGCTTTGGCCAAAGGCCAAACGATGCTTCCACTAAAGATGGCTATTTTATTGAAAGCAGCTACAAAAGCTTCTTTCAATACCTTTTCAGTTTCTTTTTGCTGTTTTATGAAACGCATACAAGTACTTAACATAGCCTTGAAGAAAAGCTTGTATATCTTATACTGAGCTTTTCTGCTGCTGTGTTTACACGCCTTTACTCATACAGAGTTTTTTCTATGTTTCTGTTAGGTGTCAATAATAAAGGCAGTTTCTTAGCCGTATGAGGGGTCTTTAAGCTTGTTTATCTTTGTTATGTTCGGGTGCTCAAATCTTGTGCAAATTTAGCTTTAGAGACATGCAGTGAAACGACATGTTGCATTATTTATAAAATAAATCACAAAAAAAATTTGGGTCGTACAAAAGCCGAAAGAGAGATTTCTTTCGGCTTTTACATTCTTGAATGAATTTTCTAATTCCTGGCTGCCTCCTGCATAGGGTTGAGTGCTTTTGCTTTATTTTCCTTATAAAGTTGAAACCTAGTGGCTTGCTCTGGAGCCTTAGGGAAGGTATTGTTCCCCGTGTCTATATCTGCTATTTCATGAAAAGGGTCTAAAGTGAACTTCACTACTTTTTTAGAGGTAGGGATAGTTTTTATGATTTCCTCTGCATTTTTTCTCCATATCTCGGCAGGAAAACGTACTGTTTCGTCTGTTCCATCTTCATATTCCATTTTGACGATAACGGGCATTACCATCCCATGATTTTTAATCGTTAAAGCATAATAATTAGAGCCACCGTCTATGAGCTTTTTCTCAGCAGCACTTACTTTATTATTATACGCTTCATATTTTGATTTGTCTTTAGCTGTAACGTCATATGGGTCGTAGGTCGTGTAGAAATCTTTGTATCTGTCTTGGGTTTCCTCTATAGTTACTGGAATAGCCGTCTTATTTCTGATTACTGACAAGGTATTTCTTGTTTCCTCATAAGCCCTTCTGTCATCGGCTTTTGATAAAGCAGGATCTTGAGAATCTACTGCATACCATTCTACAGAAACCAAGTCTTGGTCTACTGGGTCTGTCGTATAGAACCAACCTCTCCAAAACCAATCTAAATCAACGCCCGAGGCGTCTTCCATGGTTCGGAAAAAATCAGCTGGTTTTGGATGCTTAAAGGCCCATCTTCTGGCATACTCTTTAAAAGCATAGTCAAAAAGTTCACGACCCATAACTGTTTCTCTAAGAATATTTAATGCCGTGGCGGGTTTGCCATAGGCATTATTACCAAACTGTAATATCTGCTCAGAATTGGTCATGATCGGTTGCATTTGATCTGGGTCAGACCTCATGTAAGGAATGATCATCTGAGGTTCGCCTCTTCTAGACATAAACGTTCTATCCCACTCTTGCTCCGTTAAATATTGGCAGAAGGTGTTTAAACCTTCATCCATCCATGTCCACTGGCGTTCGTCGGAATTTATAATCATAGGAAAGAAGTTATGCCCAACTTCATGAATAATCACTCCAATCATGCCTCTTTTAGTAGTTTTTTTATAGGTACCATCGACCTCTGGTCTGCCGCCATTAAACGATATCATGGGGTATTCCATTCCGCCGCCCGACGTAGAATGACATGAAATTGCGACTGGGTATGGGTAGTCTATCGTGTATTTTCCATAAACCTTTAAAGTGTGTTCCACTGCCTTAGTACTGTATTGCTCCCAAAGCGGATTACCCTCCTTAGGATAGACAGACATACTCCATATTTTGCGGTCATTGTTATATACGTCGGTTTGCATGGCATCCCAGATGAATCTTCTAGAAGACGCAAAAGCGAAATCCCGAACGTTGTCAGCTTTAAACTTCCAGGTCTGCTTTTTATTTGATTTAGACTTTGATGCTTCGATGGCCTCCTCTTGTGTGACGATTAGCACTGGTTCAGTAGCTGTAGTGGCCTCCTCGATACGCTGGTTTTGTGTTTTTGTCAAGACCTTATCCCAGTTTTGGCATTCACCTGTCGCCACTAAAACATGGTCGTCTGGTACAGTAATAGCCACTTCATAATCTCCAAAAACTAGGGCAAATTCGCCACTGCCTACAAATTGCTTGTTTTGCCAGCCATTCACATCATCATAAACTGCCATTCTTGGAAACCAATGAGCGACGAAGTAATTATAGTTACCATCTTCAGCGAAGAACTCATATCCAGAACGGCCATAATAGGTAGCCATGTTGTAAGCCCAGTCTATTTTGAAAGCAAAAGACTCATCTTTAAGCAGTGGAGAAGGTAAATCAATACGCATCATAGTACTATTGATGGTGTATTTTAAATCATTACCATTTAGGTCTTTCACAAGTTTTATATCATACCCTCTTTTGCGACTATTATCCACATCACCAAAGACTGAGTTGGCAGATTGAAGGCCAGTTATCTCACTTGTGGTCATTTTTTCTTTGATACCGCCAGTTTTAGAAAGAGCATTTATAGAATTATCCTCAAACATGTTCATGTCTAACTGCACCCAAATATATTGAAGTGGGTCTGGAGAATAGTTATAATAAGTTACGGTCTCTGAACCAATGATGCGTTGATTCTCATCGTCCAGTTCTACTTTAATCTTATAATCTGCTTTCTGCTGGTAATAGGCATGGCCCGGAGCACCGCTACCTGTTCTGTACATATTTGGGGTAGGTAGGTCTGTACCCAGCTGCTCAAAAACGCGTGTCGCTTTTTTTTGAGCGTTCGCAGAACCTGTAAAAAAGATAAAAGACAAAAGGCTAAAAGCCACTAGTGCCTTAGCTCTAACAGTAAGGTTGTTTAAAGTCATATACATTGATGTTATTTTGGAACTTGATGCAATTAATAGTAGAAACTTCATAGATAAAAACCAAATGAAAAGATTTTTTTGTTTTTGTAGATTAAGATGCGATTTTGGACTAGGTGATGAGATTTTAAATTGTTCTACACAAAAAATCCCACCAATACAGATTTTTTTAAGCTAGAATTTAGTACTTTAATATTATATGACTCTCCGCTACTAGTACCAAGTCGTTT
>JBNMFK010000281.1:0-5282 GCA_051269965.1 Algoriphagus sp. | reverse complement strand
CGCTTGTTTCTTTCCTAAATAAGCGGGAGATATCTTAAAGACAGGAACAAGGCCTACGTTTGGTAGGTATTATTTTAATGGAACAAGTACTGGTGGTGAACTGGGCTTCTTAGTGCGAGAGCGTGGAGTAGGAGCTGATTTAGCGACTTAAATTGTAAATCTATCTTCTTCTCTTTGTTTGATTTCATTTTTGGTAGCTACGGTCATTTGCCTAATTCAAGGTTCAGGTACAGTGTCCATGATTACGGCAGCATCCATCACTGCCCCCATCTTAGCTTTTACTCCAGATGTAAACATCTTTTTTGCTGCTCAAGCAGCTGTTTTGGTTCCTTCTTTTTTAGCTTTTGCAATGACAGTCTTTTTTGGGTGGTAAATAGGATGATGGAAATTGTTGATGTAAAACAGTAATTACTAAGGTAGTCTGTGCTAACAACGATTGCCTGGGCCATTGGTGGAATTTTAGTCAGCTTTTTAAACCTTGTTTTTGGAACTGGTGGATCTTTGCTCGATCCGCTCATTAATTGGAGGCTTGCTTTTACTTTATTTAGCCATAAGATTTAGGCCTACATCACGCTAATTAAAAACTATAAAAGAGCAATTCGACTATAAGTTTGGTGTAAAAAATAGTTTCTAGGAAAAGAAAAGCTTGTTTTACGAACAATAAAGTGTTCAATACTAAATTCGGTTAGAGGATTAACTCAGACTCAATCTATAATTGCTTAAGTAAATAAAAGACGGAGTGGAGCGTCTTTTCAAAGTTTAGTTCATCCTAAGTTAGTGACATTCCTATGCCGGAAGTATTATTGATATTTGTCTGACACATAAACGTTAACTTCTTTAATTACGACTCTCGAGTTCAGTATATTTCTTTAATAATAGAGTCTCTATTTTTGAGCTCTTTCAAAGGTTATGATAAAAGACCTAAGTTATCTCTTTTTTCAAAACAATGATTGTAACGTTTTTATTACCACATAACAAAGTCCTAACAATAAAGGTATTTGAGTCTTTATTTAGCGTTTTTTTGAAAATTATGTAGATAATGTTTTAAGTATTTTTCGTTCAACTTTTAGAGAAAGAAAAACGTTAGGTCGAAGCTACTTACAATTATCATTTTAGGATTAGACCTTTTCGTCTTGACAGGCTGGTATTTTGAAGCAGTCGAATGACTTGATGCGTTAAATTTGGAAAATACGTACATCTGAAATGAAATTTTGCAAAAAAAACTACATCCCTTTTTGCAAGTATCAGCCAGTACAAAAAACACCCAAGTCTTTGGAGGAGAATAAATCACCCCTAATTAATAATAAACTTAGTAGTAAGAAAATCCTTGCTTTGGTGAGGTAGTTTTTTTTAAATGGTTCAATTCTGATGAAAAGTATCGGTCACAAATCTTAAAACATTAGGAAGCTCCATTCGCCAGTATTTCCAGCTGTGACTTCCGTTATTAATTCTAAATTCGTGCGGCACTTCTTTTTTACGTAATGCTATATGAACTAAGCTATTACCTTCATAGAGGAAGTCATCATCTCCAATACTGAAATACCATTTAACAGACTTCATATCTTCCACTTTCATATTACCAATGACTTGTAAAGAGCTGTGTTTTTTTAAATAAGCTGTTATTTGGGCCTCAGAATAGGAATTTCCGAAACGATTGAATCGTTCTTTTGAAGATTCTAACGTATAGTTTCTTACCGAGGCACTTAATGGGCATGACGACGAAAAGAGCTCTGGGTGATGCATAGCGTAATAAAAGGAACCACCACCACCCATGGAAAGTCCTGCAACAGCTCGGTATCGTTTCTCTTTCTTAATTCGATATTTATTTTCCACATATGGCATCAATTCTTCGAAGAAAAAATCTTCATAAAGCCAAGTGTTATCTGGTGAATTAAAATATCCTCTTTGACCTGTGTCAGCATCAGGCATGATAATGATCATGGCTGTAGCATTTCCATTGTTAATAGCCTTGTCAGCTATGTTTCTAACTTCGCCGAATTGAATCCAGCCCGTCTGATCATCGCCTCCACCATGTAAAAGGTAAAGTACAGGATAACTCCTGTCTGAGCTTTCATATCCAGCTGGCAAATAGACTGCATATTTTCTTTCCATTTTTAGAATATCACTATCTAAGCTCAGATTGTCGAAGACCACACCGCTTTGACCAAAACAGTTAAGTGTAAATAATAGTGAAAAGGCTAGGGGTAATATATTCTTCATTTTATTAGAGTCGAATGGTAAATAATTTTGAGCTTTAACTATTTAGCATAAACAGCGGCCCAAGTCTTTTCCGCCAAAGCCTTAGTTTTTAGAATTCCTTCCCGAGACGAAAGATTATTTCCTTCATATTCTACGCCCAAATAACCATTATAGCCTGCCTCCTTCATAATTTGGAAGAATCTAGGGAAATCTAAGTCAGGTTCGTTACCTAAAGAATCAAATTTAAATGCTTTAACACTTACGCCTTCTGCTGTACCAATCAATTCTTGGAAACCTTGGTAGTAATCATACTCTTTGGCACATGGTCCCCAAATAGCTCCACTTTTAGTTTTAAAGCACCAATTATGGAAGTCGTCTAAACTACCAACATTTTTATCAGAAAGTTGGGCAATTAAATCTGCTAACCACACCCCATGGCTAGACATGCCTCCATGGTTTTCTATTATGAGTTTTACTCCTACTTCATTTGCATAATCTGCTAATTTACCCATACCGTCTAAGGCTTGTATCATCATTTCGTCTGGTGTGCCATCACCGTGTGCATTTACCCTCATGCTTGTGCAGCCGAGATAATGGCTAGCATCTATCCATTTCTTACCGAGTTCTACAGCAGCGTTTCTTTCTTCCTCATTGGAGGCGCACAAATGACCTATTTCATCTACCTGAATCATTAAACTCAAAATACCTGCTTCTTTGGCGGCATCTTTCAGACTGTCTAAGTATATGAAGTCTGTTACCTTATCCTGAAAAAACTGAGAGACGTATTCTACTCCTCCAAAATCCATTTTAGCAGCGGCATTGATAAAATCCACCGTATTCATGTCTCCAGCCTTTAAGTCTCTGTTAAAAGACCATTGAGCAAGAGAATATTTAGGCTTGGCTACTTCTGTTTCATGGGACTCTTGGGAGCAGGATAGAAGCAAAAGAGGAATTATAAGGCTGGAAATAAAAACTTTGAAGGTTTTCATAAAATTGGTTTGGTTGAATATGTAGGACAATTTAAGCTCTTTTAAGTGAAGTCTAAAAAAAATTGATTTTAGTACCAGAATTAGCAAAAAAAAGCGAGCCTCAGGAAATCCCGAAACTCGCTTTTGAATATTAAAAAGCTAAACTTACTTAGCCTCAGAATCTGTTACTTCTTCAAAGTTTACGTCTGTAACGCCTTCATCTTCGGAAGGAGCACCTGCATCAGGACCAGCATCAGGACCTGGAGCAGCACCTGTTGGGTCGCCACCTCCAGCTGACTGTTCAGCAGCGTAAATTTCTTGAGAAGCAGCTTGCCATGCAGCATTGATTTTCTCCATTGCTCCTTCAATAGCTGTTAAGTCTGCCGTTGCATGAGCAGCTTTAAGCTCTGTCAAAGCACCTTCAATAGCCGATTTGTTTGGCTCAGAAAGCTTATCACCGTACTCTTTCAATTGCTTTTCTGTAGAGAACACCATAGCGTCGGCGGCATTGACTTTCTCAATCTTCTCTTTTGCAGCCTTATCCGATTCTTCGTTAGCTTTAGCTTCATCACGCATTTTTTGGATTTCTTCATCAGATAGTCCAGAAGAAGCCTCAATACGGATTTTTTGCTCTTTGCCAGTTCCTTTGTCCTTAGCAGTAACATTCAAGATACCGTTGGCATCCACATCAAAAGTTACTTCAACCTGAGGAATACCTCTGCCTGCTGGTGGAATACCATCTAGGTGAAATCTTCCCAAGGACTTATTTTGATTAGCTAATGGACGCTCGCCCTGCAAAACATGTAATTCTACAGAAGGTTGATTATCCGCAGCAGTAGAGAATACTTCTACTTTATTAGTTGGGATAGTGGTATTCGCTTCAATCATCTTTGTGAATACACTTCCCATAGTCTCGATTCCCAAAGAAAGAGGAATTACGTCTAAAAGAAGGATGTCTTTAACCTCGCCAGTTAAAACACCGCCTTGAATGGCAGCTCCTACAGCTACAGCCTCATCAGGATTTACACCTTTCGACGGCTTTTTGCCCCAGAACTTTTCTACTTCTTCCTGTACTTTAGGCATGCGAGTAGAACCACCTACAAGTATAATTTCATCTATTTGGCTGTTAGAGACCCCCGCATTTTTCATGGCTCTCTTACAAGGCTCCATCATTCTTGTGAATAATTTATCAGCCAGTTGTTCAAACTTCGCTCTAGATAATGACCTTACTAAGTGTTTAGGTACACCGTCCACAGGGAAGATATATGGTAAGTTTATTTCTGCTTGAGAAGAACTTGAAAGTTCCATTTTTGCCTTTTCTGCAGCTTCTTTTAAACGCTGAAGTGCCATTGCATCTTTACGAAGATCAACACCTTCATCTTTCTTAAACTCGTCTGCTAGCCATTCTATAATTACTTGGTCAAAGTCGTCTCCTCCTAAATGAGTATCACCATCCGTTGCTTTCACTTCAAAAACACCGTCTCCTAAATCTAAGATGGATACGTCAAAAGTTCCTCCACCAAGGTCAAAAACTGCTATGGTAGAATCTTTACCTTGCTTGTCTAGTCCATAAGCCAATGCGGCTGCAGTAGGCTCGTTGATGATTCTTTTTACATCTAAGCCCGCGATAGTACCAGCCTCTTTAGTAGCTTGCCTTTCAGAATCATTGAAGTAAGCAGGTACCGTAATAACGGCTTCCGTTACTTCTGTTCCTAAATAGTCCTCTGCAGTTTGCTTCATTTTTTGAAGAATAAAAGCAGAAATCTCCTGAGGTGTGTACAGTCTATCACCTATCCTTACTCTTGGTGTATCGTTACCGCCTTTCTCTATGTTGTAAGCGATGGTTTTAAGTTCTGAGCCTACCTCAGAATACTTCTTACCCATGAAACGCTTAACAGAGGCAATTGTGTTTTTCGGATTAGTAATGGCTTGACGTTTCGCAGGAGCACCTACTTTTTTGTCGCCATTTTCTAGAAAAGCTACAATTGAAGGTGTAGTCCTTGCTCCCTCGCTGTTGGCGATGACAACAGGCTCGCTTCCTTCCATCACTGCCACACAGGAGTTTGTCGTTCCTAAGTCAATTCCTATAATTTTCCCCATTTTATATTTTTTAGT
>JBNMFK010000280.1:0-5286 GCA_051269965.1 Algoriphagus sp. | reverse complement strand
CCTCTTTTTAAGTCAAGTGCCACCAAATCCCCTTTTCTATAAAACCTCGCCCCTTCCACATAAGACTCAGAACGTAGGCCACCAGATCGTTTAATTAAATCGGAAATTCGTTCTTCTCTCCTCAAAATGGTGTAGGTCCCAGGATAATTTACTTCCCCAGAAATCCTTACTAGTTTTTGGGCCTCGTAATTCGGCAAGTCTCTAACAAAAACCTTATCAAAGGGACTTAACACTATTCCTTCTTTATGATTCAAAGCCTTGTTTGTTTCAAAGAAATATACTTTTACTGTTTCGTTTGAAGATTCATCATTAAATAAACGTTTAGCTATTTCAATTCTTTTGGTGGTGGCTCCTTCTGTAAATCCACCGGATAAAAGGATTAGATCATTCACACACATACCCTCTGCAAACTTAAATTCCCCGGGTTGATTAACCGATCCCTGAATTTCCACCGTTCTCAACTCCCTTAATTCTGCAATCGATTTTATGATAAGCTGGTCGTTTCTTCTAAGAATAACATCTTGGATGCTGCCGTCTAACAGTTCCTTTAAACTAAAAGAGCTGATTTCTGGATCTAAGTTTTCTCTTTCTCTTACTAAGAGGACCCTTTCTAGAAAAGCATCCTCTCTCAATCCGTCAGCCGCCTTTATTAAATCTTTAATCGTTTTTATGTTGTCATCTATCGCAAATTCTCCTGGCCTAAAAACGGCTCCAGAAACTTCCACCTTATTTGTAAACCTATCAAGGATAGCTCCGACTAAAACCTTGTCACCATTTTGAAGGGCATAAATATCTAACTGAACACCTTCCGCCGTAATTAGTTTTTTCTCCTTTCCTGTACTTCTTATAATATTTATTTTGTCTTTGTAGGCCATTTCAGAGAAGCCACCAGCATAGTCTAATACTTCCTTTAGGGATTCATTCGTAATTAATTCATATATCCCTTCCCGCTTTACTTCCCCTTCTACTGTAACTTTCGTTCGGGCCATTGAAACGAATATGACATCTTGATCCTGCAACATGACATTACTCTCTTGAAGCCCGTTAATTAGAAAAGGGTACAAATCTAAGTTTGCCTTCTCTTTGTTTCCTCTGAGCAGTTTAATGTTTCTAAATGATCCTTTTTCCGAGGGTCCACCAGCGAGATAAAGGGCATTAAAGACTGTTGCGAAGGAAGAAACCGTATACGTTCCTGGATTTTCTACTTCTCCTACAAGGGTTACTTTTATACTTCTCAAATCACCAAGTGTGACATCTGCGTTAAGTTTTCCATTTCTCAAGCCCCCAAAAAGTAGTTTTAAACGATCTGTGATTTTTGACTTTGCCTCTGCCACCGTTAAGCCGCTAATATTAATGGCTGCTAAGCTTTCAAGTTTAATCGTTCCTTCTGGTGAGACTACGACCTCATAGTGTTGGTAAGCATAGCCCGTTATATCAATGTTTAATTTATCCTCGGGACCTAAGACATAGTCCTTAGGAGTTGGGAGCCGTAAGTTTGGCTCGAAGGATAAATTTTTATTGTTGAATATAGATCGTCCAAACACTTCCAATTTTTTTAAAACCTTTGAAGAGTCTATGACTTGAAGGTCTGTTCTTTTGGCTACTTCCCCAATTTGCTCACGCGTTGTTTGACTGGCCTTCTCTGACAAATTATTAGTTCCAGACTTTACACGGTTTATTTTATCTCGAATTTTGGCCACATCCTGAGCAGTATATCCATTGGCCATTGCAGCAGCCTCCATTTCAGCTTCGGAAAAGCCTCTAGATGCCGCTTCCTTAATGAATTGCTCTATTTGAGCGTCACTAATTTTATCAACATTAACAGGGCTTTGAGAGAAGGTCTGAGCGGAAAGGAACAAGCTTAAAAAAATAAAAAATAGATGCTTGTGTATCTTCATTTAAGGCGTTTATTACGTTTCAAAACAAAGAAAAGCAAAATTTATATAGACTCCATCTTTTTAAGGCCCTTTATTATTAAGCGGCTAAAGCAGTAAACCGATTTCTGGATTGATATTTCGGATTATTTCTACAACATACTTTTAACATCAAAAAATACGGCCTCGCTTTTGTTGTAAAGACTATCGTTATGTTGAAATATCTTGTGGGAGACTGCCTTAATTATTAGTTGGAAGTTTTTGTTCGGTAGATTCTCACAGAGTTTAATGCCATACTTTTCATAAACTTCATTTTTATTCACTACCGGGTCATATACTTGAACTTGTAAGCCAAAATCACTTAGCTCTCTGTAAATATCTGCCACTTTGGTGTTTCTGAAGTCCGCACTGTTTTCTTTATATGCAAAACCGAGAATCAATGCTTTTGAACCAAATAAAGAAATATTCCTTTTTGCCATTAGCTTCATACACTTGTGGGCTACAAACTTCCCCATGTCTTCATTAACCCTCCTACCCGCTCCTATAACTTCTGGAACATAACCAATCGTTTTTGATTTATGAATCATGTAATAAGGGTCCACGCTAATGCAATGTCCACCTACTAATCCAGGCCTAAAGTCTAAGAAATTCCATTTTGTTCTAGCCGCGTCTAGCACATCCGCCGTAGAAAGGCCCATTTTATCAAAAATCAAAGCCAATTCATTCACAAAAGAAATGTTGACATCTCTCTGGCAATTCTCCACCAGCTTAGCCGCTTCTGCAATTTTTATAGAAGGAGCCTGGTATGTTTTGACCCTTAAAATACTTTGATACAAAGCATCCACAAAAGCACTCACGGCCTCGTTTGAACCAGAGGTTATTCTAACAATCTCCAATATATTCTCCTGAGCCCCTGGGTTTATTCTTTCAGGAGAATAACCAAGGCCAAAATCTGTGTTCAATTCAAGTCTCGATCCAGCTATTAATTCGGGGACACATATCTCTTCGGTACAGCCTGGAAATGTTGTGGACTCATAAATAACGACGTCTCCGCTTTCTAAAACCTTAGCGATGGTGCGACTAGCGTCTATTAAATGAGACAAGTCGGGCTCTTTATTTTCCTTAACCGGTGTGGGCACCGTCACTATAAAAACTTTGCGTCCAGCTACTTTGGGAATGTTAGACTCAAAACTAACTTCACTGGTGCCATACTCGGCTTTGAGAACATTAATTCTCGCCAAATTGGTGTCAACACCCATCGTATTATACTTCTTGGAAAAAGCCAATGCCGTAGGCAAACCAACATAACCTAGACCTATGACCACAATGGTCAAGTCCGTATCAATCTTCCAGTGCATTTCCTAAAAATGTATTTTTAAGTAAAAGATAGCATAAGAAAAGTACAATAGCCCAATTTAGATAAATGTAATAGTAATCTATTAAACCTGTCAGCTTGCTTTTTTCGAAAATAGTCCTCTCTAGTTGGTCAATATTGTTAAAAATAGAGGAAAGTTCTTGCTTATTTTCCGCTTCATAATACTCCCCAGACGATTTTAAAGAGGCCTCTTTCAGAATTCCATTAAAATGACGCCCAATTCCAATCGTATAAATTCTAACCCCAAAAGATTTCGCCAGTTCAGAAGCCGAAGAAGGAGCCAAAGTACCCGCGGTATTATCACCATCACTGATCAAAATAACAGCCTTGCTTTCACTAGGTGTATCTCTGAGTCTATTGATAGCCGTAGCCAAAGCATCTCCAATGGCTGTGCCAGAGGCGTGAATTAAATCCCAAGAAATTTTATTCAAATAGTCTTCTAAAATATCATAATCGGCCGTTAGAGGACACATGGTTTTAGCTTCTCCCGCAAAAATCACAAGTCCAATTTTGTCATTTATCCGATTGTCCAAAAACTGGAGAGCTACCTCTTTGGCCGCACCCAGTCTTGTGGGTTTTAAATCTGTAGCTTTCATGGACTCAGAAATATCAATAGCTAAAATGATGTTAATGCCTTCTGAAAGTCCCTCTTCAGCACCTAAGGTTTTTTGTGGTCTTGCCAGTGCTGTGAAAAGACAGATAATGGATAGACTAAAGAATAGGGGAACAACAAACCTTAAAAGGCTATGATACCAAAAACTAGAATGATGTTGACCCAAACTTAGGTTAAGGTTCCGCTTAGAATTTCCTCTGAAAAGCCAGCGGAGAACAAAAAGAAAAGGAAAAACAAGAATTAAATAAAGGTAAATAGGACTATCCCAAACAAAACGCTGTAAGGTAGCGGGCAAAAACCACTGTTCTGAAAACCATTCGGGCATCGTCAAATTTAAGCATTAAGATTAAAGCTCTCTACAGCTTTTCTAACACTTCCGTTTTTCAATAGTAAATCTTGTGCTTCATCAAAGCCGATCTCTAGCTCATTCATAACCATTCTAGTACCACGTTCCACCAATTTGTCATTGGAAAGCTGCATGTCTACCATTTTATTGCCCTTGACCTTACCCAACATGATCATTACAGCCGTAGTGATCATGTTCAAAACCAGCTTCTGTGCTGTTCCAGCTTTCATTCTGGTACTTCCTGTGATAAACTCTGGCCCTACAATAACCTCCACCGGAAACTCACAAGCCTCCGCCACAGGGCTGGCCGAATTACATACGATACAGCCCGTTAACATGTTTCTTTTTCTGGCTTCGTTTAGCCCACCTATAACATAAGGCGTCCTACCGCTTGCCGCTATTCCTACCAAGCAGTCTTTCTCATTTACTTCGTAGGCTCTTAGATCTTTCCAGGCTTGCTCTGTATCGTCTTCCGCAAATTCCACTGCCTTTCTTATCGCAGTATCTCCACCAGCAATGATCCCAACCACCAAATCATGTGAAACACCAAAAGTTGGTGGGCACTCTGAGGCATCTACCACACCTAAGCGTCCGCTAGTTCCCGCTCCGATATAAAATAGTCTACCTCCACTTTTCATGCGAACAGCAATATGTTCGACCAAAAGTTCTATTTGAGGAAGTACGTTCTCAATCGCAAGAGGCACAGACTTGTCCTCCTGATTTATACCTTTGAGAAGCTCCATAACGGACTTTTTCTCTAGGTTTTCATGATTACTGGTAGACTCCGTGGAGAGTTGTAATAAATCCGCCATAAACTATTTTGATAATTCAGCAAAGTGTTTATAAAATAATGGAATTGTTTCGATCCCCTTGAAGAAATTAAATACGCCATAGTTCTCATTTGGAGAATGCAAGGCGTCTGAATCTAAGCCAAAACCAAAAAGGATTGATTTCAGGCCTAAGACTTCTTCAAATAAAGCGACAATAGGAATACTTCCTCCTCCACGTGTGGGAACAGGTGTTTTCCCAAACCCTTCTTGCATCGCATTAAAAGCGGCCTGATAACCAATAGAGTCTG
>JBNMFK010000279.1:0-5398 GCA_051269965.1 Algoriphagus sp. | reverse complement strand
TGCCAGTCGTGAATAGCGTTTAAAATTCTATCTGTAGCGGTGATTTTCAACATGATTCCTTATATATTAGCATGCCTATCTAATTAATAATTCTCTATTCCCACAGATTTGTATAACGGCATTCTGTATATTCAATTCAACCCTATGAAAACTCAATTCTCACTTTATTTTTTAATGCTTTTATGCATTAACTCGATTGACGCACAGGACAAACCACTTCAGATAATTATGATTGGTGCACACCCTGACGATTGTGACATTAAATCAGGAGGTACAGCTGCACTTTTTGTGGCTATGGGACATAAGGTTAAATTTTTATCAGTCACTAACGGAGATGCCGGTCATATGAGCGAGGGTGGTGGTATGCTTGCACAGAGAAGACTTCTCGAAACCAAAGAAGTTTCAAAAAGACTCGGGGTTACTTATGAAGTCTTGGATAATCATGATGGAGAATTACTTCCTACTTTAGCCATTCGTCTTGAAATTATCAAAAGAATCAGAGATTGGAATGCGGATGTAGTTATTGCACCAAGGTCAAATGATTATCATCCAGATCATCGTTATACAGGAATTTTAGTTCAAGATGCCGCCTTTATGGTTGGCGTACCCAATATTGCCCCCGACACCCCTCCCCTGAGTAAAAACCCGGTATTTCTTTATTTTCAGGATAATTTCAAAAAGCCAAACCCCTTTCAAGCGGATATAGCCATTGACATTTCCAATGTCATTGATAAAAAAGTTTATAGTTTGGATGCTCATCAATCTCAGTTCTATGAATGGCTGCCTTGGATTGGCCAATACGCTGATAAAGTACCCAAAGATCAGGCAGAAAGACTTGAGTGGTTGAAAAAACTAAGAGGAAACGGCATATCTCCTTCCGTAAAAGCTAGTCTTGAAAAATGGTATGGAAAAAGCAAAGCCGAGAAAGTAAGTTTTGCGGAATCCTTTGAAATATGCGAATATGGTAGCCAACCCAATGAAGAAGATATCAAAAGGCTATTCCCTATGTTAGGGAGATAAATCTTAAATAAGATTAATTTATTGCGGCTTCGGCCCCCTTTTATACACAATCAAGCTATTTAGAAAATTTCGCAGAACCTGGTTGCCGCATGGTTTAAATTTTTTATGATCCTTATTAAGGAAGATGGCTCCTAATTCGCCTCTGGTGATTGAGAAATCAACCAGTTTAGGTAGTCTAACTATTTCCTGATCGTTAAATTAAAGAGCTAAACGAAGCTTTTTCATAATGTTATTATTGCTCATATTATTTATCTGGAAACCTTAATTTATATTTTTTGCCTTTAATCTTCTCATTTTTAAGCAATCTTAAAACTGCTGTGAATAGCTTTCAAAACTGGATCTTTAGAGATGATTTTCGAGGTTGATAAAGTGGCAGAGCCTTACCAGGTTGGATATGCACTAAAGAGATCCAAGTACCATTTCATGGTACAGGACTTAAACAAAAAAGTTTCTAAAAACTCTTCAAGAATATACCATCTAAAGTTGTTTATCTGCTACCTGTATCCCTTTTAAAGCTTGTTTAGACAGCTACTTACGAAGTTGCGTTAATAGATATGCAAGGTTGTTTTTCTACTAACACTTCTTCATTACAAAGTAAGCAACTTGGCTTGCTCTAGCACTAAACTTGCTTACTTAGTACCTATGTTTAAGTACACTGCACGCAAGCTTTCATACAGTGTACCTAAACTTAAATTAGACGTAATGAAGCCTGATTTATTAGATCTTTGTCAATAATATATTACGATATTGAATATTCATCACATTACCAGGGTGAAGCTGAATGCCAATTGGGCCTTCGTCTGCTATACCTTCAGAAGTATAATTCATTACTTCTACGCCATTTAACCAAACGGTGTATGATTTACCTTCCACTTTTATTTTCATGGTATTCCAATCATCTTTTTTTAGGCTGCTTAGGTCGGCTTCTTTTGGGTAGCCTTTGCCTGGTACGTAAGGAGAACCCGTTAAGTCTCTTTTCAGAGAACCGGATATACCTATTTGTATTTGGTCTTTATTGGAGCGTAAGAAGATTCCAGAGTCTATAATACCACTCACGTTTTTATAATCCGCTTGAACAATGAAGTCTTTGTAGTGTTTTTCTGTCCAGAGTGTTTTACCTTTTTTGGTGTCATCACTTTTCACCGTTAAAATTCCTTTTGAAACGGTCCAATTGTCATTATTAGGTTCTGGGATAATCCAACCATCAAGGTTTTTGCCATTAAAAACTTTTTTTAGTTTTTGGGCATTGGCCTGGCTAAGAAATAAGGTACTGAGTACGAGCGTAGCTAGAATGTTTTTTTTCATTTGATAGGGTTTAAGTATTAAAAATACGTTTAAAATTGAGACTTTCCTTCTAGAATTCCTGCTTAAATCTTATCTCTGCTAAAGAACAATTTCTTGAAATAATAGCTCAACGGATTTGTATATTTTTCATTCTTCCACGGGCGGCTGGAATGGGGCATATGTACCACGGTTAGTTCGTTAGATAAATAGTTGTCAAAGCCAAGTTTCCTAGACATTTTGGTGATGCTTACATCAAACCAGTCTTTGCCTGCGTTGAGGGTATTGAAATCATAAGCATTTAAAAGATCCTTAGTGAGTACAGTACAGCAGAAACTTAGGCTTCTGTTACTTATAAAAAGATCCCCATCTGCTTTAGTGATATGCTTATAAGGGAAGTTAATCTTTCCTTCGCTGTCAATAGTTACGGCAGCCACCATGCCACAGTTTTTCAACGTATCTGCTAGTATACTGAGTTCTGCTATGGTTTGTTTTTTTACTAGCACATCAGATTCGATGATCAACAAATGAGTATTTTTTTCCAAAGCCATCTTCTGAGCTATTCTAAGCACTGTGATATAATTTGGAGAAGGCGTATCTATAATTTGAGCTAAATTGACATGTGTATAGTTAAACACCTTTTGATGTTCTTCTAGATAGGTGCTTGTTTCTTCATCACTAAAATCATTAAAAATGTAATAACTGAATGTACCTTCTGACTCTGAAATGTGTTTAATGGTTTCTTTGGTGGTTGCTAAGGAATTTTTAACAGGAGAAATTACAATCATATAAATTTAAAATATTCGCAAAACTAAATTAATGTTTTCAATACTTTGTCCATTAAAAAATCATTTCTTTGGCTTATTTTAAATTGGTCTAATTCGAGTTTAGAGCTTATATGCATCCTAAGTGTTTGAAAATTTACGAACTCTAGTCATATATAGGTTAAATTCATAATCAGAATAGCACAAACTAATTCAAAAAAATAACCCCTAATTAAGAAAATCAGTTTATTAATTCTTGCATGTCTATTTTATTTGCCAAGTAATGCCCTTATCATAGCTGCCTTCCCTACTGCAATTCCCAATCGATGTTATGTTGCTATATATGATGACTTTTATAACCCTATTGCTTAAGGTATAATACCTTTTGGAGGTATAATGCCTTCCGATGGTGTTTGTAATTTAGATCTTGAAGCTGAATTTGTAAGAAATTTTTTAAAGGATAGTCCTAAGGTGAATTTTGAAACTGTAACTTTTAGTATATATAAAGCTAGGAAACTTTCAGCATCACTAAAAGACTCGAAAATTGAACTAAAGAATTTTTCATATTCAATATTTTTAGAACAAAACGAAATCTTTTCAAAAGTTCAAAATGTAGGTGGACCGTCAGTAACAGTAGTGACATCTTTCACTTGTGACACCGAGGGTTATTTAAAACAGCTAATGGAATGATTTAAATTTTACTGTTGGGCTAAGATTGAAGAGAGAAAGAAAGAGGATAGATGGGAAAAAAGTCGGCCGAAACGTACGAACTAATAAGAGAATTTGATGCTTCCTAACGCTGTAAGCTTAACACTGCAAGAACTTTGTTTTGTTTTATTAAAGTAGTAGATGATATAATTGATAAGGTAATTTTAAAGACATTTATTTAAACGTAAATATGTATCGATGAAAAATTACAAAATGGCTGGTTACTATAATAGTAAAAACCCCAAAGCCACTTCTTAAAGGCCGAGGTTCACGAAAATTCTAATTCTGATATTGTGGTTCATAACTTTCATTGAGAATCTAGTTTTAAACAGTGTAAAAACTTTTGCTTCTGTAAAATTCTTTAATTTCATTAAAAACGGCAGTGCTATCTAGGAATTTTTTTCATTATTTCCACTTAAAATCGGAGTATTAAATCCAAAAAAGCCCTGTAATAGAGCTATAAGGCATTAGTTTTAACTGTCCATATTCTGACCAGAATGTTTTTCTTCAAATTCATGTTAATGCAAGAGATAAGGTTAAGTAGATGAAAAACTTACTCCTTATTTTTGTTTTTTCTAACATCATGCACCTCAAAAACTAATAAAATGCCTTACTCATGGCCTGAAGCCAAAGCTCCCATTGCAGATAAAAAAGATCATGTAAGAACAATTCACGGAGAGTCTGTGGCAGACCCTTATTATTGGATGTACGATTTTTTTGGAAAGGGACCAGATAGCCAAAGCGTAGTGAATTATCTGGAAGCAGAAAATGCCTACCTCAAAGCCAAGCTGAGTAAAACTGAGGCTTTTCAGGAGGATTTATATGATGAAATGAAATCCCGCATCAAGGAAAAAGATGAGAGTGTTCCGTATCTAAAAAACGGCTACTATTATTACATCAGAACAGAAGAAGGGCAAGAGTACTATAAATATTGCAGGCGAAAAGGAACGATGGATTCTCCTGAAGAGATCCTGCTTGACGTGGATACCTTGGCAAAAGGTCAAGCCTATTACGCGGCAACAGGCTTTAGTGTGAGTCCTGATAATAAGTTATTAGCATTCGGAGTAGATGAGGTTTCAAGGAGGCAGTACACCATCTATATTAAAAACTTAGAGACGGGCGAAATGCTAGCCGACAAAGTTCAAAATACAGAGGGAGATCCCAATTGGGCCAATGACAATAAAACATTTTTTTTTACTGCCAAACATCCAGTAACGCTGCTTTCTGAGAAAATCTATCGTCACCAGTTGGGAAAGAAAGAGGATGTATTGGTCTATACAGAAATTGATAATTCCAATTATATAGGTACATACAAAAGTAGAGATGGTAAATGGATATGGATTTATTCAATGGCTACCACTTCTTCGGAGTTGCGATTTATAGATGCCAATAAGCCAACTAGTGACTTTAAAATCTTTCAATCTAGGATGGATGATGTCCTCTATGATGTCGGTGCTATGCCTGGAAAATTCCTAGTAAGAACCAATGACGACGCTGTGAACTTCAAAATAATGACGTGCCCAATTGGAGCTACAAGCAAGGTGAATTGGGAAGAATATATCCCTCATGATGAAGATGTTTTGATAGAAGGATTTACCGAGTTTACGGGTCATTTAGTACTGGAT
>JBNMFK010000278.1:0-5407 GCA_051269965.1 Algoriphagus sp. | reverse complement strand
AGCTAGCTTTATTACGCCCGTACCAGGCGGTGTTGGTCTTATGACGGTGGCTTCCTTAATGTATAATACGCTCCTTGCGGCTAAAAGGGAGATTTATGGGTAGGGGAAGAATATAAATATCATTTCGGATCTTAATACTGTTTGCATCTTGTAGATAAGTTATCGTGCCTCTGAATTTCAAGTTATACGTATTAATTAGAGTGAAAACTACAAATGCAGACCAAATTCCACTCGCCTTTTTAAGTGATTTGGCAAGAGAATAATTGATTATTTAGTAAGTACTATTTTTGCAAAATCAAAACCTAAGCTATCCCGTAGACTTATTCCATTGAGTAAAATATCCGTAGCTACAGTAGCCCCTTTCATTTTTTCAATCATGAAGGTTATATTATACTCAGAGCCATCAGGCCAATATATTAAAACCCAGGGCTCATTACTAATGCCCTTGGAATTATCGAAAATTGGATTGAGCTTTAGATAATATATTTCGTCAGCATTTTGGCCAATTAAGAGTAATGAGGTATTAATTAGTCCTTCACGCAAAATTGTACTTTCACCAAATTGGCTAGTTTTAAAACGTATGTCGGCAAATGCGAAATGAAAAGAATTGTCAGGGTTCGTTAGATCATCGTTATCTTGATTATGACAATAGATTTCTACTACGGCAGAATATACATCATTCATTTTTTATCACAGGATGTAAGACAAATAGCAAGTAAAATAATACAATATTTCATATCAATAAATGTTATGGATCATAGGTTGATTACTGTTAAAATTTGAACCACTAGGGGTTAAATTATCCAATGAGAAATAACCGTTCTAGGATCCTCCCCAACCCCAATTCATATGATAATTGGCATAATTATAACAATCAGAATCTTTGGTTTCCGTATATCCGTTACAAACCCATGCACGGGATCCACCATCTAGATACACGGATCGATGCAGGTCTAGGTCACTTTTTAGAACAGCCGCGTTAGTTGATGTTCTATTGGCTCCAGAGTACATATAACTGTTTTTAAGAGCTTGTTTGGCAAAAAAAGACGTCGCTCCAGAACCACTATAACCGTATGACAAACATACTTTATCTCCAATATCTTCAATTGAAATAGCGACATCGCTGCTTGAAGTATTATTTGGCATTCCTGACCAATTAAAACTGGAAGGTTGAGAATGATGGTTCATGATTTGATCCGTTGAGGTGGCAACGCACTTTGTCCAAGCATGCCCATTCGAGGGAGATGAACAACCTAGATAAGGAACATCATTGTTATAGCCATTTCTTTGATCCTAAGTTGTAGAAAGTAAGGGTGATTTAGTGTATGTATATGGGGTACAGCCACCACCTCCAGGAGAGTCGTCTCTTGAATTAGATAAATTTAGATTTTCAGACTTTCTATTAATGGTCCATGCTATAGTTTCCATTTTCCAGGCAGATTCTTTTTCATTTTCAATACTATTACGGATAGCCATCATGTATTTTTTTGAATTGTCAAGCCAAAACTGAAGTCTCTTAGGCAAGTTTTTCCCTTTAATATCGAATGTGCTTTTCTTTGAAAAGCCTATTATGGGGTTCGTACGTCTGTCTTCAGCTAACAAAACAAAACCGCCATCAGCAAAATTAATTATGGGAAAGGCTGTTTCGTTATTATAGGCCTCAACAGCATATTTTCCTCTCCTGAGGTTTGAATTTGAAGTATTTAGATCAGGAGAAAAAGAAGCAACTAGGTTTTCGGCACATTCTTGTGTGACCGCAAACTCACTTTCAATTGGTACGAAGAACCGCTCTTTTTTAATGATAAAAAATCAATAAAATACTAGATAGAACAAATAAAAAGTACTTTTTATTCTTAATAAGGGCAGGGTTAAAAAAATGCTGCGAACGCGACTTATCCACACTGGAGTAAAAAAACTAGAATAATATTAAGAAGTTATTAAACGGTCTTTCGTGTCCGAAAGCTTCTCTAAAAGATTTAAGTCAAGCCTATTTATTAAATAGGCATGTTTGAAATGCCACAAAATGGTTAACGATCTTTGGCCAATCCGCTTTACTTAGGTTTCAGACTAAGTTGGGGTGTTCGTCGGCCTCAAGACCGATACTAGGAAAAGTAATTTTACTTAAATGAACAAGGCCCCAATCATTATCGACCCAAGACGGGTAATTAGCCTATAATAAAGATGGTTTAAAGTATTTACCCTTTATTTTCTAAAGCACTAATTTCCCAGGTCAAAACCTTGGTCAGATCATTATTAATAACTCAAATATATCTTCGGCCATGAAGAACGGTGGCTATTATGATTCCATTTTCGACAGGTTTATAAATGGCAAAATGTTTACCCGTAAGATTCATTTAAAATGGTAGTATCTCTTTCAAACACTTTGACAGATAAGGACTTCGAAAAAGAGTTTCCGTTTTTTGAAGAGAAAACTAGCACAAACTATTTTCTGGTATACCTAAGCACGCATCTCAGCTAGCATTTAGGACAGATGGATTACCCTAGACGGTTACTAGACAGGCCGCATCATTACACGTGATATTTTAACGATATATGTCAGCGTAGTTATTTTATATTACATTGAACAATTTATTCAAAAAAATGAGTAGAACTAAACTTACAATAACCATATCAGATGCAGATGTCATTAAAGAGGCAAAGGCTTGTGCAAAAAAACAGATCGGGACCTTTCATATTTGGTTAAAAACTAGTTAAGATCCGTGACTTCAAAAACTGAGCCTATTGAAAAGGGTCATGAAATATCTCTTTTAACAAGACATTTAATAGGAATAGGTGGACGAGCCCCTTAAAAATCGGATAAAGAACGTTTTTTAAGGCACCAGAAGAAAAACATTTGTTATGACTGTTTTTATCGATACCAATGTGTTTGTGAAGCAGAGAACCCTTTGTTTGGGGCTCTACTGAAATTCTAAACAAGTCTGAGTTGAATAGTCACAATGGGTTAATGACTATCATTTCAATCGCCAACATTAACTATTTAGGTACCAAAAAATCAGGAAAGGAACCAACTCTGTTTTTCTTAAAAATGATTAGTCAGTTCATGGATACTACCCCACCAAATAATAATATAGTCCAGAATGCACTGTTTAGTGACTTTAAAGAGGTCGAAGATGATTCGAAGCATTATAGGGCGGCGGAGTTAAGTCGGATGGATGTAATTATTATCAGAGGTGTAAATGATTTTAAGTCTTGCACCATACTTGTATTCACTCCCTCAGAATTCAGCAAACTCAATCCATAATCACCTTCACCTCATCTTTTTGATAACCATAAGCTAGCCTTAAAGGGGCGGTATGTGCGTTATCACCCATGGAGATATCTATATCGTCCATATTAAACTGGCATGGGTGTAAATAGCCACAGGCATGAGATATTTCCATGATTTCTTTCGTGAGATTTCGCATATAATTGGCGAAACGTACACTTTTAAGAGTTGGATCTACACCAGAAGTTAGCCATTTATTGTTTGTGGCTATTCCTGTAGGACATCTGTTGGTATGGCATACTAGGGCTTGAATACAGCCAATAGAAATCATAGCTTCTCTAGCCACATTGATTATATCTGCACCCATCGCAAAGGCCATAATAGAGCTATCCGGAAGGCCTAATTTCCCTGAACCTATAAATGTGATTCTATGGGTAAGGCCTGCACTTTGAAATACTTTGTAAACAGAAGAAAAACCATAAACCCAGGGTAGAGCCACGTGATCTGCAAAAGAAGGTGGGGCCGCTCCCGTTCCACCCTCTCCACCATCTACTGTAATAAAATCTGGGCCATAGCCTGTTTTCTTCATTAAATCGGCCAATTCTTCCCACATTGCCATTTTGCCAATAGCGGCTTTGATACCGACTGGTAAACCTGTGTTTTGAGCTATTGTCTCTATAAAATCGACCAATTCAGGTACCGTATTAAAAGCGGAATGATAGGCAGGAGAAAGTACTGACTCTCCTACCTTTACGTTTCTTATCTCCGCTATTTCCTTTGTGATCTTTGAACCAGGCAATACACCACCTTTACCAGGTTTGGCACCTTGAGATAGTTTTATTTCAATCATTTTAATGCAAGGGTTTTCCTTTACCACCTGCATCATTCTGTCTAAACTGAAGTGGCCGTCATCACCTCGCACACCAAAATAACCCGTACCAAAATGGAAGCAGGTATCCGCTCCGTGTTTGTGATATGGAGAGAGTCCGCCTTCTCCAGTATTATGATAACAGCCAAATTGGGCAGCACCTTTATTTAAAGAACTAATGGCCTGAGCAGACAAAGAACCATAACTCATCGCAGAGATATTGACTATAGATTTTGGCCTATATGGCTGTTGCCTATGCTGTCCCATAATTTTAGCTGAGGGGCAAGCTACAGCCAAATCGACTGTTTGGTCTGTCCTTAGGGTCATCAAGGCAGGTTTTATAAAGATGTATCCCGCTTCATGAATATCTTGATCTGTACCGAACCCTTGGTAATGATTTTCTTTTTTAGAAGAAGCATATATCCATGAGCGTTGCCTTCGGTTAAAAGGGCGTTCTTCTCTATTGTTAGCTACAATATATTGACGCAATTCAGGTCCAATACTCTCTAATAAATATCGTAAATGTCCAAGAATAGGGAAATTATGTACAATTGTGTGTCTTTTTTGAAGAATATCTTTGACTCCAATTAGCCCTAAAACGAGCAATAAATAGCCCCACCAAGGAATAGCCGTAATGAACTCCATATCTGTTTGTTAATGATGATACAAAGCTATTAAAAAGGCTCATTCCTTAGTAGAAATAAGTCTTAAAAGATGTTTTTCTTTTGAGAAAGTATAATTATTCCTGAGTTATAACCTCACTTAGATGCTCCCAGTATTCTGGATAGGATTTTACAACAACTTCTGGCTCTTCTATTCTGACGTCTAGCAGCATACCCAAAGGTGCAAAAGCCATAGCCATTCTATGATCCTCATAGGTGTTAAAGTAAGGAGTATCTTTAATTTCTTTGATAGAGAGACGAGCTGTTACGGCATAAAGATGGTCTTTTTCAAGCTCTTTTAAGTCACCCCCAATTTTGGCAAGTTCGGTCTGGAGAGCATAAACGCGGTCTGTTTCTTTTATTTTTAGGCTTTCTATCCCAGTGAATTGTGCCGGGATATTTTTTGCTACACAAATAACTGCTACAGTTTGTGTCAGATCTGGACAGTGGGTGAAATCCCACGTAAGGTTTTCTTCTGCTGGTATTTTGGTCAATAAAACCCCACCTTCTGTAAAGGTACTCATTACACCTAAAGATTTCATAATCTCTACAATGGCACTGTCGCCTTGAAGTGAGTTTTCTTTTAAACCCAATAACTCTATGGATGTATCATCAAACTTTGATAAAGCTACCACGCTATACCAATAACTG
>JBNMFK010000277.1:0-5424 GCA_051269965.1 Algoriphagus sp. | reverse complement strand
CAAATAATGAGTGGTTAAAAGCTATTTCTACCAATCCTGTCTTCGACTTTTTAACAGATGATGCCGAAGACATTTACTAAATCAGCGATGGAAAGAGACTAAGCGATGAAATATAAAATAGTACTTGTTCCATTTCCATTTGATGACCTGAGTACTACCAAGGTTCGTCCTGCACTTTGCCTTACCCATACGATTTCTGCTTATCATCATGTTGTTATTTGTTTCATCACAAGTCAGCTGTTTAAGGCCACTGAAGTCTCAGATTTGCGGATAAGTGCAAATAACCCCGACTTTGCTGAAACGGGGCCAAAAGTTAACTCCGCAGTACGTTTACACAGATTAGTCACTATTCCTACTCATTTAATCCTTAGAGAACTTGGTAGCCTTCCTGATTTCTATCATAATGACCTGAAAGAAAAACTAAGCCGTCTTTTTGACTTATAATTATCATTAATTCGCTTTTATGGTGATAACGGATCAGCGGAAATATCTGGGGACTAGGCAAATAATTTAGTCAATCTGAAAAGGAAAAACTTGGTCTACTACACCTCTTAAGTTTGCTCGGAAGAGCTTAATTTTTGAGCGGTGCGACGTTTCGCTTGAAAGATTCAGCATTTGCATTTGTACTTCGCAGGTAAAAGAAGTTTAATATGGCGTCAAAATGATTTTCAATAGAGTTGGCTACGGAGTTAAACTGCTTAATGTCTAGTATTCTTGTTTCATCTATCCATTTCTGTAGTTTGATTAAGCCGTCCAAATGATTGGCTTCTTCATAAATAGCTCTGAGTTTTATGACATGCCTATAGGCAATTTGTATACTTGGGTATTTTGTAAATAGGATTTGTGCCCTTCGCTTTTGATTGTCAGTCCACTGAGATTCTTTTTTAGCTAAAATATAGCGAGAACGTGCTAATAATTGCTTTGGTGTATCACCATTACTTAGGATTGAATGCGAATATTTTTCCTTTCGATTTTTAGCATCTTTTATCTGTTGATTTTCTATATCCATTTCTTCTCATCTAAAATAAGTCCTAATCTGTTGAACAGCTTCTAAAGCAAGTCTAACGACATGGAAGCGGTCGGTAACCAAACGAGCCATAGGAAAGGATTCTTGAGTGGCTAAAGCCATATTTGGTGCCATATCTAAAGTGACTTCTTTAACCAGTTTTCGTTGATTTATAGGTATTTTTCGCAAAACTTGTATGATATCTTCTGCTTTAGTACCAGCTATACAGGCTACTATCGTTCCTTTTTTACCCTTCCCAGATTTATTACTCAAAATGGTATATAGCTCTCCCTTTGATAAAGCCACTTCATCTATACTCAAATGACTGCCTATGTTTTCAGGAAACAACATGTAAGAATCGCAATGTTTATATTGTTCCCACTCTTTGAAGCCACTTATCTTACTTTTATAATGTTTTCTAAAGGTATTTGGATTAACTCCGTGGTAGCTACAGATATTCGATATCGTATCTTCCCAGTTCTCTATGTGTACCTTTTAAAAAAGCAACCAAATCGGCTGTCATTTGGATTCCATCACTCAGAAAACTATGTTCATGTTTAATGACATGGCTTTTATCATTCTTCTTTCGCCAGCCTCTTTTACGAAGACACGAGAAAACTAGCTTCCCTCGTATTGGGAAGTCTTGAATTAGGGCCACTTCAGTAAATCCTTTTGACTCATATTCTTCTTTAGAAAATCCTTCCGGAAGTATCTTCTTCTCATCTAAATGAATCAATATACCTGATTGTTTAGTATCAAGTTTACAAAACTCACAGAAGTAGATTACTTCAAAATTTGACAATAAACCCTCAGGTAAATAAAGTGATGATAGCATGTTTTCCATCCCACAAATTTCAGAGATTTATTCCTTAATCCCCAGAATTATCCTATGACCCTTTTTTTGGCCTAAAAAAACCATGTAATAATTATTTATGTCCAATATACTTCAGTTTTTATTGTAATTGTCTTATATAGTCTGTCCGACGAAAAGCGATTTTGATTGAAAGTTATAGTCTTCCAAAGGTTGAAAATTGAAAGGAATCTTAGGTGGATTCAAGTAATAAATGAAGTCAAAAAAAATGATTTATTTAGGTTAGGAAAGACGAGGGTAAACAAGCCTTCTGTTGAAAAGTCAAAAAGACCAAGTAGTTCTAAAATTCAGAATATATCTAGTTAATAAAGATTAAGAGCAAGAATTATCTTAATTTGCATGTTCGGTTTCTGGTACAGTTGATTGTAAAATAATAGAAAATGACAAGCATATTTCATTATTTATTTATCTGCTTTTTTTGTACTATTACACATTATGTTCTTTATTAGGTTGAACTATATTGCCGCTGAATAAGTTAGCAACCTGTTAAATCTATTCTTAATTTAGAAAAATGAAATCAGGTTTTTTACACAGCGGTGTTCATGCTAAAAAAAGTAATGAAAAAAGCATTAATCACAGAAATGACTGGTCAAGATGGAGCCTACCTTGCTGAATTGCTTTTAAAAAAAGGATACGAGGTGCATGGCATTAAAAGAAGAGCCTCTCTTTTTAATACTGCCAGAATAGATCACTTATATAAAGATCTGCATGAAGCTCATGTAAAATACAAATTGCATTATGGTGATTTGAGCGATTCCACTAACCTTATTCGAATAATTCAAGAAGTACAACCCGATGAAATTTATAATCTTGGGGCCAAGTCTCATGTAAAGGTCAGTTTTGACCAGCCTGAACATGTGTCCAATGTAGATGGTATAGGTACATTACGTATTTTAGAGGCTGTAAGAATATTGAATTTGATTCATAAAACAAAAATATACCAAGCATCCACTTCCGAATTGTATGGATTGGTTCAGGAGGTTCCTCAATCCGAAAGCACACCTTTTTATCCACGGTCTCCCTATGCTGTAGCTAAAATGTATGCCTATTGGATTACAGTAAATTACAGAGAGGCTTACAATATGTTTGCTTGCAATTGTTTTCTTTTCAATCATGAGTCTCCGCAACGTATGGAGACCTTCGTTACGCGTAAAATTACTCGCGGTCTAGCTCAGATAGCACTTGGATTATCGGATTGCTTATATATGGGTAATCTAAATTCTAAAAGGGGGCATGCCAAAGATTATGTGGAGGCTATGAGGCTTATTTTACAACAAGAAAAACCTGAGGATTTTGTTATTGCCACGGGTATCACCACCACCATAAGAGATTTTATAAGAATGGCCTTTGCTGAATTAGGCATTGTTTTATGTTTTGAAGGACAAGGTTTAAATGAAATTGCCACAATAGAAAGCTGTCCAATTCGGATTATTCAGTAGAAATTGGCAAAAAAGTAGTGGCTGTAGACCCTAAATACTTCAGACCAACGGAGGTAGACTTACTTATAGGCGACCCTTCGCAATGGATGCAAAAACTAAATTGGCAATCAAAAGATAATTTGCAAAGCTTAGTGAAAGAAATGGTTTGGAATGATGTGAGACTTATGGCGACATCCAAGCAATTAGCTACGCCCATTGAAATGTATTGATGCTGGAAATAATTAGGTTATCTTTTTATTTGAATTAGTTCAAATAAATTATTCGAAATAATAAATGCTATCTGGGTTCTATATAATGGGACTGAAAGGGCGAAGCCGTAATTAAAGTGGTAATGAATTGGTTTGTTCTTTATACCAAATCTCGTTTTGAGAAAAAAGTAGCTAAGCAACTTTTAGATCTAGGCATTGAAGCCTACTGCCCTACTGTCAAAAAAGAAAGACAATGGTCCGATAGAAAAAAAATGATTGATGATCCTCTTTTTAAGTCTTATGTATTTGTCCGTTTGGAGGAAAAATACAGAGATCAAGTATTTGCTGCCGAAGGAGCTGTTCGATTCCTTTATTGGTTAAAAAAGCCAGCCATTGTTACAGACAAAGAAATCACTACAATTAAGGATTTTTTAGGTGAATATGATTACGAAGAAATTGAGGTTCAAACATTTAGTACAGAAGATAGAATTAGAATTAAATCTGGACCACTTTATGACACCGAAGGGGTTATTAAACACATGAGTTCTAATCAAGTAGTTATTTATATTCCCACGCTTGGAATGAAAGTATTTTTAGACCTAAGAAAACATAAATTGGTTCAATTGAAGGGCACATAATACAAAAATGAAAACATTAGAAAATAGCAAAATAGGAATTATAGGTTTAGGATATGTTGGCCTTCCGCTTGCGGTAGAATTTGGCAAGAAATTCCCTCTCGTAGGATTTGATGTTAACAAAAAAAGAATAAACGAGCTAAAAAGAGGAATAGATCATACACTTGAAACGGACAACAATGAATTAGTAAATAGCAAGGTGATCTTTACTGATGTGGACACCGTTTTGGTGGATTGCAATGTCTTTATTATTACTGTTCCTACCCCTATCGACCAATTCAATAAACCGGACTTAGATTATTTATATAAAGCATCTAAAATCGTTGGTAAGTTTTTGAAACCTGGAGATGTGGTAGTTTATGAGTCTACTGTATATCCCGGTTGCACAGAAGAAGATTGTGTACCTATTTTAGAGAAAGTAAGTGAATTAGAATATAATAAAGATTTTTACTGTGGCTATTCCCCTGAAAGAATAAATCCAGGTGATAAGGAAAGAACTTTGACCAAAATTTTAAAAATTGTAGCAGGTTCGAATCAATCTATTACAGAATTTTTAGCTGAACTATATGGGAGCATAATTACTGCCGGTATTTATAAGGCTTCTTGTATAAAAGTGGCCGAAGCAGCAAAAGCTATAGAAAATGCACAACGAGATATAAATATTTCTTTCGTAAATGAATTGGCATTGATTTTTGACAGAATGAACATTGATACCACTGAAGTATTGGAAGCGGCCGGAACCAAGTGGAACTTTCTTCCATTCAAACCCGGCCTTGTGGGCGGGCACTGTATTGGTGTGGATCCCTACTATTTGGTTTATAAAGCACAAAGTTTAGGTTACACACCCCAAGTAATTTCTTCAGGCAGGATAGTGAATGATGGTATGGGAGCTTTTGTGGCCAAAAAACTTATAAAAGCATTAATAACTAATAAGCAAATTTTACAGAACTGCCGAATACTGATATTGGGAATCACTTTTAAGGAAAATTGCCCAGATATTAGAAATACTAAGGTGATTGATGTTTACAAAGAATTGAAGGATTTCGGACTACAGGTTGACATTTTTGACCCTTGGGCCTCAAAAGAAGAAGTTTTAAGAGAATTTGCAATAGAAATCTTAGAAGCTCCTTTAATAAATGGATATGATGGAATTATTCTAGCCGTATCGCACACCCAGTTTATTGAACTTTCCGTCGAAAGTTTAAAAAGAAATGAAAATGCGGTAATTTTTGACATTAAATCTATATACGACAAAAAACGAGTAGATATGAGACTGTAATACATA
>JBNMFK010000276.1:0-5425 GCA_051269965.1 Algoriphagus sp. | reverse complement strand
AGATTAAGTAAAATATTAGTATTCTTTGTTTTTATGTCAGGCAGTCTTTATGCTCAAGAATGTGGTATAAACATACATGGTCAGGTTATAGATGAAGTCACAGGTGTTGCATTGCCTTTCGCTACCATTTATCTTGAAGAATTAGAATTAATGCAGCAGGCTGATAAAGATGGCTACTTTGATTTCGATGATTTGTGCACAAGCTCTACTCATATAAAGCTTAGCCATGTAAGCTGTGAGCCTCTAAGAGTGTTTATAAGCATTGAAAGGGATTCTGTGCTTAATCTCTATATGCATCACCACGAAGAGCTTATGGACGAAGTACTTGTACACGGAGATAAAAACGACTTCAGGACGCAAAATAGTAGTACTTTAGACAAAGACCTGATAAGTAAGGAGAGTAATAAAAGCCTAGGTGAACTTCTGGAGTCTATAGCGGGAATAAGTGCTTTAAAAACAGGTTCAGGCATAGCTAAGCCCGTTATTCATGGTTTATATGGGAATAGGATAAGCATACTTAATAATGGTATAGCACAAGCAGGTCAGCAGTGGGGAAATGACCATGCTCCAGAGATAGATCCCTTTTCTGCAGATCATATTTCCGTCATTAAGGGGGTAGGGGCATTGGAGTTTTCTGGAAGTACATTAGGCGGTGTGGTACTGATAGAACCTAAAGAACTAGATGATGAGCCTCATTTACACGGTATGGTAAATTATATTTATCAGAGTAATGGACGTGGTTCTACATTTAATACAGAATTTGGTAAGTCTGTTAGCCAAATCTCTTGGCGGTTCAATGGTACATTAAAGGGAATAGGGGATCAGTCTACCCCAGCGTACTTTTTGACAAATACAGGCAGGAGGGAAGGCAACGCCTCTTTAGAACTTCAGAAAAAATCGAAAAAAGTTACACATAGCCTATATCTAAGTACTTACAACTCCGAAATAGGAATTTTAAGAGGTTCGCACATTGGAAATCTTAGTGATTTGACTTTAGCTTTCAAGCAGCAAGAACCCTTTTTTACCAAAAGCTCCTTCTCTTTTAATATTGTCGAACCAAGGCAGGAGGTAAGTCACCAGCTTCTAAAACTAAAAAGTACTTTTATCACTAAGAGGGCTTCACAATGGATGTTTCAGTATGCTACACAAATAAATAATCGTAAAGAATTTGACGTAAGAAGAGCAGGACGATCCGATCAAGCCGCTTTAAGTTTATTACAATTCGCCCATTTTTTGGAGGCAAATAATAGTCATTCTTACGAAAATGGTAGTTTTCTAAAAATGGGTCTACAAGGTGAAATTAAAGACAATACCAATAATCCACTCACTGGTATATTGCCCCTTATACCAGATTATTTGTCTTATAAAGTATCGGGCTTTGGCTTTTATCAACAACAAAAAAATAAATTCTTCTATGAGTTTGGAGCAAGATTGGATATCAAACAATTAAATGTAGCTGCTATTTCTAGAGACTTACCTAGGGCGGTAGAACGTTTCAAAAATACTTTTTACAATAGTAGTTTATCGGCAGGACTTAAATATGATGTAAGTAGTCAACTCAAGCTAAACCTTAATGCTGGGTATGTATGGAGAGCTCCAGAAGTGAATGAATTACATAGCTTTGGATTGCATCAAGGTGTCAGTAGTTTAGAAATAGGGAATCGAAATTTGATTTCGGAAGAGTCTTTAAAAATTACCGCTTCTGTGGACCTATCTATCAATGACCAGCTCTTTTTTCAAGCCTTGACTTATTGTCAATCCATTCATAACTATATCTATCTCAAGCCGGAAACGGCCTCTGTCCTTACTATTAGGGGAGCATTCCCTACTTTTTCATATGATCAGACGAATGCTCGAATTGTTGGGGCAGACTTCCTATTGTCGTATGAACCATATAGAAAATTTCGAGTGATAAGTAAAGCAGCTATTTTAAAGGGGACAGATACTGGCAATGATATACCATTGGTATTTATGCCCTCAAATAACATTTCAAATACAATTAATCTTAGTTTCAATGACGGGAAACGTTTAAAAACTAATGCCTTGTCACTTGAGCATAAAACGGTTTTCCGTCAAACTAACTTAAATACCGATCAAGACTTTTTAGCTACCCCGGACACTTATCACCTTTTAAACTTTGGAATCAATAGTTCGCTGGTCTTAAAATCCAAGACCTTAGGTTTTGGGCTTAAAATAGAAAACGTCTTAAATTTAAAATACAGAGATTACTTAAACAGGCAGCGTTACTTTGCTGATGAATTAGGGAGAAACATATTGTTGAGAATAAACTATAAGTTCTAAAAAAAGAGCAGCTCAAGACAATACTTGGGCTGCTCTTTGACATTAACGTATAAGCACTTTATCCTTGGAAAAAGTCCTTCATTTTATCAAATACTGTTCTGCTGTTTCCTCCTTTCTTAGGGGCAAAGTTGGGCGATATTCTTAACTTTTCTAGCATAATCTTTTCATCAGAAGAGATGGTACTAGGCGTGTATATATTTACATAAACAAGCTGATCGCCTGTTCCATAGCCATTTACATTAGGTAAACCTTTTCCTCTCAGTCTTAAAACTTCTCCAGCCTGTGTACCACTTTTAAGTCTTATTTTAACCTTACCATCTACAGTTGGCACTTCTATATCACTGCCTAAAACAGCTTCTACAAAGTTTACAGGCAAGTCAAAAATGATGTTATTTCCATCTCTCTTAAGATCTTCATGTTCTACTTCTTCAATGGCTATTAACAAGTCTCCAGGAACTCCCCCTCGTACGGGTACATTACCTTTTCCTCCCATAGACAACTGCATGCCCTCAGACACACCACCAGGAATTTTAATGCTAATTTGATCTTCTGTGAGTTCTCTTCCTTCTCCAAAACATGTATCACAACGCTCAGAAACCATTTGACCTTCCCCGTTACAAGTAGGGCATGTACTCGTCGACATCATTTGACCCAACATGGTTTGCTGAACTCGTTTCACTTGACCCTGACCCTTGCATGTATTGCAAGTAGTCAAAGATGTACCATGTTTAGCACCGTTCCCGCTACAGGTATTACACGAGGTATATCTTTTAACTTTAATTTTCTTTTCTACGCCTTTTGCAATGTCTTTCAGCGTAAGGTTTAACTTGATCCTTAGATCAGAGCCTTTCCTCACTCGCTGTCCGCCACCGCGGCTACCTCCAAAGAAACTGCCAAACGGACTGCTATCTCCTCCGAATATATCTCCAAATTGGCTAAAGATATCATCCATGGTGAATCCACCTTGGCCACCGCCACCTGCGGCACCACCCATTCCGGCATGACCAAATTGGTCGAATCTAGCCTTTTTTTGAGGGTCAGATAGTACAGAGTAGGCTTCTGCTATCTCTTTAAACTTATCTTCTGCCGTTTTGTCGTCAGGGTTTTTATCTGGATGAAACTTAATAGCCAATTTGCGATAGGCCTTTTTCATTTCATCTGCAGTAGCACCCTTTGCTACCCCAAGAACTTCGTAATAATCTCTTTTATTTGCCATAATAACTTATTCTAGCTCAATTCTACTAAGAAAAGATGCCTTGAATTCTAAATCTAATTAACTTCCTACCACAACCTTAGCGTATCTAATCACTTTATCATTCAAGTAATATCCTTTCTCAACGGTATCGATAACTTTTCCTTTCTTATCTTCTCCACCATCAAATTGGGTAATGCATTCGTGAAGCTCTACATCAAATTCTGTTTCTTTGGATTCCATAGGCTTGAGACCTTTGTTTTCCAATGTTTTGACAAGCTTTGTATAGATTAATTCAACACCTTCTTTTAATACGGCTACATCCGTAGCTGATTCTAAGGCGTTTTGAGCCCTTTCAAAATCATCAATAATAGGTAGAAGCTCCTTCATTAGTCCGGAAGAACCATTTAGAATAGCATCAATTTTTTCTTTAGCCGTCCTTCTCCTGAAATTTTCAAATTCAGAATATAATCTGATGTATTTATCTTTTTGTTCCGCCAATTCTTGTCCAAGGCGTTCTTCTTCTGTTAGTTCAACTTCCTCTGTTTCAACTGTCAGATTTTCTTCTGACAATTCTTCCAAGTTTTCTTGTTCTGCAGTCTCTTTTTGGTTCATTTTCGCCATTTTCCTCTATTTTATATCAGACCAGAAACGTTCAATAATTAAACCATCTAAAGAAAGGCTGTCAATATGGCAGAAATTGAAACTGAAAGCACAATAAAAATCACTAAGCTTTTTAAAGAAATATTGAGGAGAGTATCATTCATTGTACTTTTCTTTCTGATTTAGCTTTAAATGACAGTAATTTGTTTGATGCAGTTCCAAAATCAAAAGTATAGTAAACTCATCAAAGCCAAGGCAGCAAACCTAGGCTTTGATTTCTGTGGTATATCTCAGGCCGTTTTCTTAGAAAAAGAAGCTCCAAGACTTGACAATTGGTTATCAAAAAACTATCAAGGAGAAATGGCTTGGATGGCAAACCACTTTGACAAGCGACTCGATCCGACAAAACTGGTTCCCGGGGCTAAATCTGTCATTTCTGTCATGCTTAATTATTATCCCGAAAAAAAACTGTCAGAAGGCAATGAAGATCTTAAAATATCCAAATATGCCTATGGTACAGATTACCATTTCGTTTTAAAAGATAAACTTAAAAACCTCTTTAATTATATTCATGAAGAGATAGGTGAGGTAGATGGGCGTATTTTCGTTGACTCGGCACCAGTAATGGACAAGGTTTGGGCTGAAAAAGGTGGTCTTGGATGGATCGGTAAACACAGTAATTTACTGAATAGGGAAATGGGGTCCTTTTTTTTTCTAGGAGAAATAATCTGTGATCTAGAATTAGAACCTGACGGACCTATTAAAGATTACTGCGGTACTTGTACGGCTTGTATAGATGCGTGCCCCACTGATGCCATAGTAGAGCCCTATGTTGTAAATGGCAGCAAATGTATCTCCTATTACACTATAGAGCTTAAAGAAGCTATTCCTGATGAGGCCAAAGGAAAAATGGAAAACTGGATTTTTGGATGCGATATCTGCCAAGATGTTTGTCCATGGAATAAATTTGCTAAGCCGCATAAACATCCAGAATTTACGTTGAAACCAGAACTAGAAGAATTCTCTAAGGCTGATTGGGAAGAAATAACAGAAGAAACTTTCAAAGAATTATTCCGTAAGTCACCTATTAAAAGAACAAAATTAGAAGGTCTTAAACGGAATATAGGCTTTTTGAAAAAAGAGTAGCTTTTCCGCAGTTTACTTCGAAGCCCTGTAAATAAATGCAGGAGGAAGATTAGCCCAAATCGTTTTACCTCTTCTAACAGATGAGAAAAAAGCGGGCAACTTTTTCCTAAAAAGCTTTCCAGCCTTGGTCACTAAACTCATATTGTAAACAAAGGTCAAAAATACACCATTGCTGCTTAGACT
>JBNMFK010000275.1:0-5435 GCA_051269965.1 Algoriphagus sp. | reverse complement strand
TTCATGATTGATCACCAAATAAAATAATGATAATTTTTACGGATTATTAGTTACAATAATGTCGAACCTGGCAATTGATTTGTAAATTGCTATATAGGTATACGACATTGATTTAGCCTGTCGCGTACTTCCTTTTATCACCCGTTCTACCATTGCAAAACTAGAACTCTTACCTAATAGATATATGAAACTTTATATCAAATATATGGTCAGCCTTAGGTGTAAGTTGATGGTAAAAGTAGAGCTGGAAAAGCTGGGATTACATCAAACAGTTCTTGATCTTGGGATGGTAGAGATCCTAGAAAATATTTCTCGTGAACAACGCACACAATTAAAGGAAAATCTTTTGAAGTCGGGTTTAGAACTACTCGATGATAAGAAAAGTATTTTGATTGATAAAGTCAAAAATGTAATCATTGAGATGATTCATTACAAGGACGAGCTTCCGAATATTAACTACTCAGATTATATCAGCGAAAAACTAAACTATGACTACACCTACCTATCCAATATTTTTTCTGAAGTAAAAGGAATTACCATCCAACATTTTATTATCATCCATAAAATTGAAAAAGTTAAAGAGTTATTGCTGTATGATGAATTTAACTTGACAGAAATCTCCTACAAATTACATTATAGCAGTGTAGCACATTTATCTAATCAATTCAAAAAGGTGACTGGGCTAACGCCTTCCTACTACAAACAGCTAAAACAAAAAAGAGAGAGTAACCTTGAAAACCTGTGAAAGATGTAAAAGTGATTTACGAATGTGTAACTGAGATAGTAGCACAGTTCACCATCTTTATTATCAGGTGAGTAGACTTATGTTAAGCTGTTTAGCGCTTGTATACATCCTGTAAATGTGAGCCGTTCTTCTTTGATTTTGGGCTACTCTTGAGTCGACTTGTTTTATGCGGTTGAATATATAATAAAACAGAAAAGATGACTGGGAAAAAAGTAATATTCGGGATCATGGGTGGTCTTACGATGGGTACTATAATCGGTGTAATGATGTCATTCATGTGGGGAGTTACGCGGAATTTTTTTAAAAGAAGGTGACGCTATTTGGAAAATGACCACTGAAAGGATGGTTCAGGAGTAGGAAAGCTTACTCGACCGATTAAATTAAAAGCAGTAGGAAGTAAAGGTTGAAAACGAAGATGAAGAAGAATCAACATTGCCTATGACCCTGTTAAGTAAAGTTCAAATCCAATTAAGCGTAGTGAATCCCTAGTGGATGGATCTACTTGGGAAGCTCTTGCACTAATACACTCGCCAAACGGGGAATTATTTCCACACCAAAGATTTATAGTATGGTTCTATATACCTAAAAGCCTTATAAACGGCATTTTCTTATTTTTGGAACAGTTCTTTCTTATACTGCCTATGTATTTAAAACTTAAATCATGGACAGAATCAAAAACATATTAGTACCTGTGGATTTTTCAACCGAATCTTATTGCGGCTTGAGAGCTGCCAATAGCTTCGCACAAAAGTTTGAGGGGAAAGTACACTTAGTTCATTTCCTTCTTCCAACTGACAATGTCAAAGATCTAGATCCTAAACAGGCCGTACTTGATAAAGAGGATGAGTTACGGCAGGATCAGTTGGATCAGGAATCCCAACAAGCACTCACAGAACTAAAATCCATTTCAGAGAGGACGCTTGCACCGTCAGTACAGGGAGAAGTATTTGCAGTAGCTTCCAATATTTCAAAATCGTTTGAAGAATTTATGAAGGAGACAGAAATGGATTTAGTCATATCTGGTACATCAGGATCAAGAAATATATTTGAATTTTTCAAAGGGAACCGGACAGAAAATATCCTTCAAGACGCTGATGTGCCTTTATTGGTAGTTTCTAACCATGGTGATTTATATGTTGATGACATTATGATAGCAACAGACTTAGGTAAAGAAATACCTTTCAAATCTCTCGAAATCTGCAAATTTTTTCAGGCTAATGGAGCTAAGCTCCATTTTGTAAATGTAATTGCAACTAAACTAATTACCGAAGAGGAGGTCAAGGAAAAAATAGAAAATCTGGCAGGTAAAGCAGGCATTGAAGGCTATGAAACTTACATAATACGTGATGATAAGGAGTTTGATGGAATCATGGAAGTGATAAAGGAAATAAAGCCGGGTTTGGTTTTAATGAAGACCTATGCTAAGTCACAATTTTGGACTTTTATCGTTGGTAGCCTTACCGAAAAAGTGATGAGAGAAACAGACATACCTGTACTGGCTGAAAAGGTTTGAATTCAGAGAGAAAAACAGGTAAATAAACCCAGTATCATCAATCAAAGGCGCGCTACAGGCTAATTGGTTTTAAACTTTGAGGCGTATGCTCGCTAAGGTTTACTTCATGATTCATCATGAGATTTAAAATAGGTTTTAGTTCGTTAGAACTAGGAATACCAAAAAAGTGAATAATTGAACAATCTCCTAAAAATGTTAAGCATAAAACGTCCCAGAGAAGAGTCACCTAAATCTGACCAATCCAAGGAGGACTCACCTAAATCTGACCAACCCAAAGAGGTTAATCAGATTCTTGACGAGCAGATAAAAACAGGTCTAAAGGAATTTGACCGCTCCAATGGAGCATTGTTTCTTTCTGCGTTAACTGCAGGGTTGGAAGTAGGATTTAGCGTACTTTTTATGGGGACTATTTTCACCTTGTTTAATTCCAGTGTTAGTCCTGAAGCTTTAAAAATGTACTTGGCTTTTTGTTACCCAATTGGCTTTATTTTCGTCATCATTGGAAGGTCTGAGCTCTTCACAGAGCATACGGCTTTAGCGATTTTACCTGTTTTAAATGGTTCTGTAAGCTTTAAAAATCTTTTAGTCTTATGGGGACTGGTTTACACCGGAAACTTGGTAGGTGGGTACATTTTTGGTTTCCTAATTTCAAAAATTGGTCCGGCTGTTGGTTTTATTGAATTATCAACCTTCGCCCATTTGGCGCATAAACTGGTGGATCATCAATGGGATGTTATTTTACTAAGTGCCCTACTCGCAGGATGGATGATGGGGCTGTTAGGTTGGCTGGTTACGTCTTCTCAAGAGACAATGAGCAGGATCGTCATCATCATTCTTGTTACTGCGATCATTGGAGTAGCCGGCCTGCACCATTGTATCGTAGGGTCTATTGAGGTTTTCTCAGGCTTCATTACCAGTGACGAAATCACTTTATCTGACTATTTAAGGTTTCAACTTTGGGCTACAATAGGCAATGCTATAGGAGGTTCTGTGTTTGTTGCAGTTTTAAAGTTTAGCAACGTGAGGTTTCGATAAATCACTAAGCCTGAAGTGAAGGAATATTATCTCAGCATCAGCTGGTATTGTAGAAGTTCTTCCCCTTTTTATCAAGTGGGTTGTTGATAAACGCCTCGTATAAGTGCTAACTTTTGATTAAAACTGATCTAAAATCAATAGAATCGATGTTTTATAGTATGGAACGATCTTGGCCATACTGTTCATGCGAGATAAGAAGACAAACCAGATTATTATGGCTGATCAAAATATACGTGAGATGAACAAATTATTAAAAAAGGCCCCTTGGAAGGTTTTATTAATAGCAGTTGGCATAGTGATATTGCCTTTTGTCTTTAAACCAGGGGCTCAGATTGGGGCTGACCAAGGAGGGAACGTTCTGAATTTCGGAGTTATTCAAAATAAAATCTTGGGTGAGGGAATTCACTTTAAAATACCTGTTGCGCAAACGTTAACTCCAAATGATGTAAAAATTCAAAAAGCATTAACAGGTGCTGATTCTTCATCCTCTGACCTTCAGGATATCTCTATGTCGGCAGCACTTAACTATCATATCAAATCGGATAAATCCAATTTGGTATATCAAACAGATGGAATAGCCTTTTAAAGAGCGAATTATTGATCCGGCTATTCAAGAAGTAATGAAAGTTGTATTATCAGAATACAAGACCGAAGAATAATTACAAAAATGCCAGTAGTAAGTGCTGAAATATACCAAGGAAAGTTGGATTGATTACTTGCAAAAGCATATTGCCTTTCATAATTCTTTAATTATCAATTTTAGCTTTTAGCGAACTTTTACGGATTCAATTTTAGTTAAGCAAACCGGAAAACCAAATACACTCAAGGAAAAAAGAGACTTGGACAGGATAAAAGTTGGAGCACGATAAACTATTGCTGCTACAACAGCAGAAGCGAAGGTATTAAGATTGGAAAAGAAGAATGTGACACTTGATCATATTGATCTAATAAATATAGCAGATATCTTAAGTGTTATAAAAAAATAGAGTGGAATTTTTCCTGTGGTTACAGGTGCTGACTCCATTCCTTTTATTATGATTGGTGATTTAATTGAAGATCAACAACAAGGCGTCATTCTATTTTGAACTAAATAATTCAATTGACAAGAGCACGATTACGAGAATACTAAGCAAGGATGAATATTACTCATGCGAACTAGGCTGTCCCGAAGAATCGGGGTGGTCTTAAAAACAAAATTACATGCACAAGAAAGCAAAAATAGCATTAGTCGAGAATATCATGGCCGTTATTAATGAAATTATTGGAGAATTTCCTAAGCTCCCTAATTGCATTACTAAAATGCCATTAAATGGTGCAGAGGAAGAAGATGATGTAATGATCAAAAACCTTGAAGATTACTATCATGCTTTAGCGGAGGTTTTAGGGAAATATTCCAAAACACAAGAAGAAAAAGTCACACTAAATCATAATAAAGAACCCGACTTCCAAGGATATCCACCTTTAGAAGGCATCTACCAATAATTCAAAAAAGAAACGGATGTGAACCATGAAGACCCTTCAAAAATGAAAACGTAAAACGAAAATATAGGATGAATGAACGAGAGGAGTTTTAAAGACGATAAGTCGGGTGACGATTTAGACGTTCCAATATCTGAATTGGATGATCAGCGGGAAAGTGTGGGCAGTGAGGATGAAGAAAATAATTATTACAGTTTAGGCGGAACCATGATAATCTAGAAGAAGATAAAGGGTAAGATTAAAACGAAGAAAAATAAGAAAGAAAAACTATGAAAACTCAAATTAATACGCATAAAAGTGCAGATAGAGATCAAAGGCAGCAAGCTTATTTCTCTACCATAATAGCAGAAGCATTAAAAAAATTTCAGTCTCACATTACAAGAATTGAAGTTCATCTGTCAGATCAAAATGGCATAAAAGAAGGCTTGAATAATATACTTTGTTTACTGGAAGCTAGACTTGAAGGTATGCAACCGATGGCTGTTTCATGTCAGGTAGATACTATTGATAAATCAGAGAATTCTTTAGAAACCACTCTAGGACGTAGGCAAAATCATTAAGATGAATTCATGAAATAAGATTTACAACTATGTAAAAACAACATTTACAAGTCATTGAATGGAGAGCGGGGATTACCTAATTTACTGGATCCACTAACTCTAA
>JBNMFK010000274.1:0-5462 GCA_051269965.1 Algoriphagus sp. | reverse complement strand
TGATGAACCTCATCCCGCAGGAGTTCTTTACGCTTCCCTTTCATGCCTCCGGTTTCCATGATTATTAGTCTATGCTTCTTGGAAAGGATTATTAAATCATCTTCTTCACTCAAGTCTAAGAGGGCGAAAGTGACACCTAAAAGGAGCACTTTTCGTTCTGATTCTGTATCAGAAAGTAAGGTGCGTAGTTTCTCTTTTAGCTCTACAATATTTTTTAAATAAAAACCTGAGTCTGCCGAGAAGGTTTTATCGATGAAGCTTTGAACCATATAAACCAAAGAAGAATTATTTCTTTCTAAGTAATTGGGCAGTAGGGCCAAAATATGATACTCTGTAATCGGGCCGTATATTTTCTCAAAAGCATTTAAACTTAAAAATTCATAAAAAGGCAGATCTGATATATGGTGTTTAGCGTTAATGCTACCAGTAGTACCGCTGCTCTCGAAGGTATGTTGAATGATATTTTGACCAGTTAAAATATCCTGTGTTTTAAAAAAACTTATGGGTAAACAAGGGATTTTTTCTGTATGTGATACTTTTAAAGGATTAACACCAATGTTTTTTAGAAATGCTTTGTATATTAGATTGTGCTCTGCTTGGTATCTAAATACTTCGATGGCGAGTGTTTCAAAAACTTGGTCATTATCGGAATCTGAAAGAGAAATAACAGCAGCTTTAAGTTCGTCTTTTAGATTTACAGAAGGACAATTCATTAAATTTGAGTTCAGTTTAAACCAAAGGACTTATTTTTTCGTTTTACACAAAAATAGTTTTTGATTTGAGAATGGTGGGTAAAATAACAGTTTTTTTAGGCATTCTAGCAGTAATGTGTTCTTGTTTTAAAGAACCAGATTTTTCATTCACTCCGGAAATTTCATTCTACGCCATCAACAGCGTAGTTAGGCTAGATGCCTTCATTGGTGCTACGAAAGATTCGGTGATTATTACCATCAAATTTAAGGATGGAGACGGAGACTTAGGAATAAACCTTGGAGAAGATAAAATTGATACGGTAGGAGGGAAAACTGACTTTAACTACCTTCTAACCAATTTCAGAAAAGTAAATGGTAGTTTTCAACAATTTGAATCAAGTGAGGTTTCTTCCGGGTACTTCCCTAAGCTGCTATATGAAGACAAGCCAGGGGCCATTGAAGGGGAATTAAATTATTCTTACGATTTCATACACGCTTTTACGCCCAAGTTGGATACCTTAAAGTTTGAAATTCAGATAAAAGACAGGGCGGGTAACTTCAGCAATGTTATTGAAACAGACGAAATCGTTTTAAACAGGCTATAAGGTAAATTAAAGTATTATTCTGAACGTAGTTCCCCTATTTATGTCAGATTTATGTATAAAGAGTTTACCATCATGGTAAGTTTCTATTATACGTTTGGCTAAGGTAAGACCCAGTCCCCAGCCTCTCTTTTTGGTAGAAAACCCAGGCCTAAATATTTTCCTTTTATTGTTTTTAGTGATTCCTTTACCTGTGTCTCTTATGTCAATAACGACTTTGTGTTCATCCAATTTATCAATGGTCACGTATAAGTCACCCACGCCGAGCATAGCATCTACGGCGTTTTTACATAGATTTTCTATCACCCATTCTATTAAATGTCTGTTAATGTTACTCTTATTATCACCAGCAAGGTTATTGGTGATAAACCAGTTTACTTTAGTTGAAATTCTACGTTTGAGATAAAAAAGAGTTTCTTCTATCACGGTTCCGAGGTTTTCTCCTTTCATCGTAGGCACAGAGCCAATGTTAGAAAAACGAGTAGTAATTGTTTCGAGCCTATGGACGTCTTTTTCCATTTCGTCACCAATACTTTGGTCAAATGCTTCGCTGTCCCTTAGTACGCCTATCCAACCAAGTAATCCTGAAATGGGCGTTCCTAGTTGGTGAGCTGTTTCTTTTGCCAATCCTACCCAAACCCTGTTTTCTTCTGCTTTTCTAGAGGAGCTATATGCTATAAGGGCTAGTATGCCAAATATAAGGAAGGCAGCTAGAAGTAGGTAGGGAAAGAATTTTAGTTCTTTTAATGTCAAAGAGCTTGAATAATAAAGGTAGGCTGTATCGCCACCTAAATCTATTTCAATAGGCTTATGCTCGGCGGCCATTTCACTTATTTTTCGGTCAAGGATAGCTTTCCTTTTGTCAATGTCAGAGTTGACCGTTGAATCGGATAGCTCAGGAATATTCCTAGAATCTACAGCTTCTCCATTCGATACAAGTATCGTTGGAATAGACTCATTAGCGGCTATCACATCGGAAACGAAGGTGTAATCGCATGAACTCTCTATTCCTTGCTCAATAAAAAACCTAACGCTCTCTGCATAGAGGGAAGCATACTTTTTTTCTCTGTCTTCTAAGGCATTGCCTAGCTGGTTGAAATAGAATAAGACGCCACCACCAACGAGAAGCAAAAGAGCAATGATAAACAATCTTAGCCCTGAAAGCTGCTCATACATGTTAAAGAAGAATCTATTTCTAGCCATTTTTGTTTATACAATATGCAACGTGAGGCCCAAAGAACCGTACTTAAAACGTAACGTTTTTTGATAATTGTATTTTTCTATGAAAATCGCCTCAGGCTGTATACTATTTAGAAAAGGTCTAAATAGGTTAAATGTGATTTTTATCATAGTAAAAATATATCAAATCGGGTGTAAATTTGCATTCCGAATAAGTTAAGAAATGAAAGAACAGTTTAAAGCAATCTCTATCTCATACAAAACCAGCTCTCTGGGTTTGCGTGAGCGTATTGCACTAGACGAAGCTGGATGTAAGACGTTCCTATTAAGTTTAAAGGATGTTATAGGCCTAACAGAAGCTGTTGTACTTTCCACATGTAACCGTACTGAAGTTTATTATTTATCGGATGCTGATTTATCTACGTCAATAATTAAGATATTGGCCGCTCAGAAGGGACTTTCGTCTGAGCTTATATTGACTCATTTGGTGGTCATGAACGAAGCCAATGTAGCCTTGAATTATGTTTTCGAGGTGTCTTCCGGACTTCATTCTCAGGTAATTGGAGATTTACAGATACCTAATCAGGTGAAGAGTGCCTACCAATGGTCCGCAGATATGCATATGGCCGGTCCGTTTATACATAGACTGATGCATACTATCTTTTTTATGAATAAGAGAGTTGTACAAGAAACTGGTTTTAGAGATGGTGCTGCTTCTACGTCATACGCCACAGTAGAAACCCTTGAGTCTTTCTTGCCGATTTTAAACAACCCAAAAATTTTAGTTTTAGGTCTTGGTGAAATAGGTGAAGATGTTGTTAGAACGCTGCATGATAAAGGATATGAAAACTTTACTGTTGCAAATAGGACTAAAGAAAAAGCAGATTTACTCGCTTTAGAATTAGGGTTTAAAGTTGTTGATTTTAGTAATGTTAAGAATAGACTTGAGGCATTTGACATTGTGATATCTTCTGTTCGTTCAGAAAGACCTATTGTAGATTTGGCAACAATCAAAAGCTTGGGAGCGAAGAGTGTTAAATACTTCATTGACTTGTCAGTGCCAAGAAGCATAGACCCCGAAATTGAAAAAATTCCAGGAATGGTTCTGTACGATTTGGATGAAATCCAAACAAAGGCCAACGCGGCATTGGAAAATAGAAAATTAGCTATCCCGTCTGTGAAATCCATTATTAAGGAATCTCTGAGCGATATGTCGGACTGGAGTAATCAAATGGTAGTTTCTCCCACCATTCAAAAGCTCAAAGGTGCCTTAGAGCAAATTAGAAAAGAAGAGATGGCTAAACATCTAAAAACTTTATCTGAGGAAGAGGCTTCTAAAATGGACAAAATAACGGCAAGTATGATGCAGAAAATTATCAAGTTGCCTGTTCTTCAATTAAAGGCTGCCTGCCAAAGGGGTGAGGCAGAAACTTTAATTGATGTATTAAATGACCTTTTTGACCTAGAAAAGATAAAGTCTTAAAAAAACTTCTACATTTCCTTATTGGGTCTTCTTTTGGGCTTTATTTTCTTTCATGGTAAATACGGATAAAAATATTTGTAAAGGAGGAGTGAAATTTCGGCAATTTTGGTAACAATTTTTGTAGATTGAATCCTATTCAAATACGGACTTCAATGAAAAAAAATATCCTTTTACTAATTATCTCATGTCTAGTAATCAGCTGCTCCCCGTATAAAAAGTTCGCCGACAGGGAGGCCAAATGGGAAGAAGAAATTTCGCGATTAGAATACAAAGACGACTCTGAAAAGTATTCAAGAGATGCTGTGTTATTTATTGGAAGCTCCAGTATAAGGATTTGGGATAACATAAAGGAGGATATGGCACCCTATGAGCCTATAAGGAGAGGTTATGGTGGGGCACACTTTTCAGATTTAATTCATTTTACAAAACGTCTTGTTTACCCTCATGAGTTTAAGGCTCTATGCATTTTTGTAGCAAATGATATCACTGGGGGTAATGATGATAGGAGCGTAAGGGAAGTAATGACGCTTTTTAAGGAGGTGGTAAAGACTGTTAGAGTCAAATACTCCGAGACACCTATTTTTCAAATTGCTATTACACCAACAGGAAGCCGTTGGGCTGTTTGGTCTGAAATCCAAAAAGCAAATGCTGCAATGGAAGTTTATTGTAACAAAACAGATAATCTCTATTTTATTGACAGTACGACGCCTTATTTAAATGAGGAAGGTATACCTAGAGATGAATTGTTCATTAAAGATAGGTTACACCAAAATCAGGCGGGATATGATATATGGGCGTTAGAAATCAAAAAGGAATTGGATAAAGTACTCAATTGATATGAAATGTAAAAGATTTGTAAAAAGCATATTAATTGCTTGTATCACGGTCTTAATGTTCGCCTGTCAGCAATCTGAACAAAAAAAGAAAACGGTAGAGGCAAAAGAAATTAGTTTGCTAGTGGGTACCTATACGGGTAGAAATAGTGAGGGTGTTTATATGTACAAGTTTAACCCTGAAACTGCCGAAGTTAGATTAGTCGATGTGGCAGAAGGTTTAAAAAATCCATCTTTTTTGGCTCTTTCTCCAGGTAATAAGTATGTATATGCTGTTGGGGAAATGGAAGGAGGTAGCGTTAAGGGCCTTTCTTTGGGAGATAGTACGTTAACTTTACTGAATGAAGTCTCTTCTGCCGGTATGCATCCTTGTCATTTAGATGTGGATCAAAGTGGAAAATGGATAATAGTAGGAAACTACTCCAGCGGTTCTCTGGCAGTTTTACCCATTAAAGAAGGGGGGATTCTAGGCGAAGCCATTCAAAATATAGAGCACAAGGGTTCTGGGCCAAATAAAGATAGACAGGCGAGCCCCCATGTACATTCTGTAAATATCTCTCCAAATAACAAAGATGTTTTCGTACCTGATTTAGGCATGGATAAGGTAATGGCCTATCGCCTCAATGATAGTACAGGAATATTAACAGAAGGTAAGTCCATGCTTGTATCTCCT
>JBNMFK010000273.1:0-5466 GCA_051269965.1 Algoriphagus sp. | reverse complement strand
AGGGACCGTACCTATCTCATAAAAATTCTCCCCATCCTCGGATCGTTCTATGGAAAAGAAATCGAAGTTTTCTTCGGTGATTGTTTGCCATTCTAACTCCACACTTCTTTCTAGCTTAACTAATTCAAAACGGCCTAACACAATTGGAAGTATCACATTGTTATCATCACAGAAAGTCTGTCCGCTACCATTAATACAATCGTTAAAATTATTAGTTATGGGGCATGGTGAAGGACATGTGGAACCATTCTTAACATTAAGTGTACCCCCACTTATGGTTCCTGACCCAGAAAAGTCACTATTATTTTTGCCATAAAAAGTTCCATCTGCATTCATTACATCATTGGTATTTGGCACAGAATATAGGACACCATTATTTCCATTATCGCCTATATCTTCTGAAACTTGAAAAGTAATTCCAGCTCCACCTCCATCGACTGTAAAACCTGAACCGGGACCTCCTGTAATAGGGAAACTCCCAACTATGTCTACATTGTTTCTAACAGTGATTTCGATATTATTATCGACATCTACAACTACGTCACCGTTAAATTCAGTACCACTGGCCATTTGGCCGCACGTAGTACCATTTCCGTCTGGACCGCCAGTCCAAGAAATAGCATCAAAATCTGTATCTGACGTTATTGTGGCAGTACACGTTTGTGAAAACAAATCTGAGAACGCAAATAAACCGATAAGTAGAAAAAAGATATTTTTCATAAGCTCTCGCATAACATTACTTACTAAGGTAGTTTTAAATAGATAAAATAGTGAATGTATTCGATGAAATGGACTTTATAGTACATTAATAACAAATCACAGTCGACAATTAGCAATAGTAGCCTCCTTTCAATAATTTTGAATCTTACAATCAATCATAGCCAGCTTATGGAAGCGTATAATAACCTGCTACTCTCACTGTCAGATCACATACTTACTGTAACAATCAACAGAGAGAAAAACCTCAATGCCCTTAATGTGCAAACATTAGCCGAAATCAAAGCGGTGGTGCAGTATATATGTGATACGCCCGAAATAATGGGGGCGATCATTGTTGGTGCTGGAGAAAAATCTTTTGTAGCGGGTGCAGACATCAGTGAGTTTACAGGTGTAAATGAAGTAACCGGACGTAAGTTTTCCGAAGAGGGACAGGAAGTTTTCCAGATGATTGAGAATTGTAATAAGCCTGTTATAGCAGCAGTTAATGGATTTGCGCTAGGTGGTGGTTGTGAACTGGCCATGGCTTGTCATATGAGAATAGCCACAGAAAATGCCAAATTTGGTCAGCCAGAAGTGAATTTAGGAATTATACCAGGTTACGGCGGTACGCAGCGCCTTACTCAGTTGGTAGGAAAAGGGCGAGCGTTGGAATTAATGCTCACCGGAGATATGATTTCTGCCAAAGAAGCCTGTCGTATTGGATTGGTCAATCATGTAGTTTCTGATCGGGAAGAGTTATTGACTAAATCGAATGAAATTCTAAGCAAGATCAAGTCAAAAGCTCCTTTGGCCGTGGGTATGGTCATTGACTGTGTGAACGCCGTAAATAATACAGAAGAAAACGGTTATCAGACAGAAGCCAATTCATTTTCTCGCTGCTGTGGTTCAGAAGATTTCACTGAAGGAACAGCGGCTTTTCTTGAAAAGCGCCAGCCTATTTTTAAAGGAGAGTAAGTGGGTCAAATCAAAGCACTGGTGGGAGACGCAGTTTGGTATGGCCTCAGCAGTATTATTGGTCGAGTAATCTCTTATGTGCTTACTCCTCTTTATACGACAGTTTTTCTTCCAGGACAATATGGAGTAGTTACGGAGTTATATGCTTATGCCGCTTTCTTCAATGTATTGTACATGTATGGTATGGAGACAGCTTTTTTTCGCTTTGCTACCAAGTATAAGGAAAAAAGTGATGAATATTTTAATCTATGCGTCTCATCCCTGATTACAACTAGCTTCATAACTTCTGTCCTACTTATACTTTTTGCCAAACCTATTATGTCTGTTTTGGGTTATGAGGGGAAAGAACAGATCATCTATTGGTTAGCAGCTGTTATGGCTATTGATTCCATATATGCCTTACCTTTTGCAAAATTGAGACTCGCTGGCAAAGCCAAAAAATTCGCAATTATTCGCCTTTCTAATGTCATCATTGCTGTATTGCTCAACTTGTTTTTTTTGGTACTGTGTGATGGAATAGTTCAAGGAAAATTTTTGCAAAATTTGGAGCCATTAGTTTCATCTATTTACTCAAAAGACTTCAATATCAAGTATGTCTTTTTATCGAATTTGATGGCTAATAGTCTTTTTGTATTTTTCTTATCTGATCAATTTAAAGGCTTTAGGTATCATTTTGATTTTTCAAAATTTAAACCAGTATTCCTTTATGGACTTCCTTTGATATTGATGGGAATAGCCGCGACGGTAAATGAAATGCTTTCTAGGTCCATGTTAAAGTATTGGTTGCCGGAAAATTTTTATCCAGATACGACTAACCTGGCTGCACTAGGAATTTTCGGTGCTTGCTATAAATTATCTGTGTTTATGATGTTGGGTACCCAGGCTTTTCGCTATGCAGCCGAACCATTCTTTTTTTCTAAAGCGAGTGAAAAAGAATCTCCTCAATTATTTAGTAATGTGATGAAAGGTTTTGTAATCTTCAATTGCATAGTTTTTTTAGTTGTAACAGTTAACCTAGAGCCTTTGGGTATTTTATTCCTACGTAACCCGGTCTATAGAGAAGGGCTACACATTGTTCCTTTCTTGCTCCTGGGTTATTTGTTTATGGGAATTTATTATAACCTCTCCGTTTGGTTTAAAGTAACTGATAAGACGATGTATGGCGCCATGATTACAGGCTTGGGCGCATGTGTCACGATTATTGCTAATTTACTTTTGATTCCAATTTTAGGTTACTTGGGCAGTGCTATCACCACTTTAATGACTTATTTCTCCATGGTTGTACTTAGTTATTTCATGGGCCAAAAACATTATCCAGTACCCTATAAGGTCAAAAATGCCCTGTACTATATATTCATTGTGTCGGTTTTGGCTTACGCCTTCTATTATCTAGATATGGGTAGTCTTTTGCTGAATATGCTGTTTAGAAATATCTCAGTAATACTATTTTTGGTAATCATTTATTTATCCGAAAGAAAACACCTAAAAAGCAAAGTGTATTTTGGAATAAGGCTCCCCTGAACAAAATGAAAACACATTTCGGTTTTATATGAATATTTCTCCTTTAAATTACGTTAGGTTGATGATCCGGAAGACTTTTTACAAGGAAGAGGGTTGGTTTATACTATTTTTGCGGGTCAATTTTAATAAGAAATGAACAAGGGGTATTCAAATTTAAAAGGTCAGTTTTCGAGGCTATGGATTCTTATTATTGTTTTTACTTGCTTAGACTTTAATGTAGAGGCGCAAAAACGAAAAAGAGGAGGTAAACAGCAAGAGCCAGAGGCAAAAATCGAGAAGAACGATGACAAAGAAGGAGAAATTGGAGCATTATTTATTGAAGCTGAAAAGTTCTATTTGACCAAGAAATTTGATAAATCTCTAGAGTATTTTGATAAAGTTTTGGAGATAGAGCCATCTCATGGGGCTGCCAACTATAAGAAGGCAGAAATTTTGAGCGATTTAGAAAAGAATTCAGAAGCCCTTCCTTTTGCCATAAAAGCTAAGATTCAAGATCCAAAAAACAAATATTACTATATCCTTCTTGCAAATATTTATACCAAATTGGCAGACTTGGAAATGGCTGGAGCTACTTATTTTCAGTTAGTTGAGCATGTTGAAAAAACAGAAAATTATTTGTTTGACTTGGCTGCTCTGCAACTTTATCAAAAAATGTATGATGAGGCGTTAGAGACATATATACGTGCTCAAGACTTCTTCGGGCCTGTGGATGAGATTATCTTTCAAAAGCAAAAAATTTATCTCAAGCAAAATAAGCTTGATTTGGTGATTTCTGAAGGAGAATTGCTCATCAACAGCAACCCAGGTAAATCAAGTTATGTTGCGGCCTTAGCACAAATTCTACTTTCGAATAATAAGCCAGAACAAGCTAAAGGGTATTTAGAAAGTTATACTAATGAATATGGTGAAGATCCTATCATTGGCGTCCAGTTAGCAGAAATTTACCGAAAGAACGGAAAGATCAAAGAAGCAATTCTGGTTTTGAGAGCAGCTTTTTCAAGTCCGACAATGGATTTGAATTCTAAAATTTCGACACTAACGGCTTATACTGAAATGCTGCCTAATGAAGAATTGGTAGGTCCGTTAACAGAACTTACTGAGGTGCTTGTAGAAACTCATCCAGACGTCTACCAGAGCTACGCAATTGCAGGAGATTTTTACCTTCATGGTATTGGTGAGAAGTATTTGGCAAAGAAAAACTATTTAAAGGCCTTAGAGCTTAACAAGTCTAATTACAGTATTTGGCAAAATATAATTTCTATCGAACTGGAGTTAGGGGAGTATCAAAATATCGTAAACTACTGTGAAAAGGCTTTAGAAATTTTTCCAAATCAGGGGTTTCTATATTACTATGCGGGGGCTGCACAACTGGCTCAAAAGAACTATGACCAAGCTATAGAACAATTTGAGGCTGGAAAGGTATATGTTTCGTCAAATAAAGGGTTAAGCAGTGCTCTGAACGGACAATTGGGGGATGCATACAATAGCGTTGGAAACAATGAAAAGTCTGATTCTTCTTATGAACAAGCCCTACTACAGAATCCCGAAAATGATCACGTACTGAATAATTATAGTTATTTCTTATCTTTAAGACAAGAAAATCTGGAAAAGGCCGAAAAGATGTCAGCTAAGTTGATTTCTTTGAATGGTGAAAGTCCAACTTATCTGGATACTCATGGTTGGGTGCTCTATGTGAGAAAGAAATATAAGGAAGCAAGTGTTTTTCTTGAAAAAGCTGCACTAGTGGATTCAAAAAGTGCTACTGTGATAGAGCACTATGGTGATGTCTTATTTAAGTTAGGAGATGTAAGTGGTGCCATTGAACAATGGAAAAAAGCACGAGACCTGACCGATGACAAAGAAAATCTAGATAAGAAAATAGCTGATAAACAACTATATGAATAAGCTAATAATACCCATTATAGCAATCTTGCTACTTCCCTCTTGTAGTAAACAACTCACACTGTTTAATACTAAAGCAAGTAAGTTGAATATTAATAACCTTGATTTTAGTGACCTTACTCTCAGGACTAAAATTAAATATAAAAGTGGGATAGAAGATTTAAAAGCAACCGCCAATGTGCGGATTAAAAAGGACAGTCTTATTTGGTTCTCCTTAACTCCAGGATTGGGAATCGAAGCTGCTCGTGGGTGGATAACTAAGGATTCACTTATTTTAATCGACAAAATACACAAAGAGTATTCAGTTTTGAAATTCGAAGACCTTACTGAAAAATTCAATTTTAATTTGGACTATCATATGATAGAGTC
>JBNMFK010000272.1:0-5511 GCA_051269965.1 Algoriphagus sp. | reverse complement strand
TTAAATATGCTTTTTGAAACATCTCAAGGTGCAGACTACTTCAATGGAACCAGAGGTGTTATGGGCACATTTGGCACACATGCCATTACAGGAAACGAGGTTACACTCACTCAAGATACTAAGAACTATGCAGGTCAAGTGATTCCCGCCGGAAGTACTGTCAGAGGAAATATAGAGGACTTCGGGGCTGGAAATGTTTTATTAGACCAGTCTTGGTATACTACATTAGGCAGCGGATTCGGCTCCTTAAAAGAACAATTCGTAGATGACGGAAGCTGGACTAGATTAAGACAGCTCTCTATGTCTTACGCCCTAAACTCTGCTAAATTCCGAGCAAAAACTAAGCTTCAGTCAGTTGAGTTCACCCTTACTGGGCGTAATCTTTTGTTATGGACTAAGGTGATAGGGATTGACCCAGATACCAACATTTCGGGTGTTCCAGCCGGTAGAAACATGGATTATTTCAACTCTCCAGGTACACAGTCTTTCATATTCTCATTAAGAGTCAACTATTAAAAAATAAATTAGAAATGAAAAAGAATATATATATCAAAGCACTTTTACTTTGCTTGTTATCGATTAGTTTCTCCTGCGAAAAACTTGTCGAAAATTTAAATACAGACCCAAATAATCCTACAGATGCTTCTGCCACCTTACTCCTTACGGCAGCCCAGTTAGGGAATATTTCTGTGCAAGAAGGCCATTTGGCCAGAGTAGCATCCATGTGGTCAGGTTACTTTACTGGGAGTGATAGACAATACAAAGACGTCGATAGCTATAACGTCACGGGCTCAGATTTCAATAATGTTTGGGGATTTGTATACCAAGGAGTAGTGGAGCAAACGAAGTTAATAATCGAAAAATCAGAAAGAACAAATAATCGATTGATTCAGGGTATTGCAAAAATCACTAGGGCTAATTCCCTAGGAACCGCTGTAGCTTGTTTTGGAGATATTCCTTATACAGAGGCTTCAAACATTGATTTATATCCAAACCCAGCGTTCGAGTCACAGTCATCTGTATACGCAAGTTTACAGCTGCTCCTAGATGACGCCATAGCAGATCTACAAAGTGGTGCAGGATCGTCTCCGGATGCCGCTGATATTCATTTTAATGGCGACGGCAGTAAATGGTTACAAACCGCATACACCCTAAAGTCCAGATTCTATTTGGAAACTAAAGAATACGCCCTCGCCGAAGAAGCTAGTTCAAACGGGATAACGTCTTCTGACGCTTCATTAAAAGTTACCCATGGTAACTCTTTAAATGTAAATGAGAATTTAATGTATGCTTTTATTGGAAGAAACAGAGTGGGCGATATCAACGCCGCTACAGCTCTTGCTCCTACTCTTTTGGACCCTGCATCACCTGATTACAAGGGAAATGCCAAAACCGATGAGACAGCACGTTTCAATTACCATTACATTACTGTCAACCCTAGTGGTACCGTTATTCCAGTAATGCCAAACGTAAATAGTAGCCCTAACTCATTAGGTTTATTTGGTCAAACAGCCTCCTACCCTCTTGTTACTTTTGAAGAAAATATTTTGACAACTGCTGAGTCTAAAGCAAGATTAGGTAAAACTGGAGAGAGTTTAGCGGCTTTAAACACCTATAGAGCATACTTAAATGGCGGTGGCGGTTTAGATCCAACTTACCTTTCAAGTGCATTCTCTTACAAGTATGAGGCCTATGCTTTAGATGATTTTAGCACAGGTGGAGTCTTACACTCCACCGGACTGAGCACAAATGACGCTTTATTAAAGGAAATACTAATGGAAAGATATATCACTTTTAACGGGCAAATATTGGGTTTCAACGACTTAAGAAGGACAAGAAAAGAGGATGTAGGCGTTAATCTTACACCTACCACAGGTAATATTTTACCAGAAAGAATGATTTATAGTGAAGCTGAAATCAACTCAAATACCAGTGCTCCAAATCCTATCCCTGGTGTATTTGTAGTTACACCCGTTAATCTATAAGCCAACTGCCACACCAAAAAGTAGAAATAAATGTTTAAAAATCACTCATTTGTGGAGCAGGCGTATTGCTCCACAAATAAATCAATAAAATACAATATATACTCATCATTACTTTTAATCCTCTTTGTAAGCGGTGTAACTAAGGCTGCTGTTTTAGGAGACACTACACTGGTCAGTATGTCTGAGGGCACCAACATGGCGGCAGAGCTTTCCCCCGATAAAAAGAGCATTACAATTGACTTACAAGGAACCATCTGGACCTTACCAGCAAGTGGAGGAAATACAAAGAAAATAACAGACGGTATGGGCGATGACCGTCAACCAACCTGGTCGCCAGACGGCTCAAAAATAGCGTTTCAATCATTTAGAGATGGTTATTATCATATTTGGATGGTAAACAGTGATGGTACAGGATTGACTCAGGTTACATCTGGGGTTTTCGATGAAAGGGAGCCTGACTGGTCGCCAGACGGAAAATTCATAGTTTATTCAAGTGATGTTCATGGCAATTATGACATTTTCAAAATTAACATGGCGACCAAAAACGTTGTACAACTAACAAGTAACGAAGCCAATGAATATTGTCCTTCTTACTCCCCTTCTGGCAAAGAAATAGCTTATATTTCTGAGCAAAAAGACGCTCCTGGAGTCTACAAAATCAACTCTTTAGGAAAACCAATATTGATTTCAAGAAGAAAAGGTGCACTATCAGGTCCTTCTTGGAGCTTTGATGGTGATTTAATGTATTTCACAGAGTTTACTGGTGCTTACAGTGGCTTGGGAGAAATTGATTTAAAAAGTGGTATCACAAAAATCTTAACCGCACCTGAAGTAGATGTATTCCCATTCAGAACTAGTTGGCTGAATGCCACAGAATACCTCTATATGGCAGACGGAAAAATTAATAAGGCCACAAAGTCACAACAAGGTTCCTCTAACATTGAATTCAAAGCTGAATTAATGGTAGTAACACCTACTTATAAAAGAAAAGCTTATGATTTTGATGCAGGAACACCCGAGAAAGTAAAAGGAATCAAAGGTCTTTCTGTTTCTCCTGACGGTAAAAAATACCTCTTCACTGCTTTTAGCGATATCTACATTCTAGAGGATGGCAATTCAATACCTAAACCACTTATAGAATCTCCATTTATATGTTCCGACCCCGTCTGGTCACCAGATGGCAAGAAAATCGCTTATTTAACCGACAAGTCTGGTAATATGAATCTTTGGCTTTATGATATAACCTCTGGCAAAAGTACTCAAGTATTAAAATTGGATAAAGATATCAATTACCCTAGCTGGTCTCCCGATGGCAAAAAAATAGCTTTTTACATAGCTGACTCTAGAAACATTTGGGGGAAAGGCACTCTAGAGGCAATTGACATGGCCAGCAAAAAAATGGAGAATCTGCATGAAGCTCTTTTTGTACCAAGTCAGCCTAGTTGGTCTCCGGATGGTAAAACCATTGCTCTTTCAGCATTAGATGTTTATTCAAGTAGATATAGAGAAGGGATTAATAAAATATTGCTTCTCTCATTAGAAAATAAATCAGAGAAATTCATTTCACCCGTAGCACAACGTTCGTTAGGAATGCGTGCTAAAAATGGGCCAGTGTGGTCGCCGAACGGCAAATGGATGGCCTATGTGATGGATGGTCTTCTCTGGATAATAAATATTGATAAAAAAGGGAATATTTTGGGGCCTCCAGTCAGACTAACCAACGAACTAGCTGAAGTGCCTAGTTGGACTGCCGATTCTAAAAGCATCGTTTATTTGGCCACTGACAAAATAAAGAAAGTAAATATAGAAGACATGTCTATTAAAGACATTGCAATGGAATTTACTTGGGATTACAGTCAACCAACGGGTAAAACGATAATACATGCCGGAAAGGTTTTTGACGGAATTTCAGAAAAGTACCTAAACGATATAGATATCATTATCAATAAAAATAGAATTGAAGCTATTGTAAAACACAAAGAAGGACGTAAAGGGAAATTGATTGACGCATCTGACAGAACTGTCATTCCTGGTTTATTTGAGATGCATACACATCAACATGCCATGACAGGAGAAAAGCTCGGCCGTCTATGGCTGTCTTATGGAATAACCTCTTTGAGAGAAACAGGTTCTGACCCATACGATGCCATTGAGCGAAAAGAATCCTGGAATACCGGCAAGCTTACGGGACCAAGAGAGTTTTTTACAGGCGGACTTACTGATGGTACACGTATTTATTATGGTTTGGCCAATAGCATCCAATCTTCAGCACATTTAGACTTAGAACTTGATAGGGCCGTAAGTTTAGGCTACGACTTAATAAAAACCTATGTAAGAATGCCAGATATTTTACAAAAAAAAATCACGGCATTTGCTCATAAAAATGGTATTCCAGTTTCTTCTCATGAAATTTTCCCAGCTATGCGATACGCGGTTGACGCAGTAGAACATATTGGGGGAACTAGTAGAAGAGGATATTCTCCGAAAATTTCTAAGATGAACCAAACTTATGATGATGTGATTCAACTATTAGTGAAATCTAGAATGAATATTACTCCTACAGTGTCACTTCAGGGAGGTTTTTATACCATGGTTTCAAAATACCCCTGGTATCTTGAAAACAAGCAACTCCTGAATTTCTTTGGTAAACCTTATGTAGATAATATCAAAGGCAGAAGTAGTCAAATAAGAACAATGTTTCCTGGATATTTATCAAATTTTTCAAATATTCAAACTACATTGAAAAAGCTAATAGATCAAGGAGCAAGCGTTACCGCAGGGACAGACAGTCCTTTTATTCCGTATGGTTACAGCCTTCATTCTGAGCTTCATAGTTGGGTTGATTCTGGTATATCGCCATATACTACATTAAAGGCAGCCACCATAGGAGCCGCTAAAGCAGTAGGAGTTAGTAAGGATTTAGGTTCTATCGAAAGAGGGAAACTGGCTGATTTAGTTATCGTAGACGGTGACCCTCTTAGAGAAATCACAGATGCCTTAAATGTAGAATACGTTATTAAGAATGGTATAATCTATACTATCGAAGACCTTATGAGTTCTCCGAAGTAAACATGACCATACCGCACTAAAAAAGGGCTGTCTCTAACACCGAGACAGCCCCTTTAACACAATAGCGATAATTGCTAAAAATTACTTTTTAAACTCATTCACTTCCGCTATTAAATCTGCCACTAAGCCAGTCCATCCTGTTTGGTGAGCAGCTCCACATCCTTCACCGTTATCACCGTTAAAATACTCATAGAAAAGATGGTGATCTTTAAAATGCTCATTTGAATCGTACAGCTCATTAATTTTAAGAACAGGCCTTTTTCCCTCGCTGTCCTTTTCAAAAATACTCACAAGTCGTTTAGATATATCATTAGCCGCATTAGAAATAGTGGTTATTTTCCCTGAACCTGTAGGGTATTCTACCTCATAATCATCCCCGTAATATTGTGAATATTTATGAAGAGCATCAATGATGAGATAATTCAAAGGAAACCAAATGGGCCCTCGCCAATTACTG
>JBNMFK010000271.1:0-5524 GCA_051269965.1 Algoriphagus sp. | reverse complement strand
TTTAACATTTCTTGCTTACCAAGAGGAAGCAAAAGGTGCTTTTCTTGAAGAGCTTGATTAGAACTCAAATTTACATGTCCTACAAACTCATCAAAACCATCTGAGCTTTCATTATAGGCTTTTCTTAGTCGCACCATGTCAAACCATGCAATTTGCTCATAGCAGAGCTCATGCCATCTTTCTTTCCATACAGCCTCTCTGAAGCTACTCTGATTAAACTCGCTTAAAGCAGGTGTACTTAAAGTAGCTCTATCCCTGATCTTCTTTAAAGCATCATAGGATTCTTGCGTAGGTGCTCCGAGTTCATTTTGTGCTTCTGCAAATAAGAGCAGTACTTCAGCATATCTTATTTGGGGAACGTTCAGGTTATTATTTCTAGAGCCTGGAACATCTTTAGTTCCATTGGCCGTTCTATTAAAATGTTTGAAGATATAAGAAGCCCCTAAATCAAACTCCTGTCCACTACCATTTGTATAGTAGGTGTTGTAGAAATAACCTTCTTGATTTTTGGTTCTTAAGTCTCCCTCCTCGTAAGAGTTGTAAAATGCTGGAGTAGGGACCGTGCTACCCGTTCCTGAAGGCCCATTATACGTCACAGGCTTAAAGTTAGGATACATATTCCCCATTGGGTTGCCTGATACCACATTATTATACTGAAGCATAAATAGATGCTCAACGGTATTTTTTAGGTTCTCCTGATGAACTTCTCCATAAGTAGAAAACAAGCCTATAGAAGCATTACCATTAGCATAGTCAATAACCTCTTTCGCTTTTGAAGCAGCCAGTTGATAATGCGAAGCTCCTTTCTGTAAAGGATATCCAGCCATAGTTAAGTATACACGAGCTAGCTGAGCTTTTACCGCGGCTAGAGATACCCTTCCACTAGCGTCCATCCATGGAAGTCCCGCAGATTCCGCTACTTTTAAATCGGACTCTATAAGGCTATAAATTTCTTCTTGAGAAGTTCTAGTTGGTAAAAAATCTTCAGAAGAAGCTGTTTGAGGATCTGTTATCAGTGGAACATCACCCCATAACCTTACTGCGGTGAAATATGCAGTCGCTCTTAAGAAACGGGCTTCGCCCAATATTTTAGTTTTTTGAGTTTCGTCCATTGGTTTAATATCTGGGACCTTCGCCAAGACCTGATTTGCTTGAGCTATGACTTTATAAACTCCATTCCAGTAGTTAACTACGTGTCCAGTGTTACCATCATGTACCAAACCATATAGGTTATTTAAATCTGAATTTTGAGCTGTTTCGGTAGTTGAAGTTCCCGAAAGAGCTTCTAAGAGTTGCCAATTAGAAGAGAAAATACCTGCACCATTTCCCATAAAACGCATGTCTGCATATACGGAAGCCAGAGCGGCTTCTGCATGGTCAGGAATTTGGTAAAAACTTTCAGGGCTTAAGTTTGAGGGAGCTACCTCATCCAAGAAATCAGAGCAGCTCGCGGTGCCGAATAAAATGATAACACAGAGTATCATTTTACCAGTTTGGTTGTTTATTAAAAATCTCATATTGTTGTTCTTTTTGATACTTTAGAAATACTATAATGTTACCTGAAGACCTAACATGTAAGTGGTAGGTTTTGGGTAATTGTGCCATATCATACCTTGAGAGAATGCATTGTTTCCATTTCCTCCTCTGACTGGAGCTGTTTCAGGATCCCCTACAATCGGGTCTTCCACTTGCAAGAAGAAGTTTTGAACTGATGTGTAGATTCTTAGTCTCTCTAGTTGAAGTTTTTGAACGGTAGCATTGGAGAATGTATAGCCTAACAAGGCATTTTTACCTCTTAAGAAAGAGCCGTTTTTAATCCAGTGAGAGTCCACATTTGTTACATATCCAGCACGTGTATCTCTGATTTCAGCAATCATCGTATTTTGGTTCGTTGGAGTCCAAGCCTCCAACACTGAGGTGTAGCTATTTGCAAGAGCCTGACGATCTTCACTAGGATGAAGGTTCATCATCATTACATCGTTACCATACATAAATTGCATTTCGAATAATAAATCAAACCCTTTATACCTAAGGCTGTTAGTGATAGCTCCCCATCCTTTAGGGCTTCCATTTCCGATAATAGAACGGTCGGCATCTGTAATGGCTTTATCGCCGTTAACATCTAAGTACTTGATATCACCAGGTAACATGGTAAGACCATTTCTATAGCTAGTAAACTGAGCGGCTTCGTCACGCTCTGCTTCGCTCCAAACGCCTAGTCTTGTAAGTCCCCAGAAAGAACCTACTTGCTCACCCACTCTAATAATATTTGTAGGGTTTGTGAAGTTAGGACCACCAACATTGAAAATGTCAGATGGTGTTGCTAAGGACAATACTTTATTCTTATTGAAAGAGACGTTGAATGATGTAGTCCACTCCAATGGCCCACTGGCAATATTATTTGAGTTAATCGTGAGTTCTAAACCTTTGTTTTCCATAGAACCTACGTTTCTACGAATGGTTGCATAACCACTGGTTTGTGGTACTGGAGCATCCAAGAGCATATCAGTCGTTTTTCTATAGTAGTAATCAGCTTCTAGGTTGATTCTACCCTGGAAAAGACCAAGTTCGACACCAAAGTCGGTTTGAGCTGTCTTTTCCCAACGTAAATCGGGATTAGCTAACCTGGAAATGCCTGTTCCTGAAACTCTACTGTCATTATAAATAGTCGTGTAATTTGAATTAAGTAGTGAAAGTGATGAATAGGCAGGGATTTCAGAGTTACCTGTCAAACCATAACTCGTTCTTAATTTCAAATTAGAGATAACGCTGTTACCTTTTAAGAAATCTTCCTCAGACACACGCCATGCAAGAGCACCAGAGGGGAAGAAAGAGAACTTATGATTTTGTCCGAATTTAGAAGAGCCATCGGCACGTCCCGTAAACGTGACCAAATACTTATTCATTAAACCATAGTTTAACCTTCCAAAGTAAGAATTAAAGGAATTTCTACTAGCACCCGATCCTACAGATGGGTTGATAGCACCTGCTCCTAAGTTGTTAAACGAGAAGTAATCTGTAGCAAAACCAGAAACACTAGCACGCATATCAAAAAAGTTGGTTTCCTGCCAAGAAACCCCCAGAAGGCCTGTAACAGAGTGAATGTCTTTAAAGTCTTTGGTATATGTTAAGTAATTTTCAAGTGACCAAAAGCTCTCCTTCGCGTTGTATGTAGACGCATTACCTTGGGCACCAATGTTCAAGGTCCTTGTTTGAGACGAATTGATTTCGCCAGTCCTAACGTTTGCACCCAAAACAGTTCTCATTTCTAGCCCTTCCATGAACTTGATATTGGCGTACATGCTCCCAATAGACGTTTGCGTATTCATTATATACCTTCTGTTCGTAGACCTATGTACTGAACTCATAGTTCCTTCAGCAAACGGAAAGTCTCTGTTATTCGCAAAAGTTCCATCTTCATATTTTACGGGTAGGAAAGGAAAGTCTTCTACTATTTGACGAGCTACGGCATCGTTAATGTCAACTACATTCTCTGTTTGATTGTTGTAGTTTAATGTTCCTCCTACTTTTAACCAGCTAGTGATATTGTCATCAATGGTAAATCTAGCAGAGTACCTCTTCAAATAAGAGTTAATCAAAAGGCCTTGGTCATCTCTATATCCTAAAGACAAGGAATGTTGTGTTTTTTTGTTTCCTCCGCTAAAGCCTAATTGGTGATTTTGAGATATCTTGTTTTGAACATTCGCCTCTAACCAATTGGTGTCGTATTTAGGATTACCATTGGCATCAAATATTCTTGAATCCGTTCGGCGTGACGCAGGATTTAAGTATTCCCATTTCCCCGCAGACCAACCATCGGGATCATATTTTGCCATGTTAGCCCATGCCAAATCCTCTACAGCCATGTATTGTTTTGTGTTTAATACTTGCGGAGGGTTTGGCCCAATGACATTCACGGAGAAATCTGTATTGTAAGTAACGTGACTGTCTCCTTCTTTACCTTTTTTAGTAGTTACTAAAATTACACCATTGGCTCCTCTTGCTCCATATATTGCGGTTGATGACGCATCTTTCAATACTTCAACAGATACAATATCATTTGGATTTATGTAGTCAATCGCTGAAGTAAATTGTGACTGATTTCCCTGAGGAAGCATCACACCATCTACTACATACAAAGGGTTGTTAGAAGAGTTAATAGAACTAAAACCTCTAATTCTTATTTGTGTTCTACCTCCTGGTCTTCCAGAATTAGAACTTACCTGGACGCCTGCCATTCTTCCCGAAAGGCCTTGAGCTAAAGAAGGTGCTGGTCTTTCCAATAGCTGCTCTCCTTTAACGGTACTAACAGAACCCGTTAAATCAGACTTTCTTAGCGTACCATAACCAATGACTACAATCTCTTCAAGCACTTTATTGTCAGGTGCTAGAGCTATGTTAATCAAGGTTCGGTTTCCAACAGAAACCTCCTTTGAATCATATCCAATAAGAGAGAAAATTAGCCTAGAACCAGCGTCCGGTACGTCAATTTGATAGGTTCCATCTGCATTTGAGATGGTACCTATCGTAGTACCCTTCAAAACAATACTGACACCAGGGATTCCGGTATCTGTTTCGTCTATAATTGTACCAGTTATTTTCTTGTCTACCGCTGTTTTGTCGGTGACTTCAATAGTAAGGTTATTGGTATAACCTTTTGCAATAGAACTGATTGAGGATGATAAAAGTATGGCTGCAACAACCGCGGAAACTTTTAGTCCTCTTAACCACAAATTGCGGGTCGAGAATAATTTTAGCATAGAAAATTTATTAAGATTGATTGAATTAAATTATGTTATAGAAAAGGTCTTACGTTTTTCACCTTTTTGTTAAAAGTATCAGCCTTATTTTCAAGAAAAAGGCCACAAATATCTTTTATGAATACCAAATGGCAGAAAGTGGATATGACCGGAATTTCCTCCTTATCGTGCAGACATTTAAATCTAAATAATAATTAAAAAGCGAAATCAGACAAGAAAGATCAATGATTGCAGTTCTACTAATTTTCTTGTGGTCAAAAATGTTTTGACACCCCCAAGAGGGTTTATAAAAGAATATTTTTAGGAATACCTGTAAAAATTCTATGAATTGGCAAGCCAAACGAAGTTCAAAAGAAAAAAGAATGACCTCAATAAATGTCGGAGGAGAACGTTTATTTATTGAAATACCAGACTTGAATTATTGGTAAGTATTTCCGGTCAAAACAATCTTACTTTGTGTTCAATCCTTTCTTCCACTTTAGAACAGAGAGTATAACTCATTCTACCAATTCAGAAAATCTGCAGAAAATAGGCTTGAGGTACAGCAACTTAAACTAAAAAAAGTGGATGCTTAAACAAGTAAAACCTTCTGTATCAATACCTGCTTGAATTTGTAGGAGACATGATGCCATCATTGACAATTCTTTATTTTAAAGCTAACAGAAAACTCAAACAGCGACGTTCGTCAATAATTTAAGTAAATTATATTTCCATAAATATTACTTCTACGCTATTCAGATTTAAAAAACACATGCCACGCACAT
>JBNMFK010000270.1:0-5579 GCA_051269965.1 Algoriphagus sp. | reverse complement strand
TAAGAGTGGCTTTATTGTTATGATTTAGGGCAAAGTGTCTGAATAAACTCATTAAATAATAGGCTAACATAATGAACCTAAAAAATAATTCTGTCGCTTACATAATCTTGTAAACAGACGTTTTCTAATCCAAAATCATCTTTAAGTTCTTTAATTCTATTTTCACAATCTACTCTGGTAGTGTATATATTCCATACTAGGTCTAAAGGCAGTTCTACTTTTATGACATAACAATTAAAGCGATTGCAAGGTAAGTCTTTAAAGAGTTACTCTCCTCCCGCTTTTAGTCGTATTTCGACTTGCTTTTTGACGATAATCTATCTTCTTAGCTTTCCTTTTTGATAAGAGAATATCATCTCGTTCAGCTCAATTCCAGGGCTAATATTATCCAATCGTTAACACCCAAAACATCACTTTTTACATTAGGAAACATCTTGACAGCCTTCGTATATTTAAACATCTCTTCTTCTAAATAACGGAGAAGTTCTTCCAGATAAAAGCCACTATCGGCACGTAAAAGGCCTTCTTTCTTGCCTTTCAATGCAAGGTCTAAGGTTTATTGCATGAAAGCCTTACCACTGCTGCTATCGCCCGTATTACCAAATCTGAGCCGAGCATTAGCTACCATTTTAGTTTGACCAGCAACTGCCATCAAGGGATGATGTGAATTTCTACCTCACTTGTTTGGATTGTACCCTTTTACACTTCCCTACTATTCTCCAAAGCGGGTTATGACAGTGCTCTCATAATTAACAGTGATGTTGTCGATACCAATTTGGTCAAAAAATAAATTTTACAAAACAGGGAAAACCTCTGTGTTACGTTTCTAAGAAAATTTACCAAAAAAACGACTAGAAGTACTTTGAATAGGCATAGATTCCCATTGGAAGTACTCTATCATAACGATGCCAATTACCATGAATATAGCAACTAGGTTTTGTCCAGATACTTAGCCAAAAAGACTCACTAACCATTTGTGGAGCATCAGCCCGATTAGATCCAAGTTGAGGCCAATCTAAGGAACCAAGAAAGTCACGAATTCCTATTTAGTCTATAAATCTTTCATTAAGCTCATTCCGCCATTTGCCCTTACTAGCTTTTTAGAATACTCAATTGGAAGGCTAACCATTTGGATTCGTTTTAGAATAACCTAAATCAAACTTTTGACACCAATAATAACGTAGTTAAGCCATTCAATTCAAACCCAAATAATGGAGTTAAACAGAATCTTAACCTACCAGAACGCATTCATTGGCAATAGGGAAGTTCAAGCAAAAAGCCGTTCCCTTCTAGGAAACGGCTTCTTTAAGACTAAACAAAGTTTATCTTCTAGAAAGAGAAGTTTAGTCTTGCAAAAATATATCTTCCATTAGCTCCAAATTGCTGGGATCTTCTTGAGTAAAGGAAACGCCCAGAACTTTGATTTGCAGGAATAGCCATATCTGGATATACATCTAATAGATTATTAGCTCCAATAGTAAAGTTTGTGCCCTTAGCTATATTGTATCCGAATGATAAATCAGTAACAACCTTAGCAGAAAATGTCTGCATATTAGCTTCATTATTAGTGGCCTCATCAACAGAACCAAAATACACATTCCTAAAGAACACATTAAATTTATTTATGCTATAATTTAGAGATAAGTTAAATTTTGTTCTTGGCACAGCACTCTCAAGGAAAATCCGGGAGGTCTCATCAAAGAAGGTACTTTCTTTGCCTACCAATGCACCGGAAGTTTTAATATCACCTTCTAAAACCGTTTTGGCTATTGTTCCAGCCAAATCAACTTTTAAAGACCCCTTTCCCAAAGAAGAAGTATATGATGTTACGATATCTACCCCTTGTGTTCGAGAATCAATGGCATTCACAAAGAAAGTTGCACTACTTGCATTTGCTGCAGCAAGTAGTCTAGAAATTTCCTGATTTTGAGGAGTATCATCCCCCCCTCTAAATCGTCCTGTAAGAACGATCCTGTCTGTGATTGCAATGTTATAATAGTCTACGGTCAATTTCAGCTTATTATTAACTTTTCCTGTAAACCCAATAGAGAAGTTTTGGGATGTTTCTTGCTTCAGCTTAGGTATTCCTAAAAGCTGAGCTACTCTACTGTCGTTAGAGAACGTCCCAACCTCAAAAGGGATTCCATCTACAAACAGGGTAGACGTGCTGTTATAATTTTGCTGATGCAAAGAAGGTGCTCTAAATCCAGTAGATGCAGCTCCTCTAATGGCGAAATTATCAGACAATTTATATCGCGATGAGATTTTCCAGTTTGTGGTTGAACCAAAGTCAGAATAATTTTCATGACGAATTGCAACACCTATTAGAAAGTTATCTGTTACATCTAACTCCAAATCTGCATATCCCGCAATGGAATTTCTTCTTGAATCAGTTACGTTAGAAGGAGCAAACCCTGGAAATACTTGTGCTCCCCCAGGCCTTGACCTTCCTAAAGGATCAAAAACCGTAGATATTGGACCCTTAAAGTCGTTTATAATTAAATCGTTCCCGTTGCCGTCAACACCAATTTTCGTCGCTAAGCCATAATTAGTATAAGAACCTTCTTCTCCTGCTTCTATGGTATAGTTTTCATATCTATGCTCTAAACCAAAAGCAATGTTTAAACCACTTTGAACATCAAGCTTTCTTGAGATATCAAAATTAGTTGTGTTTTGTGCAAAAGCAAAACCACCAGAATTGAACGACGTTGGTGAAGCCGATGCTAACGAGGCATTTAGCGTATTCCCAATTAGATAATTGAAAGAATTTTGTCCAAATGTATTTGAGAAATCAACATTCCAACCTGCCGCCATTCCTCTAATGCCTATAGCTATTGACTGATCATTAATTCTTGAATTAATTTCTGGAAGAAACCCATTTTCATAAACATCTGTAACCGTTCTGTTTTGATTTGGTAATCTATAAAACCCAGCCGAATTACCTCCCCTAGCAGATAATCCACCAAAAGCATAAAACTCTGCATTATCACCCATTGGTAAGCTCATATTTGCCATAAAAGAACCTCCTCTGACAGCAGACTGTCCTACTCTCATATTAAAATCTGAACGTGTGAGACCTCTTCTTGCCAATTCTGAATCAGTTATGTCATCACTAGGATCTCCTGCATAGTTAGGATTATTGTAACCAGAGAAAATAGAGCCTCCCCATTCTTTCATTCTGTTAGTATAACCTCTATCGTCAAACGATCCTGTCATATTTAAGTAACCTCCATTCTTTCCCAAACCAATACCATAATTAAGGGCAAACTGTAAAGTTTTACCATCCATTCCTTGATTATTTGGTGCCAGATTATCCGAAGATGTTTGGTTTCCTCCAAAACTCAAAACGCCTGTTACTGTGTCTGTACTTTTCTTTAGTACAATATTAATTACTCCGGCTATTGCGTCTGAGCCATACTGTGCAGCAGCACCGTCTCTAAGGATTTCTATCCTGTCAATTGCAGCAGTAGGAATTGTATTTAAATCTGTACCCACAGAACCTCTTCCGAAAGTTCCATTGACGTTGACTAGTGAAGAAGTATGTCTTCTTTTTCCATTGATCAAAACTAAAACTTGATCTGGCCCTAATCCTCGCAAAGATGCAGGGTCTATATGGTCTGTTCCATCAGATATAGTTTGCGTATTTGACGTGAAAGAAGGAGCTACATAATTTAAAATAGACGTTAGACTTACTTGAGGCCCGCTTGCTATTATATTTTTCATGTCTATCACGTCCACAGGTACTGCCGTTTCCAGTCTTGACCGTCCCCCACTTCTAGAACCAATAACCACGATTTCTTCTAAAGAACTGTTTGACACGAGTAAAACTATGTTCAGGATTTTCTGCCCGTTTAGTTTTACTACTTGATTTTCGAAACTGATAAAAGAAAAAGTAAGTGTTTCCGTACCTTCTAATTCAATCCCATACATACCGTCCATATCTGTTTGTACTCCACGATATGTTCCATTAATAGCAACATTAACACCCGGTAATGCCGCACCAGCGGCATCTGTTACTGTTCCTCTAAGCTCGTATCCATACGACGTCAAACTAAGCAAGACAAAGCTTAGTAAAACAAATGGAAAAGATTTAAGTTTTAAATAGTTGTTTTTCATAGAATAATTAATTTTAGTTTATTGTTGTACATGTAGTTATAAGATGAGTTTAACATCCGAATATAAGCCGTTGGTCTTTCAAATACTAATTTGTTGTTTTTTAATACTTTTTGGTCTTTACGGGTCTATCGAATTGAAATATCAAGAACATATACTTAGACAATTGACTTATTGAGCATTTTGACTTTTGGTCTCACTGCTTAAGAATGATAAAATTCACCCGTCATTCTTCTTTTAAATATCCTAGAAAAGCTAGCCATCATTTTGCGAAAGGTGGCTTTTTAAAGACCTCAATTTCGGTATTCTCCATGGATAAAAAGTGGCCACAATTGGCTCAAATGGCTCAGGAAATACCATTTTGCTGAGTATGAACTCTGGTATAACTAAGACTGAAGGTGGTGAAATAAAAATCATAAAAAATATATAAGTAGGTTACATAGACCGAGACCCAGATTTTGATGGACGCTTAACCGTGATGGAAACTATTTTCTATGCTGAGAATGAGATTACCACAGCAATCAAGAACTATGAACTAGCCCCTAATACAAACGACATTGACCTGATATCCTTCGCTATTGAAACTTCAGACGCCCTTCAAGCTTGGGATTATGTCGCCAAATTAAAACAGATTCTTGGCAAACTGGGTCTTCATGATTTTGATAAATTAATTTCTCAATTGTCTGGCAGTCAAAAAAACGTGTAGCTCTAGCCAAAGTCCTCATAGATAAGCCAGATTTTTTAATTTTAGATGAGCCTACTAACCATTCAGACTTCGAAACGATTGCGTGGCTTGAAGGTTTTGTCTTCGGCTAATACCACCTTATTTTTGATTACTCACGAAAAATACTTTACGCACAAGATAGTGGACTACATTTTCGCTTTGAAGGAGAAGGAGAAATTAAATCCTTCACACGAGACTACACGGAATATACCCTTTGGAAAGATGAGCAAAAAAAGCTAGGTCTGGACTAAGGAAAGAAATAAGTATCGAAGAAGTTTGGACTATAAAAAATTAGTTTGGACAATTTTGTAACTCTACATTAAAAACCTCACCAACTTCGGCCGTAAATCCATTCTGGAAAAGTATTGAGCTTTCCTCTACCTTAAAATGAGAATTATTAGCCATATTAACAGACTTAAAAATCCAAATTATTGGACAAGTTTTTACCGCAATTGAAACTACCTCTGATTCATTGTCATCTGATTCATAATAAAGGTCAAAGTATAATTGATCCGTATTGGGAAGCCGAGAGACTGAAAAGACATAACTAGTATTGATACTTAGTTTGAAGGGTTTGGATTGAAGAACGGTATTGTTTGAAGTATCCCTTTGTAGAATGGTAAGATTACATGTATTGCAGCCATCAACTAATGGCTGTAAAGTAAATGTAATAGATGATTTGACCTCGTCAATTATTCCATTTAAAATGTCAGGAGCAGGTAATTCATTTTTAATTGGAAAC
>JBNMFK010000269.1:0-5595 GCA_051269965.1 Algoriphagus sp. | reverse complement strand
ACCACTTCCACAGGAGCTTTGGATTTTTTTCTTAAGAACTGCTAAGTCAAAATCATTTCCAGTGAATCCCGCAATTCTAGAAACTATTTTGTTGCCCCCTTTTCTATCCAACCATACTTTAAGCGTTTGACTAGAATTTTCTGGTGTGAAAGCACTGTTATTATCTTGATTATAGGTGTAATCAGGATTTGTCGAATATACCACACCACTTCTTTTCTTGTTTTTGTTACTCATAATAAATTATTTCTAGATTCATTTACATAAACCTACTTGTCCCAATTGCAATTTATAATATTCGATTTGTAATATCTTGGAGGACTATTGTTTTGCAAAATTCTTCTCCTAATTTTACCCAATAACCCAATAACCCAATAAAACTTAAATGGAATCAAAAAAAATACCAGTAGGTTCAGAATTCAAATTTAAATTCGGTTTTACTCAGAAGCAGGTCAATGACTTTGCACAACTCACTGGGGACCATAATCCCATTCACACAGACGAGGTTTATGCTTCTTCTACAAGGTTTGGTAGGTGCATTATCCATGGTCACCTTGGTAGCAGTGTTTTTACAAAATTTTTAGGTATGAATAAACCAGGTGGACCAGGTTCAATCTATTTGAAACAGGAAACGGAGTATTTGAGACCAATGTTTGTGAATAAGGAGTACGAAGTCATCTTTAAGGTTTTGAACATCAAGGAGGGTAAGCACATTGCAGAGATTTCAACCGAGGTTTACGACCCAGAAACTAACAAAATTACAATTAGGGGCAAGGGAACTTTAAAGAATACTGAACTTTATTAGCCTTAATAAATAAGAGTTCCGATGAAGCATCGGAACTCTTAATATCTTAAGTAAGATTTGCAAAAGAGTATTAAGCATCTGCATTTTTCATTTCTTGAACCTCGCCTCTTGTAGTTTTTGCAAAAACTGCAAGAGCTTGCATTCCTTTTCTCACACGTGTGCCAGCAGCTTTGTTCTTTTTGTCGTAAAACTTGTCAAAATCATCTTGCATTGACGCTACTAAATCAGATAGTTCCTGAAATTTCTCCATTGATAAAAGGGTTTTATTGAAACAATAATTATTTTAATACACCGCAAGATAAATTAATTCCCGAATATTTCTAGAAACTTTGGCAAAAAACCACAATAAAATGGCCTATAAGATGCTTAGAGGCCATTTTGTTATAAAAAAGGGATAGTTTTTATAATACGGTTATGCTTCTACAGGTGTCTCGCCTGCATACTCCCCAGCCTTTAACTTTCTCTGAACTTCTTCAAAGCATTCCATAGTGTAAGCCACATCTTCAAGTGTATGAGAAGCTGTTGGTATAATACGTAGTAAAATAACTCCCTTAGGAACAACAGGATAGATGATGATGGAACAAAAAACATGCATTTTCTCACGCATGTCACGAATTAAATTAGTCACAATACCCAAGTTATAATCACCATGAAGAAAAACAGGTGTTACACAGCTTTCTGTTACACCAATATCAAACCCTCTTTCTTTGAAGCCATTCTGAAGAGCCTTGACTATCGTCCAAAGTTTCTCTTTGAATTGTGGATTAGCCTTAATCAGTTCCAAACGCTTCATAGCTCCCTTTACCATAGCAACAGGCAACGCCTTAGCATAGGTTTGTGAACGCATATTGTATTTTAAATACATGATAATATTATGATCGGCAGCTACGAAGGCTCCTACCATGGCCATAGACTTGGCAAACGTTGAGAAGTGAATATCAACGGCATCTTGAACACCGTGAAATTCTGGCACACCAGATCCTGTTTCACCCATAGTTCCAAACCCATGTGCATCATCTACTAATAACCTGAAAGAATATTTTTTCTTCAGTTCAGCTATATTATGTAGGGAGCCAACTGCACCAGACATTCCAAAAACGCCTTCGGTGACTACCAATATTCCGCCATTTTGCTGATCTGCCAATTTGGTAGCTCTTATGAGGTTCTTCTCTAAGCTCTCCATGTCATTATGCTTGAAGGTATACGTTTTACCGCCTTTGGCTTTATGAAGTCTTACGCCATCTATTAGACAAGCATGGCTTTCAGCATCGTAAACAATAATATCTTTTGGATCTACCATGGCTTCTACAGCAGACATAACACCTTGATATCCAAAATTTAAAAGGAATGCGTCTTCTTTGCCCACGTATGCTGCTAGTTGTTTCTCTAGCTCCTCATGAAGGTCAGTGTTTCCAGTCATCATTCTGGCCCCCATTGGGTAGGCTAGGCCAGTTTCCGCGGCAGCTTCTGCATCTGCTTTTAACACTTCGGGATGATTAGCAAGTCCTAAATAGTCATTTAATGACCAATTCAACATCCGTTGACCGCCGAACGTCATATATGGACCTAATGGGCCCGAAAGCTTAGGGAATGAGTAATAATGATGGGAGTAGTATGCTTCAGAGCCAATTGGCCCCATATTGTTCACTCTCTTTTCGAATAAATCTTTTACCATTAAAAAAAGGTTTTAAAAATCTTTGTAAGTGCCTTGGTTCAATTAAAAAACGAGGCGAGGCAAATTTAAGTGTTTTTAATGGATTTATGAAATATTACTATTTCAAGAATAAAACCGTTATCTGTAAAGATATTATAGGACTTTGCTCATATTTTTTGACTCATATAAAGTAAGTGGAACAGAAATAGTAAAATTCAATATGTTAAGAAAGTACACGTAACTTACTCTTTTTGAGCAAGATACTAATTATCATAAAAAAAGTCGAAATTCTATTTGAATTCTAGGATACAAATACGCTATATTTGCACTCCGTTTCAGGGTAGAGAGGGATGGGAGAGTGGCTTAATCCAGTAGTTTGCTAAACTGCCGTACCTCTAAAGGGTACCGCGGGTTCGAATCCCGCTCCCTCTACATATTAAAGTCTTGTCTTTAATGATTTGACTTTAAATCTTGAAAACACTCGGGGTGTAGCGTAGCCCGGTCATCGCGTCTGCTTTGGGAGCAGAAGGTCGCAAGTTCGAATCTTGCCACCCCGACAAGAAGTCTGAGAGAAATCTCAGACTTTTTTTGTTTTAAAACTACCTCTGCCGATAAATGTTTGTTATAACGCACAACATAGTATCAATATAAATCATCTGCCCCTTTAACAATAGCCTAAAATGAGACATTACAAAATCAAATAATTAGTCTTTTTCGAGAGTTTTCTTGGCTTTGTAAGCTGGTCACTTTTGAGTGGTATTTTTTAGATATTTTGTTCAATTAGTTCAGTGAAGCTGATTTTATATGTTCTTTATGGTGCAATTTTGACTTATTTCGATAGCAGATTGATACCTTTTTAGTCTAATAGTTAGATAGTATTAATTTGAATTGAGATGGATAAGTGCAGTTTTTTTAGAATAATGTAGTTTGCATTAGGGACTGCTGATTTAAAAAAAAGGACTGGAACAAAATGTTCCAGCCTTTCCCGCTACTAAATCCACACAACTTTTATTTTAAATATTCTGGTTCATGACTATCCATCTCTGAGGTCAAAAGTATATTTTATCACTAAAGATAACAAGTATTTGTAATTATTTTATCGAAAGGTTTAATCCTACTAAGTATATGATTTCTACCATTATTTATCCAAAAATCTCCTCTTTCTTTTAGAAAAAGAAAGAGAATTTTGATTTCCCGAGGTTTCAAATCAGCCCGTCGTCTTCAATCTTGACGGAATAGTTCAATTATTCTCCAACAATATTCTATTTTTTAGCAATAGATATTATATAAGTAACTTATAAACAATTGGTTGCAATGTTAACTACAACGTAATCTTAGCTTAACATTAAGTTAATACTAGAGAAATACTTTTGCCGTGTGGTTAGGGAATTAAAAACGCTAACGGCAACAAGGGATAAATCGTACCAAACTAGACTAAATATCTCGATAGAGGTCAAGTTTAGAATCAAAAATTTAATCAAAAAAAAACAATTTTCAAAAAGATGAAAATCTCAAATCTATTTTATTCAGTTTTTGCTGCAGCAGCATTTTTACTTGCGTCATGTGAGGATAAAGAGGAAGGTTGTAAAACCGTTTGTACTGGGGATACCGTACTAACTGCGGACTGTAATTGTGTGGCCATCGTAGTAGACCCCTGTGTTGATGTGGTTTGCCCAGAAGGTTCTGCATGTGCAAATGGAACGTGTGTTAAATTGGAAGTACCAATAACGGCGGAAACTAGAGCTGGTTTGTTGGCAGCAGATGAAACTTGGACTGCAGATAGAATTTACACGCTTCAGGGTAAAGTAGTAGTAGATGCAGGCATTACTTTAACCATTGAGCCTGGTACAATAATTAAAGGCTCAAAAGGAACAGGTTCTTTGGCTTCTGCTTTGGTAGTGGCCAGAGGTGGTAAATTAATGGCGGAAGGTACCGCAGAAGCTCCAATTGTTTTCACCGCTCTAGATGATAATATTTCTATTGGTGAGAAATTTGGAACCAACTTGGATGAAACTAATAACTCGGAGTGGGGTGGACTTATCATCCTAGGAAGTGCTCCAATTTCTGCCAGAGGTGGTGCAGATGCCCAAATTGAAGGTATTCCTGCTGACGACTCTTATGGTGCATATGGAGGAAATAACCCAACCGATAATTCAGGGGTGATAAAGTATGTATCTGTTCGTCATGGTGGTGCATTGATAGGTGATGGTAATGAAATCAACGGTATTACGCTGGGTGGAGTAGGTTCTGGAACAGTAATGGAATATGTAGAAGTCGTTGGTAATAAAGATGATGGTATAGAATTCTTTGGAGGTTCTGTAAACTTAAGCTACGGTTTAGTTTGGGGTCAAAATGACGATGGTTACGATATTGATCAGTCTTACTCTGGAACTATTGATGGTTCTATTTACATAGCAGGTATAGAAAGTGATCATGCAATGGAAATTGATGGTCCAGAGAACGCCATAAATCCAGATGGTCTATTTACTGTAAAAAATAGCTCTTTTAAAGGTCTGTCTGGAGAATACGCAGATTGGAGATCTGGTGCTCAGGGTAGTCTCCTAAATAATTACTTTTTCAACTTTACTGATGGGGACGACATTGAATTAGATAATGATGGTGTTTCTGCAAATTACGCCGCAGGTAAAATCATTATCATGGGTAATGAATTCAAGCTTCCAGAGGCTGTAACAGACTTTTCGTCTATTTTTTCTGATAAGTCAGAGAATGGAGATGACGCTAAATTCAAGGCAGATATGGCAGCAGGGAACTCTGTAGTAGCCACAAGAACAGTAGGCGCTGACCCCGCAAACTTTGCATGGACTTTCGCCGCCTTCAAAAATGCTTTACAAGGATTTTAATGAATAGACAGAAGGAGTACCAACAGGGTACTCCTTCCTTTTTAGATAAGAATGCATACGAATACCAATATGAATAACAAGAAAAATATAACAATACTTAGTACTATTCTGATAGCAATATTGCTATCAGTAAGTGCGTTTGCCCAATTGGGAACCCTTAGGGGAACTGTCATCGACGATTCTAATGGTGAGACGTTACCCTTTTCAACAATTTATGTGAAAGAGGCTCAAAAGGGTATCAATACAGATTTGGACGGGGTCTTCAATATAAGTTTAGC
>JBNMFK010000268.1:0-5620 GCA_051269965.1 Algoriphagus sp. | reverse complement strand
AGGGCCTTCTTTCCCTCCAAAACCACCTATGTGAAACTCAAACTTATCCTTTCCTTTTAAATCTACATCAGGAGAATTACCCTCCATTTTAAAAAAGATATAGCCCATATTCCAGCTCCAGTACATGTTATCATTTCCATATGAAGCTACTTCTAAAACACCCGTTCTCGACCCTACATCGGATACACTTTTTAGACTATCTACGCCTATATTGAAACTAAGCTCTGTGTAGTCAGCACTCGGCACTTCAGGCAATTCTATAAGCTGCGTGCCCACGTCTGATTCTTTTATAAGGAAGTACTGATTTGGGAAACTAACCGTCCCTCCTGTTTCTGATTTAAGGACGACATGAGAAACAAAGTAATTTAATGTACTTACGGTGTAGACTTCACCACTTGCATTTATGGCTTGCGTATTGCTTAAAGAAAGTTCTGTAGCAGCAAATCTATTGTCAAATTCAATCTTAACCGTATTCGTTGCATTTGGGCTTTGTATATCCGCTTTCTCACACGACATCGCTAAAGAAGATAAGCCAATAAGGCCAAAGTATAATTTATTGGAAAAATTCATCTTTCATTTATATTCTAAAATTTCAAAAAAAGTAATGTATAAATAGACGACCCTCACTTCAGAAAACTGAAGTAAAGTCACTCTATCCAAAATTTAACACATGAAATAATTAAGATATAAGCTGAGGCGGATGAAAAACTGAGGAAGTATAATCCATCATCAAAAAAAGCTGAACTTCTTGAATGGCAGCCCTAGAGGCAAGGAAAACAAGGCCATTTGGAAAACTGTAATCACTACTTAAACTAAGACAATCAAAAACAAGAAGCTTATTTACAAAAGATGCCTCAGATTCGTTTTCATCTTGCTGTTTGGCGGCCATTAATTGTTTTGCCAAATAGCACTTCCCTTCGCAGTTAAGCTCAGGGCGATCTTTATTGATACAAAAATTCTGAATTATGAAATCTTTACGAAGCTCATACTTGAAGAATATAGCAGGCACAACCATAGATTTTACTATCAATAAAGCCAACAAGCCAAGAGCACCTATTTGTCTCAATTTCAGCATTCCATAAAATTAGCTTATAAAATTAAACCGTAATCTTTTTGTTAAAGCTGTGCATTGTCATATTACCTAGGTTTTTTATACAGCGGAACGGTACTGCAGGGCTCTCCAAACATCAAACTTTTTACTATCGGCTGGAGCGTTTGAGTAAGTTCTACATAAACCTCTGCAGGTACTTCTACTTTAGAGCAGCCTTTGACCACAACTCGAGAGTCTCGGTAGGCTTCAAAGTCCACTTCTAACAAGGCTTTTTGAAAAAGCTTCAGCTCTAAATCCTTAAGGGTTCCTTTTACGACACAATTAGCTACCGGCCCAAGTTTAAGAACCAATAACATGTATGCCCAAGTAGGAATTATCACATCCGCAGAGCAAAGAATAGCTACATTTTTCCCCTGATACAAACTCCAGTCATGCTCTTTCAGAAATACCCTGAAATCTTTCTCTTTCAGAATCATCTCCATAAAAAGATTATCCTTCAAATCGTAAACGACACGTTCTCCAGAGTGATAATAATCCTCCAAATTAAATGATACAAGCCCACTAGAGGCTACCTTATTTATGATTTCTTCTGCCATATATTAAAAACCATCATCAGCCTTAGAAAGTTTATCATCATCTTCATTTGAAACATCAAGATTATCATCCAAAGGTGCGGGAATCTCTGTATATAGCCGTACGGGGTGCATATCAAAAAAGTGTATAACTAGAGCATAATTCCAATGTTTGAGAACAAATTTTATAAAAATAAAAAGTTGCTGAAAAACAAGCATTAGACCTATAGTAAACCCGGACGTCATTCCAATAAACTCATCCAAAACTAAATAAATCATTAGAGAGAAAGATCCAAAAATCAGGAAAACCCAAAAGTATAGAAGGGTCTCTTTATATATAAAAACGTAATAGAAGGCTTCCCAAAATGCTTTAAGGAAGGTTATTCTAGGTTCTTTATACATGAAGACTTTAGCATAAAAGCTAATGCATAAGCCAAAACTCATCAGTATAAAAAGAAAAACAGAAGGCGGAATAAGCCAAAGCACATAGCCTCTTTCTGAACTACCATCTGCTATTGCCAAGAAAATAAAATAGACCAAACCGCTTATCAAAAAGAAGATAAAAAGTAAAAGACCTGTCAAACAAAGTAGACCAAAATACTTTGGAAAATGGGCAGCGGATATTTTGAAGAAACGGTTAAATGAAAATCCTATTCCTGGATTATCTAACTTGTAAATTACTCCTCCGGCAAAAAAAGTATAAATCAAAGAACTCACAAAGCCAGCCCCTAGTGAATACCAAAAAACAGGTTTAAAAGCTTCCCCAGAAGCGATCATAAAGTCCCCAAATACCATGAAACTAAAATCAGAAACCAGCTCATTCAAAAGCATGGAATTACCAATTTCGCTTTTCAATATTTCATAAAAAAATATTAGAGGAAGTATGGCAAGTAGGATGCTTACTAGGTACATGAATAAGTGAACGGCCCAATTGACCTTTACATCTTTGAAGGAATCTTTTAAAATAGAAATCATTGAAGTTTCTTATTTTCTTTGTGGCGATTTTTGTCTCGCTTGGTTTTCTTTTCTAAATTCATTTTAAGAGCCTCTGTTAGATCTATTCCCGTTTGATTTGCAAGACAAATAAGTACAAAGAGCACATCTGCCATTTCATCACCTAAGTCCTTGTTTCTGTCAGACTCCTTTTCAGACTGCTCTCCATAACGCCGAGCCATGATGCTTGCCAACTCACCTACTTCTTCTGTCAAAATGGCAGTATTAGTTAATTCATTGAAGTAGCGAACTCCAAAAGCATTAATCCATTCATCAACTATTTGTTGTGCTTCTTTGATTTTCATTGAATTTTATCGTCCATAGGAAATTGAAGAATCATTATCTTTTTTTTGGTGTATATAATCTTAATAAAACGGCCATTCAAAGCTTTAATCAAACTGACATTCACTTCCGTAATTGTATCAAATCTTTACCTTTCCCCATCCGAGGGTACTGATCATCCAGTTTGGTAATGGCTTTCGCATACCTCTTTTTTTAAGGTCAATAGATATGTTTAATTTCTTTAATACAGGTACCTTGTGTGTTTCCACAAATTCTAGGAGTATTCCGTCTGGATCTTCAATGTAGCTAAAACGCCCTCCAGCATCACTCATCCCAAAATAGCCACCGCTATCTACGGTAAATGGAAATCCATTTGTCTCAGCTTTTTCTTTAAAAGCCTCCATATCTAGGCAATCAAAACAAAGATGTATGTAGCCCAAGTCTCCCCAGCTTCTTCCTTTCATAATAACAGGCACTGTCTCATCCAAAACTTGTAATAATTCGATTTCAATATTACCAAATAACTTATAGAAGGCACCATCAGATGTTTCAGATTTCTTTAACAAAACTCTACGTATATTCCGTTTGCCGCCCTTGAGATTTTCAAAATCCTCAAAGACTCCTGTCTCATCATAAATTACTTCGTTGATACCTAGTACATCTCTATAAAGCTTTAGTGATTTTTCCATATCACTTACGCCTATCACAGCTCCTAGAACACCTCCAGTATTGTTAGATTTCTTTTTGAACCATGAGTTATCAGGCACTATTTGAAGAGGATTCCCGTAAGGGTCTACCACCCAAGCTGTAGCCTTTTTATTTGGTAAGTTCTGTAACTTCAAATTGAGAATGACAGCCAATGCATCTACATTGGATGATTTTATTTTTGCAGCAAAAATTCCTAAATCGCCGATAGAGGGAGTTTCATTTGGAGCTATCGGCAGAGGATCTTTAGATTCCCATATTTCTACTCCTCCACCACCTGCCATATTAACGGCTAAAATTGCTCTTCGTTCTCTAACTATACCGTTCGTATGCGGAGTCATCAATTCTGCTCGTGCCACATCATCAAAAACAGGAACATTTAGCCCTAAATTACGATTATACCACTTGAAAGCCTCTCCGGCATCTGGGACTCCTATCCCAATTTGTTGAATTCCTGTCAATAAATTCGCCATCAATAATTATTATTTTTTTCAGTGGGCAATTAAATCACTATTCTCTTTAAAATAAAGCCAATCAATTATTATCCTTCTTATAAACCCTATTTTTGAAAGTATAATTTAAATCTAGATCTTTTAATTATGGCTTGGTATAGCATACAAAACATCGATACAATTGATTCTCCCTCTCTCGTTCTTTACGAAAATCTGGTAGATAAAAATCTCAAACAAATGATAGCTATGGTAAATGGCGAAACAGAGCGATTAATGCCACATGTCAAAACCAGTAAGCTAAGCGAGGTCATCAAAAAAATGGTAGCCTTGGGTATACGGCATTTCAAAGCATCCACTATTTCTGAAGCTGAAATTACAGCCAAAGCCAATGCAAGTTCAGTACTCATAGCTCATCAATTGGTAGGACCCAAAATAGAACGACTTGCCCAACTCATCTTGGTTTATCCAGCGTGTCAATTTTCTACATTGGTTGATAATGTTGAGTCTGCGATACTTTTAAACGAATTAGCCGCAGATAATCAAATTAATATTTCTGTATACATTGATATCAATACGGGAATGGACAGGTCAGGAATTGAACTAGGCTCTGGTCTAAATGATTTATTAGTAAAATTAAAGGAGTCAGAACACCTGAAGTTTAGAGGCCTCCATGCCTATGACGGCCATATCCATGATACTTCCTTTAGCACACGAAAGGGTAAAATAGATACAGGATTCAATGAAGTAGAATCACTTTTTGCCGATTTATACCTTAAAGATGATTCTCTTAAACTAGTCAGTGGCGGTACTCCAGCTTTTACATCACACCTAGAACATCCAAATAGAATTTGCAGCCCAGGCACTTCTGTTTTTTGGGATTGGGGTTATTCAGAAATGTTACCCGAACAATCGTTTGATACAGCTGTATTAATCATAACACGTGTCATCTCAAAACCCACAAAAGGTATTATCACCGTTGATCTAGGTCATAAAGCCGTGGCAGCTGAAAACCCTATCCATAAAAGAGTAAAACTTCTAAACTTAGATAACTACGAACTTATCTCTCAAAGTGAAGAGCATGGCGTTTTAAAAGTAGAAAACTGGGATCAAATAAAAGTAGGAGATGTTTTTTATGGCATACCTTTTCATATTTGTCCAACTATAAACTTACATGATGAAATTTCGGTTATAGCAGACCAATCTAGGATTGATACCTGGCAAATAACCGCCCGAAAGAGAAGAATTAACATTTGAAATGAATATAACTCACGACAATAAGCTTAAAAGATTAGAAGTAGTAGGAGATAAAGTACTTATTCAGCCTAAAGGTCATTCAGGCAAAACTAAGACAGGCCTTTTCCTCCCACCTACTGTCACAGAAAAAGAGGAAGTAAGAAGTGGCTATGTGGTGAAAGTAGGACCTGGTTATCCCCTACCGAGCTCTTCAGAAGATGAACCTTGGAAAAATACACAAGAAAAGGTCAAGTATATGCCGCTACAAGCCGAAGAGGGTGACTTGGCCATTTATTTACAAAGACACGCTATTGAAATTCAATACGAAGGAG
>JBNMFK010000267.1:0-5642 GCA_051269965.1 Algoriphagus sp. | reverse complement strand
CGAGAAAACTTGAATGAGAAACTACTAAATAGTAGTCATTAACGGAGATGGGTTCGGTCCTTAAATAGTGTCTTTGGTAATAGAAGTAGCCGTTGAGAAATTTAACTTTATGACGGATTTTTCCACGTTTCCTTTCGGAGCATGATATTATAAAGAATATCGGGACCTTATGGCTAATAGGGCTTTAGAAGAAATAAAAATATTTGAGACTATATTTTTATGGGCAATTGGCTTAGTTGAGGTTGATGGTCATTTTTTTAAGTTGTTTACAAATTTGGTTCGTTCCATTTTTAATAAATACGTTAATTATCGTCTTATAAAATTACTTGATGGTATTCAAAGTCTGATAAGAAGTAAATATCAAAAGGATATCGACTTTATTATTATTCGAGAAAATAACGAAGGAGAGTTTAAAAAAAATGGCAAGATTTTACATCCAAATGAGCCTTATGGTTTGGCTATAGATATCAGCCTCTTTATACGTGCTGGTCTCACAGGAATAGCTCATTTTTCTTTCAAGCTAGCCCAAAAAAGAAGGAAACAAATGACCAACGTAACCAAGTCAAATACGAGGATTAACACCCTTTACTACTGTTATATCGTGATTTAAGAAGTGGCAAAGGAATAGTTAGATGTAGAGTTTAATTTAATAGGATGCAGCTACCGTAAAAACCGCAGTACTGACTTCAACAAACTGCTTGCTTATCGTAGTAGCACTTAGCCCGAAACTGTCATTTAGTGTTTGAATAACTTGAGGATAATCTCTTAATGACAATCTATGTAAAATATTCGCTATTGATCCTTCAGATGGCTTTGAAACTCATGAAGTTGCTCATATGTTTTTAAAGGTTATTTTTTGGGTCTTTATAGTCAAATATTCAGGGTACCTGAATCGGTACTTTTTCCATATCCATCTTTATGCATCCTGGATTGCAACTCATCGACTGTAATACCTTTCATGTGCCAAATAATTTACTTCCTCATTTAGCATCGTGTTAACCATCATTTTCACTAAATCTAAATAGTGACTAACATACTCGATTTTGCATTAATCCTAGATTTTATAAATCTTTCAAGTGTTTATCGATTAACTTCTATAATCTTATTGTTTATTTCTTTTGCTTGTTATTTGGGTTCGCCGTGAGTTAAACTTTGCCTGAAGAATCCCTATAATAGTCCAAATTACTTAGGAATTTAAACTTATTTCTAAAGACAATACTGTTATACGACAGTATCAACAAGAAAAAGAAATTTTATAGTATTAATGTTTAAGAGAAGCCTTAAGGAATTTTAACTCTCCGTGATAGGTAGCACCGTTTAAAAAAAATGAAAATCAAATCCCCTTTCGTTATATTAATTCTGTTTTACGTGCAATCAATTTATGCCCAAACAACCCATATTGCCGAAGGTTCAACTTGGAAATACTACGACAATGGAAATGTGAATGATGCCAATTGGAAAAACCTGAACTATGCAGACACAAGTTGGAGCAATGGTAATACACAACTTGGTTATGGCGACGGGGATGAGGCGACAATTATAAGTTTTGGCCCAGATGCCAACAACAAATACATAACCTCCTATTTTAGAAAAAGATATACTACTAACTATGCTAGCGATCAATTGTGCAGAGTAAAAGCAGATGATGCCTGTGTGGTATATATCAATGGACAGGAGGCTTTTCGCTATAATCTACCCTCAGGTACAATTGCTTTCGATACTGGAGCTTTACAAACTAAAGAAGATAGCTGGCAAAATTTCACAATTCCTAGTGCTTCTGTTGCAATTGGAAACAATATAATGTCTGTTGAGGTACATCAAACAACCGGTGTGAGTAGTGACCTTAGTTTTGATTTTGAACTAATTGCAGACCCTCAACCAGCAAGCACTGGACTTTATATTAATGAAATTATGGCTTCCAACTCGACAACTGATTTAGATCAGAGAGGCGACGATTCAGACTGGCTTGAACTCTTTAATGCCTACAACACGGCAGTAGATTTGAAAGGTTATTTCTTAAGCGATGACATATCCGACCTTGAAAAATACGAATTACCAAACACTCTAAGTATTCCAGCAAAGGGCTACTTAATTTTATGGGCCAGCGGTGATAAAGAAAACTATGGCAATCACCTTGATTTTAAACTTTCGAGCGGAGGGGAGACCCTGTTCCTTGTTGACCCTGATGGTTTAACTATTGTAGACTCCGTTACATTTTCAAAACAAAGAACCAATGTTTCTTTCGGTCGAAAGTACGATGGCTACTCAGAGTTACGTTTTTTTAGCTCTGCAACGTTTCAAAGTTCCAATAATACCGGTACTTCCTATTTGAAAATTCTAGAACCTCCTATATTTTCGCATGCTGGTGGTTTTCATTCATCCTCTTTTAATCTTTCACTCAGCCATGCTGAACCTGGTGTTTCTATAGTATATTCAGACGATGGCTCTGAGCCAAGTTTCGCCAATTTTTCACCAATTTTTTATAATTATAAGAACGACTATAATGCTTCTTCTTTTTTAAGTCGTTCGTATCAAAGCAAATCTTATAACGGGCCCATTTCAATAGAAAATAGGACTTCACAGCCAAATGGAATTGCCCTTATTTCTACAACTTTTAATGGCTCTTCACCACCTAGTTATTTCCCTAATTACTCTATTTATAAAGGAACTCCCGTTCGTGCAATTGCAAGTAAAGCGGGTTGTTTACCCAGCGATCCAGTTTCGAATACTTACTTCATAAGTAATGGAGGTTTTAATTTTTATAACCTTCCGGTAATTGCTCTAAATACAACAGAGTCAAATTTATTTGAATATGCAAGTGGACTTTGGGGAATGGGAGGAAATAATTACAGCACGAAAGCTGAAATACCCATTAGTTTTGAGCTTATCGGGGAAAACACTCAATCGTTTCAACAAAACCTTGGGGCAAGATTACACGGAGCTTATTCTAGGGAGTTTGCGATGAAAACTTTCCGTTTTTATGCCAGAAGTGAGTTTGGCTCAAATACTATCGAGTATCCACTTTTCCAAGACGGGAAAACAGATTTTAGTCGTTTTTTACTAAGAAATTCTGGAAATGACTTTATTGAAAAATCCACTATGATGAAGGATGCTTTCATTCACCAATCAGCCAAGAATTTATATGCTCAAAGTCAAGATTACAGACCTTCAGTAGTCTTTCTCAATGGTTATTTTTGAGGATTGGCAAACCTGCGAGAAAGGATAGACCGTTTCTATATATCTCAAAAATTTGGGGTTGATGAAAGCAACATAGATCTAATAAAGTATCCAAACGAAGTAAAAGAGGGCTCTTATGACGGTTACGGCACCCTTCTTAGTTATTTTCGAACTAATAACGATTTTGCGACAAATACGGCTAGATACGATTATGCCAAAACCCAAATTGACTTGGATAACTATATAGATTACAACTTAACTCAGTTTTTTTATGTAAATACTGATTGGCCGACAAATAATGCAACGTGGTGGAGGGCAAAAGCCCCTTTTAGCAACAGCACAAAGCCAGAAAATGATGGTAGGTGGAGATGGATTCTATTCGACCTAGATAAAACCTTCTCTGATGTAAACAGTAATAATTATCCTTATGCTAGAAGTGTTCTGGTGATTCTAGATCAATTATTAAAGGTAGAAGAGTTCAAGAATAAATTTGTAAACAGATATGCTGATTTGCTAAATACCAGTTTTTCTCCAAATAGACTCTCTTCACTACTCAATCAAACGAGTACAAAAATTGCTGGTGTAATGCCCGATCATATTGATAGATGGGCAACTCTAAATAACTTAGCCGAATGGCAATCCAATATCGACGACATGGAAAACTTTGTTCTAAACAGACAAGATATTGTGAGACAGCAGTTTGTTTCCGCTTTTAATTTGACTGGCACTTATAATCTTACTTTGGAGGTGTCCAACCCTTCTGCGGGGTTTATCAAAGTAAATAGTATAGAAGTGCTCGAAGGTACAGACGGAATTGATTCGAACCCATATCCTTGGGTCGGTGCATATTTTGAAGGTTTGAGAATTCCTTTGCTGGCAACAGCAAACGAGGGTTATAAGTTTTCGCATTGGGAGGTTAATGGAAACATCCTTGGCGATTCCTTAACTTTCATTAAGCCAAGTACCAATATAACTTATAAGGCAGTTTTTTCGTAGGATTTTTTGAGCGATAATCCATATCCATTAAGCAAGAGTTTTGTTCCGTGTGGTTATTCGTTTATCTCTTGGGCTGATAGTCAATCTTCTGGAAGCGAGGCACCTAATGCTGCTTTTGTGTACATGGACGAGGAAGAACCCAGCCTATCGGCAAGTATAGGAGGCTTTACCTCTGGTGATTTTGACAATACAAAAAAAACTCGAATTAATGGTCTGAATGCTAACGGAATATCATTCATCAATACTGGAAGTGGCCAAGAAGGATACCCTGATACCAAACTGGGAGGTTTCTTACTATCGCTTAATACTAGCCCATTCGACTCTTTAAAAATCAGCTTTTCAGCATCTACAATAAAAGCCAATTCCAGAGAATATAATTTACGATTACAAGGTCGAGTTGGTGACAAATTAGCCTTTTCTGACATTCTGGATTCAAGTCAAAATCCCATTGAATATCGACGAAACGAGGTCGAAAACTTAAATCAAGAATTCACGGTTCAATTGCCCAATACACTGCTTGGTAAACCTTTCGTTCAGCTTTTTTGGAGATATTATTACACAGGTGTAAAAAACAGTACTAAAGGATCAAGAGATGAAATTAGGTTAGATAACATCATTATTGACCCTATTAAGAGAGAAGTTAATGTAATAAATTCCAACCTCAACTTGGAAAATTGGAATTTTGTAGAAATGACAAACACTATTAACCCATTTCTCAATGTTGAAGTTGTAGCAGGAAAGTCTGTCTTACTTTTACCAGGATTCAAAATAATTAATGCAGTTTTCTCTGCTGAAACAACAGGCTGCCCTGAATAAAGAGACTAAATATCGGAATTATAATTAGTACGAGCTAAGCAGTATTTTGATAAACAGGTATGAAAAGTCTGTAGTTTTTAAAATTAGGCTATTTATGGTCTACTGAGAAGCCTAAAATCTCTCAATTAAACCGAATAAATGAACAAAAAGAGGCCTCAATAGGCTAATAACAACCTAGCGTTTATGGTTTGTGTAAGTCTAGCTTTAATTTTGTTTGCTTATCTTAGCTTATATAGGATTTGATTCACCAGGAGTTAAGTGTTGTTTTTCTGATTTGGACGGTGTGTCAAGAGCTCACAATCAAGCTAAAATACATTTTAGCTTCTCTTAGATCTTATTAAAGATACCCAGACCTTGAGACAGCTCACAGCTTAGCTAGCTATTCAATTGGCAGAGATTTATGACAAAACAACAGTCCAAACATGTGCCTTAGCAAGAATGGCAAAATGGCATGAAAGTGTAAGACAAGCAGGATTTAAATCGTTCAATTTAATAGCTCGAACATTTGAGAATTATTACAGAACTATTCTTAACTACCATGACAATAGAAGCACTAACGCATCAATAGAATTTTTCAAGCGAGGCGTCGCAGCTTAGAAAAATCTAGGCATTTAGGAGTAGATTAAGAGGGGACAGAAGTATAGAAATCTTTC
>JBNMFK010000266.1:0-5657 GCA_051269965.1 Algoriphagus sp. | reverse complement strand
TTTCATAGGGCATTATGTCTTAACCATAAAAATAGGTTAAATATCCTGATTCATGACCATAATCGCTCTCACAGTAGCTAATACTGTGTGTTTATGCTCTGAAATATTTCATTCAGGCTGAAAAAACATAGCCAGAACATTACTTTTTATACAATCTGATTTGTATAAAATCTTCCACTTTTTCGGTTATTTACCTTTTAAGAGCCTAGATATTAGGCAAAATGTTAGGCAGGCTAAAGTCTCAAAAGGTGGATTCAAGAAATAAATCTTTAATAGATTTTGAAATTTATCAGCTTCCAAAAGACCCACCAGTATTTACTTGGCTAGTCGACTGGACTGATGCGGAATCAGCAAAAGAAACAACTCATAAATTGATTTCCTTCCCTAGTAATCAGAAATTTTCATCAAGTGTAGAACAGGATATATTTTTATGGAAAAAGGTAAGTTATTTACCCATTAATTAAGAACTGAATAAGCCAAGTTCCAACAATTGGGTTCGCATGAAGAGAGGTAAGGTTTGTTTAGAGTAGATAAGGGGAATTTCGCTCTATTATTGTCCTTTCTTGATGCTTACTTCTAAATAAAGAATCACCTGCATGCTCACTCCGAAATAGCCAATTCCATCGAAATAAAAATAAAATCCTAATTACGAGCTGGATATATACCATCTAAGCAAATTATGTAATTAATTCCTGTAAATGGAGACCTTTTTGAAATTGACAAGCCAAGCCCTGTAGTATTGGTCTGTACTCCCTGAATAGTCTTGTTTCCGGTAGGCGGGGTATTTGTGAACTGTTGGAAACTCACAGCACTGCTATCAGCCATATAGCCATTGGAGGTATAAAAATCATCACCTTTCGTATCTGACACATTGATATAACCAGAATGGTTATGTGCAGGTAAACTATTAGTGGGAAGCGTTAAGCTAGTAGTTCCACTCTTTTGGCCAAGTGATACACTTGGCAGGCCTGGTCCATAACCAGGATGCACGGCAGTTCTACCTCTTAAATCTGGTAATCTAAACGTACTTCGTCCATCACCGCCGTAAGTGGCACCCAAAATGGAAAACAGTTCCGTATTCCTACTAATTGACAATAATTGTCCATCACACATAGCCCAGTTTCTTGGTGTAAAAGTTCCAGCAAACATGCGAATTTCACCTATAAACCCTTCTTGACTACTGGCATTAAAAAAAGAAGAACAAAAGAAGACGGCTGCAATGAAAACACATTTCAGTTTCATAATTATAAGTTTTTTTTAAAGTCAAAGTTATGAAAATATAATCTAAAAAGTCAGTTTCTCTTTTCAACACCCTCTGTTAATCTTCCCAGTTTAAATTCAAATTGATATTTCGGGTAAGCTTTATATTTCGCTGAAAGTGGCCCCCCAACGCCTAAATCACTGGCACTAATTGAAACGGAATACCAGCAGTAGCTAACTAGATGATAACTCTTTCATTCTAGAGCTTAGCTTCCCATCATAGAGCTTATCTAGGATCTTTTTAGATATTAGTTTCATCTTGAATTATATAATAAAGTCATACTAGATTTCAAGTTAAAACGATCGGGAGTCCCTAAAATATCAAGAGCACTTTTACCCTCGATATTCAAAAAAGCTTTAATTATTTCTAGAGGCCTCTTTCCCAAAACTTCATGTTTAAAACATTGAGTAGCTTCTTTTTTACTTTTTATGGAGTACTTTTTAGCTATTTCACTTCAAATTAGTCCTTTGTATTGTGAGAATATCACATCTAGTGGCTCAACTTATTATCTTTTAATATGTCATTTAAAGCTATCTCAAAACTTTTTTCTTGAGCTCCTAGAAATCTTTGTTATTCAAATTCATCATTCATTTTTTTTGTAGTTAATGTTTTATATCAAGTAACTGGTGGACTTTGAAAGGCTTGATATAAATCATCCCAAAAACTGGACAATAAGTTATCTTATTGTTTAATAGTACATGAATCTAAAAATAGGGTGTATTAGATGTCGTAGAAATATAAACGTTCAACTAGCCTATGAACAATATCCTTCACGCTAAATATTTTAATGGTCTATTTAGCTTTGAGTGAATAGCCTTAATAAGTGAGCTCTTAGGCAATTTGTTAGTCAATAATGAGAGAATAAAACTTTTGAGATTGTATCTGTCTTATTAGCAATAAGTCTGAACATCCGGAAATAGCAAAAGTACCTTTACCTATGGCAGACGCATTCAGAAAGTCTTTTCTTTCATAATCGAGGGGAATCTAGACCATTAAAATACGCAAACCGCCTAGGGACTTGCCATCGTATGGTTCTGAATTTTACCAAGTACTTTTATTCATTTCTCTGATGGCTCTAAGAATATCACGACGACTTATTTGTCCAGCGGGCTTACCATAGGCGTCCACCACCAAAAGTCTTTTATATGGCGTGGTGAGGAAGGTATTAGCTACCTGCACGATATCCGAACTTAAGGGAATGGTTTTCATAACATTAGACATATAGTCTGAAACCGTATCACGTTCTACTGGATTATTATAGTAGGCTCCACCAATTAAAATATTTAGGCAATCCTTATCGTCAAAAAGACCTATCACCTCGCCTTTATCATCTACTACAGGGGCTCCCGTTATTCTATTATCGAGCAGCGTTTCTAGTGCCGACATGACAGGAGTACTCGGTTTTAAAGTAATTAACTGTCCAATATGTACCATGTATTCGCTGACCAATGGCACCTTAAGCTGTAAATCTTTCGCTACACTTTCTATGCCTTTAGTCTGAAAATTTTTCATGATATCACAGTTTCGATTTAATAATAATGAGGCTTACATGTATTTAGCCTTAAACACGGTATAGTAATATAGTGAAATTTATTTAATAATGTCTTTTCAGTGAATTGTAGAAGAATGCTTTCCCTGCATCAGAGCTTGTTTTTATCAAAATGAGGTGGAAGAGTGCAAAAAAGCCAACGCTATTTTAGTGTTAAATTGATTTTTGGAACGTAGTCTAAAGTAATGTTGAGAGTCTAAAAGGGGTTTTAAAAAGTGGGAAGTTGTGAGGTATATCCGTTACTAAGATACATTTCCCACTATGAACTTGTAATTTATACCAAATAAATAGAAGATATATTTGTCTAAATCTGAAAGATGCGGGCATAGAAAGTTATTGATGAAAATGTTCAGAGAATTCTGTCATAAATTGAAGTTTTAGTTCCTATCATCGGACTTCAAATCTTGAGGGGTTTAAGTTCATTTTATAGACTTTTAAGAAGCGGGTTTTAATGCTGTGAAAGTAATTGGAACCCTTAAAGATATAGCCAGTTTTGTCTGATGGTCGCTTGTTCTAAGGAGAGCGTACTACAGGTTAGCTAAATATTGCCATTTTGGATGCCAATACCTCGCTTCATGAAACTTCATTAACGGCCGTTTTATCAAATCAATCTGGCAGGCACACAGCATCGTTCCTCTCGCTTAAAAGGCTTTATCATTGGTACAAATTAAAGAAGTTTATAAGGCTAATTATAAATAATGCTACTTTGATGACCTAACTATTAATGCCTTACTTCTAAAATTAAATACCTATTCGGAGGCTAAACAGCTAACAAAGAGGACTAAGGTTTCCTTAATAAAGCAAGTTAATTTGAAGGCGGATGATTCTGTAGAGTTGGGTCCTCCTTTACAAGTTGATTCTAATGCGGTGTTTTCAAGTACAATAAAAGCATGCGGTAATTAATAGATCGTAATGAATCTTGTTGCGAATAGTGTCTTTCAAAAAGTGGTGACAGAATACATACCATTTTCTAAACCATTACATATTCATGTATTGAAGGTCATGGGAAAATACTTGCTGCAACAGATGTTAAGACTTTTGGTGGCTGCGGTACCAAGAGGAATAGCGAAGTAACAGAAGAACTAGGGCCATCTAGCTTTGAAAGTCAGTAAGTACCCTTGGATTTAATTAGAAAAGGAGATTCTGTACTAGAATTTAAACTTCGTAAGAGGCTAGATGTGTCTTATAATCCTGTGATAGCCAAACGAAGCAAGACACATTAATAGGAGTTAGAAGAAAGTTGTTTCTATTTCATTTGACAGAATGACTTTTCCATAATTTCTCTTTTCTTTGCATCCTATGAGACTCTGAGAATATTTCGGTGAGTTTTTGGGTACTTTTATTCTTGTCCTTTTTGGCTGTAGTGCTGGTGCTGTTTTATTTGATGCCTTCGGAAGTTTGTTAGAAGTAGCTTTAATCTGGGGCTTTGGTGTGGCTATAGCCATTTTTTGTACACGAAATATTTGCCCAGCACATCTCAATCCAGCTGTCAGTGTAGCTATGTTTTTTGCGAAAAAACTAAGCCTAAAGAAACTTCTTGGGTATATTTTCTTTCAAATGATTGGGGCATTTACCGCGGGTGGCCTTATTTATCTTATGTTGGCGATGCCATTGCCGTTTATGAAAGTGGCCATGGTTTTTTAAGAGGAAGTGTAGACTCATATCATTCAGCGATGATGTTTGGTGAATTTTTTCCAAATCCTGGGTTTGAGTCTAAGTTAAGCGTATCCATTCCGCTAGCCTGTTTCATGGAGGCTCTGGGAACATTTATTTTAGTCTTTGTCATCTTTAGATTGACAGAAAAACCTGAACAAATGGATAATTTGACTCCTATTTTAATAGGTCTTACGGTCTCTTTAATTATTTGTTTAGTAGCTCCCTTCACCCAAGCAGGACTAAATCCCGCTAGAGATTTTGGGCCTAGAATGGTGGCTTATTTTGCTGGGTGGGGTAAGGCTGCGTTCCCTCTAGGAAACTATAGTTTTATTAGCGTCTACATGCTTTCTCCCATTTTTGGTGGGCTTGGAGCTATGGTTCTTCATAAGTTCTTCATTAAACATTCTGAGTCTTAGTATTTATCCTTGACTTAAAGATTTAGAGAAAATGATTCTTGGCTGACGATGATAAAGAAGGACTTCATAATAAATACCCAATAACGAATTGAACTTAAAAGGAAACGCTACAAATTAAGTTGGGAATCAGATTCAGGATTAAAGCGTGTTTCGTCCTATCTTTTCTAGAGAGATGTATTTGGATTGGTAAAACGAAGAAGAAAATAGCTAGTCATTTATGCGGCAGAGAAACGGTCCAACATAAACGCTAGTCTGTAGTTTTTACGAATTCCCTACTTTTTTACCGGAGATTCTATTAAATCATCAGAGCCATTGATGGAATGATATTGACGAAGTAAGTCGTTTTCCGGTTCTAGATATAGCGTTAAGCTTCTGTGTTTCATTAAATGTGCAACAAACGCCTCTGCCGCAACGGCAGAAAATGATAAATCTAGATTGACTCAGGGATTGTACGATTCCCATCTTCAACATTAGTAAAAAATGCCTTAAAATATTCTGTGATACCATGAGGGCAATAGCAATATTAAATGGCATTTTCATTTCTAAATTTACATCAAGAATGACATACCTAACGTTTCCATGTTCAGGAGGAAAACTGCTGTCTTGGAGTCGTATTTAGCTGAGAATTTACTATTAAAAGCCTAATTAAAAGACGTATGACCCAATCTTGCTACTATTTTTTTCACGTTTTATTTTTTACTGATAAGTTTCCACTTCCTTTTACTTTCAAATAGTAAGATATTTTAGGGGGTAGAAAGGTACGACGTTTTTTTAC
>JBNMFK010000265.1:0-5665 GCA_051269965.1 Algoriphagus sp. | reverse complement strand
CGAACCACTCTTTTCTTTGCTTTATAAAATCAGAGTGAAATGATTTAAAAACATAAGATTTCAATGTCCTCCCAAACTGAAATATTAATAATTACTTTAACATCATCCAAAAGACCAAAGCTAGTGGCGTTAATTGATTCATTTTTACACCTTTAAACAAAACTCTTTGTGTTGTCTGCAAGTTCGTTTACTTGTTTTAGATTTTCTACAAATTCTTTCTTGATGGGGGTCACTTATAGCACCGCTAATCATTCTTGAAGCATAGGTTTCAGCTAAACTGTACTTTGAACTCATCATTCAAGTTTTTAGTAAGAACCAAAATACTTTCTCAAACCCCACTCGGTACTGGCTAGAAGTAATAATAAAGGAAGCAACCACCAAAGATTTATAATCTCTCGCAGATCCTCCGTATTGATTAAACGTGATGGCACTTTGGTACTTGTAAGTTTATCGGTCAAATCAGTCATCTTATTTTGAGTATAAAAATCACCCCCATTTTTATAAGCTAACGTTCTTAAAAGGTTGAAATCTGCGGTCATATTAAGTGATTCTAAGTCCTTGTCCTTAACTACAAACTGACCACTACTCTTTCTTAAAACATTTAAGACTTTTCCTTGAGCCTTGTAAGTATAGACACCGGCCTTTAAATCAGACACTTCAAAAGCGGTATTCTGACCATTGGTTACATAGTTAAAAGACTTTTCATACGGGGTAGGTCCTGAGATATCAAGTTTAACTTCAATATCCGAGTCTGTAATTTTCTGATATAGATCATTATATGCCTCTGTTTCAAAAATGACTGACTCATCTATATCAAATTCGTTTTGGACAGGATAAACCCGTAACTTTTCTTTATACTCTTTGATAGAAATGAGTTGAAGTGTTTTTAGAATATAATCATCTACCGCTTCCTGAGCTTCATGATTAAAGTACTCCTCCATTCTCCACTGCCATAAGCCTTCCGCGGTTAGAACGGCAGCTTTTCTAACCGCATTTGTGTTAACAGCCAGCAGTGGTCTTGTTGTTTGAAGGTTTCCTACCTTTTGAAAAAGAATGATACTAGAACCTGGAAAACTATTATATTCTCCAAATGGAGCAGTTACGGGAGGTAACTCAGAAATAATAGTGTTGTAGCTGTCGTTAGAAATAAACCGGGTAAAAGAGCTGTTAAATACTCCGGTAACCTTATCCAGCCTATTTAAAGGATTAGAAATTCCGACGACCTCTTGCATACCGTTAAACTTATTAAGGTCTGTTCTAGCACCTATGATAAACATCGTCGGTTTAAGCTTCGCTAACAGCCTTGTAGTTAAATCCTTAGTTTGTTCCTGTCCATCTGGAAGCTGATGTAATATCAAAATATCGAATTCCTCCTTTTCTATTTCTCCTGCATTGTACGCCTGAGCTATCTTGATAGTGAGCTCAAACAGTGGATTCTTTTCAATGATAGCCTTAAAAGCTTTGATATCTGGATGTGCAGCAGCAGCCACCAGCAGAATCCTTTCTTTGCCGTCCACTACATCCACCACAATATCTCGGTTATTGTTTCTCGTATTTGATTCCCCTCCTAAGGGCAAAATATTAACAGTATAACGCTGTTTACCAATTTTTTTAGTAGACAAATTGAAGTTTAAACTTTTAAAATCGCTAGCGGAACTAAACCTGACAATTTCGCGAGCTACTATTTCTCCATCTTGCCTAATCATAACCGTGGTACCCTTTCCTTTGAATAATTCTGCAGAGATATCTACTTGAACCGGAAAGTCGTTTCCTAGGTAGGCCAGTTTATTGGCACGCAGCCCCTTAATAGCCAAATCCCTTTTGACGGTAGTATCTCCGTATCCTACAGCATCTATATTAAAAGGAAACTCCCTCTGCTGGACAGAAAGACCCGTATTTACCATGCCATCTGAAATCACAACTACATTGCTCAGGTTTTGACCACTATACTCCTCCTTTATACCTTGGAAAAAGCCTCCGTACTCGGTTTTTTTTATATCAAAAACGACCGAATCTATGCTTAGTGATTTTGAATCGCCTGACAAAACTTTAAAATCAATCTGAAAATCTGAGGTTTGTAAGAGAGCAATTGCATCTTTTATCTCTGATTTTAGAGCGTTTAGCGTCTCAGAACCAAGCTGAGTCATGGATGCCGAATTATCCAGAGCTACTACCAAAATAGGTTTCAGCGTACGTGTGTTGTTAGACTTTAAAAAAGGATTTAGAATCAGGAAGCAAATTCCCGCAACTAAAAGTGCTCGTCCGACTCCTAAAGTTCTATTTAAACTTTTACTGAGTGTACTTTTCTTGGTATAAAGAACCAATGCATAAGCAATCCCCACTCCTAAACACAGTAAGAGAAACCAACGAGAGTCTTGAAAAAGTAGATTTGAACTCATTTAAAATGTTGTTACATCACCATTCCGCCATCAACTACCATTGTTTGGCCAGTAATATAAGTAGACATATCTGAGCCCAAAAAGACACAAGCATTGGCGATATCGCTACCCTGTCCTGCCCTTTTTAGAGGAATAGAGGTTAACCAAGTTTTTTTCACTTCTTCATCAAGCTCTTCGGTCATTTCTGTTTCAATAAAACCCGGAGCTATGGCATTACATCTAACCCCCCTAGAGCCTAATTCTTTCGCAACAGATTTCGTTAAACCTAGAATACCTGCTTTTGATGCAGAATAATTGACCTGGCCTGCTTGGCCAGTAAGTCCAACTACCGATGTTATGTTTATGATAGAACCACTTCTCGCCTTTAACATGGTTCTGGTAATGTTCTTAGTCAAATTAAAGATAGATTTCAAATTTACTCGAAGAACATCATCCCATTGTTCCTCAGACATTCTCATCAAAAGATTATCACGTGTAATACCGGCATTATTTACTAGAATATCAATCGTACCGAAATCTTCGATTACACTTTTAACAAGGGCTTCTGATGAGGCAAAGTCAGCCGCATCTGATCGGTAACCTTTTACTTTTATGCCCTCTGTTGACAATTCCTTTTCTAAGGCCTCCCCTCTTTCTACACTGGATAAATAAGTAAATGCTACACTCGCACCTTGTTTTACATATTCTCTGGCAATACTGTTTCCAATGCCTCTTGAGGCTCCAGTAATGAGGGCCACTTTTCCCTTTAATAAACTCATTTAATCTTTTTTCTATTTAATCCTTCTATAACAATCACAATTTCTCCTTTTATGGAGCGGTCAGCAAAATTAGAAAGAATTTCGGATAATGAACCACGTACATTTTCTTCATAAATTTTAGTCAATTCTCTACTGACGCAAGCGTTTCTATCTGGACCCAAATGTTCTATAAATTCCTCAAGGGCTTTTAATAATCTGTGTGGGGACTCATAAAATATCATTGTCCGCGTCTCTTCTTTAAGACTTTCTAGTTTCGTCTTTCTCCCCTTCTTAACTGGAAGAAAACCTTCGAACACAAAAGCATCTGCGGGTAAACCAGAATTTACCAGAGCTGGTACAAAGGCTGTGGCTCCTGGCAAGCAACTCACTTCCACATCATTCTCTAAACAAGCACGAACCAAAAGAAACCCTGGATCCGAAATTGCCGGAGTTCCGGCATCGGAAACTAAGGCAACATTCATCCCTTCTTTTAGCTTCATCAAAATATTATTAAGTTGCTGATGCTCATTAAAGGTATGATAACTCTTCATAGGCTTTTTTATCTCCAGATGTTTCAAAAGAATACCTGTTTTTCGGGTGTCTTCTGCTAGAATTAAGTCAGCATCTTTCAGGACTTTTATACCTCTTAGCGTAATATCTTCTAAGTTGCCAATAGGCGTAGGTACAATTTTAAGAGACATATTTCTGATTTATATGATAGTTAGCGTAGTTCTAACTTTTGAAATTATTCTAAAACTTGAAATAAAAAGATATGGAAATACATTACATAAAAAGAAGATAACTCTATCCAAAATATCACCAACAGTCTATAGAGCCCTATTCATAAATACTTTCTTTTTACTAGGACTCAAAATACCAGAAGTCAACATTCACATCGATCTATGTAATTAAATTTACAAAGTCGTCGGATACTTTCACATTTGGATTAAATTTTTATTCTAAACTGTGAATATAGACCAATTGTCAGCAATTTTTGCACTTTTTAACACAATATCTATAATAACTACACATCAAAACAAGACAAACAAGATGATTTTATCTTGTTTACTTGATTATGAAACTTCTTGTTGATTATCAACTATTTATAAACATAAGTTAACATTGTCCCCTCTTTGTCAACACTTTATGATTTCAATAATTCTAAGATAGCTTCTGAAAGTTGATAATCTTTTTGAGTGATTTTGTTACCTTCGTCGTGCGTTGTGAGCGTGATATTCACTTTATTCCAAGTATTCTCCCATGTCGGGTGGTGACCCTGCTTTTCGGCAAGAATAGCCACCCTCGTCATAAATCCGAAAGCCTCATTAAAGTCTTTAAACGTAAATTCTGCCTTTAATTTATTGTCTATTTCTGTCCACATAATTTTTATCCGTTTTTATTTATGACAAAGAAAATTATTTTTAAGCTATTACTGGCTATTTAACATACAGAACCTTAAAAAAACTTATTGAGAGCGTTTTACTTATGAGTAATGAATACCAGATACTTTCCATAAAAAGCAAGTATCTCTTAGTTAGTCTGTGAAAATAATTCCACTTAGACATTCAGGTTCAATAGCCTCCAAACCAACTATATCTTCCTAAAAGACTTTGCAAATACTATTTAGCCCTATTATCTGAAGAGAAGTACATTACCCTTAATGCCAAGAAAATAGAAATTATTCCCAATTACAAAATTGGACTTTAGAGAAAGCTTCGTTAGTCAGGTTAATTACGATAGTCAGTGGAAAAAAATCTTTGTTTGCATACCGATCATTATTATGGAATTCCATTAAAAATAGGTGGATTGATTCGCCCATCTGTATAGCAGCAATTGCCATACTGTCTTCGCTTCTCACCGTATGGACTAAAGTGTTAATAAAGCTATGACTTCTAACCGTTTGAATGTCTTCATTGTCCACCTTCTTTGCCATTTCTCAAAGAATAGGATAATCATTCTTACGACCTTAAATTATTTTGGTAGCACCTCTCCACTTAATTTATCTTTTATGATTGGAAATCTGGCGAAATAAAATAATTAATCTTTGTAAAGGATTTCGGGGATTAGTGACATTCTATGTACAAAAAAAGCACAAATGACTAGTATGTCATTTGTGCCTTGGTGTAGAGGAAGAGGGATTCGAACCCCCGGACCTGTTACAGTCAATAGTTTTCAAGACTATCGCATTCGACCGCTCTGCCATTCCTCTGTTTCGCTCGATTAAAGGCTTTCTTTGAACCGAGGCACAAAGGTATTTCTACTTATTTATATAGCAAAGCTTTTGGCCTAAGTTTTTTTTATAGCAGTAACTGGCCACATTATAAATGATTTAGCGGTTACAAACGGTCTTAAATGCACAATATTCACAGTTTTTTAACTCGGTAGTCTGCATAAAGGGCATTTTTTCATCCATCATTTCTGTCAAAAGCATGGCCATTACGTTTTCTACTTCTTCTACCAAATCCTTCTCAGAAATGTCATTTTGAGTATAGAATTCAGACAAATTACGAAAAGAGTACATCCCCGAGA
>JBNMFK010000264.1:0-5681 GCA_051269965.1 Algoriphagus sp. | reverse complement strand
CATTTACTAAATTCGACTTCTTTAGAACTCACAAATCTTACATGGTCAATTTAGACCACATAGCGAGTATACAGGTGAATGGCCCAATGAAAAAAGTAAAGCTAAAAAATAACATGGACGCGGAGATAAGCAGAAGAAGAAAAGGTGCTTTTTTGGACGCTGTCCGTTCTAGAAACTGACTAAGTTGATCCTTAGATATACATAAAAAAAGAGAGCGACCATATATATGGTCACTCTCTTTTACTTTAAATGCTATTGCACTTAATCCTAACGATTCTCTAAGGACACGAATTTTCTTTCTTTTTCTCCAGTGTAAATCTGACGAGGTCTTCCAATTGGCTGTCCTGCCTCACGAAGTTCTTTCCATTGAGCAATCCAACCTGGTAAGCGACCAATTGCAAACATCACAGTAAACATATTGACGGGAATGCCAAGAGCTCTGTATATAATTCCTGAATAGAAGTCTACATTTGGATAAAGCTTTCTTTTGACAAAATACTCATCGTTTAACGCTGCTTCTTCTAAACCTCTAGCGATATCCAAAATTGGGTCATCTATACCTAAAGCCTCTAAAACCTCATCTGCAGCTTTTTTAATTATTCTTGCTCGTGGATCAAAGTTTTTATACACTCTATGGCCAAAACCCATCAATCTGAAAGGATCATTCTTATCCTTTGCCTTATTAAGGTATTTGTCAATTCCACCTCCGTCTGCTTTTATAGACTCCAACATTTCTATTACAGCCTGATTCGCACCACCATGTAGTGGACCCCAAAGAGCAGAAATTCCAGCAGAAATAGATGAATATAAATTAGCATGGGAAGAACCCACCAACCTCACCGTAGATGTAGAGCAATTCTGCTCATGATCTGCATGTAGAATTAGTAGCTTATTTAGAGCCTTAGCTACAACAGGGTCTATTTCATACCCCTCAACAGGCAGGCCAAACATCATTTGAAGAAAGTTAGAGCAATAATCTAAATTGTTTTTTGGATAATTAATCGGATGGCCTTGAGACTTTTTATAACACCATGTGGCTAAAGTTGGTAATTTGGCCATCAACCGTATTATTTGAAGGTCCATATCTTTATCCCCATTTTTTCCATAAGACTCAGGATAAAAGCCACTCATAGCACTCACTAAAGAAGACATAACACCCATAGGATGAGAATTCACAGGAAAGCCGTCAAAAATCTTCCTCATGTCTTCATTCACCATGGTGTGGCGAGTGATGTCGTTTACGAATTTATCATATTGTTCCTTATTAGGTAGTTCTCCATAAATAAGAAGATATGAGACTCCCAAAAAGTCAGCTTTATCAGCTAATTCCTCTATATCGTAACCTCTATATCTTAGAATACCTTTTTCACCGTCTAAGAAAGTGATGGCCGAAGTGGTAGAACCCGTGTTCTTGAATCCTAAATCTATAGTTACAGCTCCAGACTGCCCTCTAAGAGTAGAAATATCAATGGCACTTTCATCTTCTGTTCCTGTTATCACAGGAAACTCATACTCGTTTTCTTTATAAATAAGCTTAGCGGTTTTAGACATCTTCTATGTTCTTATTGGGGTTATGTATCTTAAATTTGAATAGGATGACAAGTTAGCACATCTTGGATTAATTCAGAAGTGAATTAGTAATAAGAATCGGATAAATTTGCTTTAAGCAACGAACAAAGTGCAATTCCTCATACTTCTTTTCAACCCTCGCAAAAAAGGGTATAATAACGTAAATAATTCCATCGTCTAGTTTTTATATAAGGCCTCACCGAGAGCTTCATATTTGTCTCCAGATATCCATTTAGGAACAGTTTTCATATTTGAAATCAATCTAGCTGCAAAGGCATAAGATTTTGCGAATTTAGCTAGATATACAAAATCAAGATTGTCTGCTTCATCTGCTTCCTTGTGGTAATACTTGGATATTTCCTCATCAAAAGAAGTAAAACCTGGAGAAAACGACGGAGCAGGAATTCCCTTTGCAGCCATTTGTACATTATCAGACCTGTCAAACAAACCTAACTCTGGTGTAGGGTCATCTATTAATTTTAAACCAACGGCCTCTACAGCTCTAGTAATTTCTACTTCTGCTCCAGTTCTCTTTATTCCAATACCACTTACTAGGGTCTTGTCATTATACCCAGCACCATCGATATTTAGATTGAAAATACATTTATTTAAGGGTAGCATTGGATTTTCTGCATAATAACCACTGCCTTTCAGGCCAATCTCTTCACCGGTATAAGCTATAAAAAGCACAGAACGTTTAGCAGGTAGCGTGGATAATGCCTTCGCAGCAGACAGTAAGGCAGAAACACCAATAGCATTATCACGAGCACCATTAAATATATAATCTTCGCCTTCCTCATGCTCTTCATGGAAACCTACATGGTCAAAATGTGCAGAAAGCAAAACATATTCACTTTTCAAGTTAGGATCTGAACCCTCTATCATCCCTATTACATTATTGCTTGGAGTAGATAAATTAACCAATTCCTCTACTTTAAGCGAAATTCTTTTTACGACCTCTTTACCAATTATTTTTGCCGTAGTTTGATTTATTAATATTCTAGTAAAGTTTGTTTTTCCTTTCTTTTCTATAGAAATAGTACCATTTCCAAAGTTCTTTTGTAACGCATTCCAGGGAGCTGGAATAGTAAAAACTTCAATGAGTGCCAAGGCACCATACTTTTTCGCCAATTCCATTTTCCTTTCAGAAGCTGCCATCATCTCTCTAAAACCTTTGGCATCAGGTGTTCCTATTTGGGCCACTACTATTTTACCTCTAACATCTACATCTTTATAGTCATTGTAAGTCCCATCTTCTGAAGCCCAAGCATATCCTATATGAGCTTTCTCCACATTTTCTATGTTTATACCTCCGCCATTCATGAGAAGGAAGTCATCATTGATTTTCAAAACTACGTCACCCCCACTTATTGAGCCTTCGGTAGGTTGATTTGTGGTCATAAAAGAAACTGCCTGATAAAAGGAACTAGAAGAAACCATCTCTAGCCCAAAGCTTCTAAATTCTTCCGCTATATATCTGGCAGCAGTATTATTCCCAGCATGACCTGTTTTTCTACCCATTAATTCGTCTGAAGCTAAAAAACGAATATGCTTTTCCACTTCCGATGGCATAATTTTTGACTCTGGAGTTTTCTTGAACTTTTGAGCTTTAACTCCGTAAGCTAATATTCCGAAAATTGCAATGAAGTAATACTTTGTCATCATAAATATAGTGGTTATCTGGGTTTACTGTTGACTATGTTTTTAAGCTTGATAATTATTTCTTGGAGTCCATTATTTTTAATTTCGTACGTGGTCGCCATCAAAACGCCTAATCTACCCTGAGGAAAACCACCTTTTCTCAGAAACCATTCTAGGTAAAATATGGGCAAGTCCGCTATCAAAAGACCTTTATACTTACCAAAAGGCATTTCCATCTTTACTATTTCAAGTAAAAGCTTCTTGTCAAAATGAGGAGGTTCTCTATATTCTTCCATCTAGACCAAAACGATATCATCAGCGTGAGCCACCACTTGATTCTTTATTTTCTTTACCAATTCACTTGAAGAAACTCGGCTTCTCGCCACTGCCATCCGCTGTCCTTGAGTATCTAATATTTCGATAATTTCACCTTTGTCAAAAACGCCTAAGACTTCCTTTATTCCAACAGCCAATAGACTATTACGACCTACTAAAGCATGGACAGCTCCATCATCTATCATGATTCTAGCAGCTGTAAGTCCCCCGCTAACAAGCCATTTATTTCTAGCAGAAAGATTAACCTCAGAAGGCTCGAAAGTACTACCAGCTTCTCCTTTGAAAGATTTTAAAATTCCGCCTTGACCTATCCTTAATCCAAAAATAGTCACTTTAATACCTGTTTTAGTGGCCAATTTGGCGAAAGTAAGTTTTGAAGACATCCCTCCTAAACCTAATAATGATTTAGAGGTATCCACTAAATCCATGACGAATTCATTAATCTCTACAATATGGCTAACGACCTTCCCTTCTCTATCTAATAGACCACCAGCCTCTGTGGCTATCATTAAGCGATCCGCTCCAAGACCCGCAGCAATGAGTGTGGCTAGCTCGTCATTATCAGAGAACTTTAACTCACGATCTGATACGACATCATTCTCGTTCGCAATGGGAATAATATCATTACTCCATAATTCCTGATAGGTATTTTTTAACTCAAGAAACAGCTCTCTATTCGCAAAATGCCTTCTTTCTGTAAGACTTTGAGCCACTTGAAGGTCGTATTTTTCAAAAGCCTTATTGTATTTCACTATCAACAGAGGATTTCCTATTGCCGCAGCAGCCTTTCTTTTAATGAGACTTCCGTCATACTTTTTTATATACTTCTTCCCAGCTCCTACTGCCCCAGAGGATACAATAACAACGTAGTGAGACTTTTGAAGAATGGATACTTCTTCTGCAATCTTATCTAAAATTTTTTGGTCTGGTTCACCTGATTCATTGCTTATAGCAGATGTTCCAAATTTAATTACAAGGATAGGTTTGGTCATTCTAATACATGGCTTCTGGTAAATCTAAAAGCGAGGCATGGTATCTCGTCTCAAAAGTATGCAATAGACCTAAAATCTTATCCATTCTCTCTCTAAAATCAATATGGAAATCTTCATGCAGGGCATTGATATTCTTAATAGCTGCGATGGCCTTTCTTACAAGATAAACCCGGAAGCTATCTGCCTTTCTTACATGCTTGTCAATTTGTTTATGATGATGAAGCAGAATTATTTCCAGTAAAGCAACAGTGAGATCTACTTCTCCATATTTATCTTTTGTAATTCTTCTGTGCCAAGTGATTTGTGCACTTAGCTTTCTAATATCTTTCAATAAAACACCTACATAAGAATACGGGACTCCAAAATAGCTATCAATACTCTCCGCTATATCTTGTCTTCGCCAAGTCAAATCACTTTCATCTTCTAGGAGATTGAATTGCATTTGCTCTCTTAAGAGATCATTCTTTGCTATTAGCCGAAGTAGGTGTCTATCTTTTTCTTTTGCAGTAAGCGAAAGAATAGCATTTTCTAGTTCTTTTGGGATATTTTTTGGCATAGTAAATTTAAGCTTTTAGCCAGAATCCAGACTTATAACCTAGGTTAGAAATAAATATCAAACCGAAAACTGCCATTATATTAGCGGAAAGTTTACATGCTTTATCTTCATTAAATTTCTTCATAATTAGAGTTAAGAATTAATACACCATCAATACCCGCCAAATAGTTGAGATCAGGAGTAAAACCAATAAAAATGGCGTGAGGACTTTCCAGCATAAATACATCAATTGATCAATCCTTAGCCTTGGCAGTGTCCACCTTATCCACATCATCACAAATACACCAGCATAAGCCTTTGAGAAAAGCCAGAATACTCCCCATGCGTAAGAACTGACCGTACCAGGTTCACCAGTTGTCCAAAGAGCCAATTTCAATTGACCAATATTTGGCAATGCGGAATTCCAACTTCCTAAAAACAGTATCGCACCCAAGATGGAAACCAAAAGCATTATACCATATTCTGCTAGAAATATGAATGCCCATCTAAATCCACTGTACTCTGTATGATATCCGGCAATCAATTCGGACTCAGCTTCAGGCAGGTCAAAAGGAGCTCGGTTCGTTTCCGCCAAAGTAGTTATGAAG
>JBNMFK010000263.1:0-5695 GCA_051269965.1 Algoriphagus sp. | reverse complement strand
GCCCCCACTAATCTAGATGGCTCTGACACAGATGCAACAGCCATGGTAAAAGCTTTTTCATTGACGCTTCAAGAAACCTTTCCCAATAAAAAAATCCACTTTATCGACGAACGATTCACTTCCAAAATGGCCTTTCAAAGCATGATTGATAGTGGCTTCAGTAAGAAGCAGCGAAGGGAGAAAGGAAATATTGATAAAATAGCTGCTACAATTATCCTTCAGGATTTTATGCGTCAACAGCCATAAGACCACCCTCTAGGTTGAAAAGGTTTAAAAGCCCATATTTTTCGGAAAGTAGCTTTATCGCTTTTCTGCTCCTCAGACCACTTTGACAGTGAATAACCACTTTAGTCTTGTCTTGTTTTATTCCATTGACACAAGCACCTAATTCCGACAAAGGCATCAATTCTCCACCAATATTATACAATTCATATTCACTAGCCTCCCTCACATCTATTAGTTGAACGTTTTCTATTGCCTTAAGTCGGAGAAATTCTCTGTAGCTAATACTTTTCAATTCCTCTTCGCTATAAGAACAAAATGCTTCGTAATCTATTAGTCCCATTATAGGCTCAATAGAAGAATTTCTCTGAATCGATACCTTTCTAAAGTTCATGGAAAGGGCCTCAATAATCAATAGCTTTCCACTCAAAACTTGACCAAGACCCGTCAATATTTTAATGACTTCAGTTGCCTGCAAAGACCCCACAATACCAGCCATCATTCCTAACACGCCAGCCGTACCACAGTTTGGTGCCATTTCTGCTGATGGAGCAATCGGAAATAGCTCCCGATAGGTTGGTCCTCCTTTGTAGTTAAAGACCGAAACTTGCCCTTCAAACCTATAAATTGCACCATAAACGAAGGGTTTATGTTTAAGGACACAAGCATCATTTACCAAGTACCTGGTAGGGAAATTATCTGAACCATCCACAATCAAATCATACTTTTCAATAATCTCCAGGGCATTATTTGATGTTAAACGGGTAAAATGTGTCTCTATTTCAATATTATGGTTAATGCTTTCAATTCTTTTCTTTGCTTCTTCTATTTTAGGCTTTCCCACAGACTCTCCAGAATAGAGCACTTGTCTCTGCAAATTTGTAAGCTCCACGTTGTCGTCTTCCACAATACCGATACGACCAACTCCCGCAGCTGCCAAGTACATCAGAATAGGACTCCCAAGACCTCCACAGCCTATGACCAAAACCGAGCTTTCTTTAAGCCTTTTTTGACCTTCTAGCCCAAATTCAGGAATAAGGACTTGGCGACTATATCGATGTAGTTCTTCTTTGCTAAGCTCCATCTTTTTTTATTAATAAGTGAGCTCCATGTCCATTCTTTGAATTAAAGACTGCCATTCCGTTTTTTAATTTTACACCAGCTGCTGGGTCCTCTTTCAAAAGTGCTGCTCCATCCATATCCACAAAATCAAAAAGCGAAGATAAATGGGCTATAGAAGATATCCCAATGCTACTTTCGGTCATACAGCCTATCATCAGTTTGAGGTTCATAGAACGAGCTAAATCTACCATTTCTAAAGCTGGGAATATACCACCACACTTGCTCAATTTAATATTAATACCATCAAAAAAAGGTGCACAGGCCTGAACGTCGCTCAAAGAAAAACAGCTTTCATCCGCAAAAAGAGGGATACTTGTTTTTGCCCTAATAACATTGTTTTCTTCAAATAGCTCTTTAGATAATGGCTGCTCTATAAGTTCTAGCTTTACCTTTTCTAAATAAGGAAGCACCTCTAACGTTTTCGCTAAACTCCATCCTGAATTTACGTCAATTTTAAAAGGAGCGGAAGAGATTGACCTAAGATATTTAAGGGCGGCTAAGTCGTCTTCTCCTCCAAGTTTTATTTTAAATGATGAAAAGTCTGATTCTATTAAGGCTTCCCTCATTTCTTCTTCAGAGCCCATTGCTATTGTGAAACTAGATTGTGGCAAATCACAAGACCCTAATCCCAAATATTTCCATAATGGTAGCCCGGCTTTCTGAGACTTCCAATCGTAAAATGCTATGTCTAGAGCACACTTTGCAAAGTGGTTTGACCCAAATAGTGCGTCTATATGTCTCCAAAATATGGCATGATCTTCGTTGAAGGCCGGAACAATATTATCCCAAAGCCTTCTTATTAAAGCGATACTATCCTCTACTTTTATATTATAATATGGGACATGGGAAGCCTCTCCCGTACCAACAAGGCCTTCATGAGCAATCTGAACGAACAGCGTGTCTGTAAACGTACGAGAGCCATGAGCTATTCTAAAGGGCTTCTTGTTTTCTAGGCGGTATGCAAACAGGTTTAATTTCAAAGGATTTCCATTTCAAATAGTTCTACCAAATACCCTTTCAAGACGATTGCCACTTCTTCTAAGTTTAAAGTTTCCCCGAGTTCTAAATGCATAGAAGTCACGGCCTTTTCTTGAATTCCACACGGCACAATATTGTCAAAATAAGTCAATTCTGTATTTACATTTAATGCTAAACCATGCATGGTCACCCACCTACTTGCTTTTACTCCCATCGCACAAATTTTTCGCTCACCCACCAACAACGCTTGAGTATTCTCCCCTTCCAGCCATACACCCGTAAATCCCTCAGAACGCCCCCCTTTTATTCCATATTCCTCCAGCGTTCTTATCACAGCTTCTTCTAGTAGCCTTAAAAACTTATGTATATCAGTAAAAAAATTATCTAAATCTAAAATTGGATAAATCACCAATTGACCTGGACCATGGTAGGTAATATCTCCTCCTCTATTGATTTTATAAAAACTTATCTGATTAACATCCAAGCCTTCCTTATCAAGCAACAGGTGCTCTTCTTTTCCACTTTTCCCTAGGGTATATACATGTGGGTGCTGGCAAGTCACTAGGTAATTTGACGTGGTTACTTCCGTATTATTCCTCCTATTTTCTAGTTTTACGGCCACCGTCTGTGCAAATAGCTTTTCTTGGAAGTCCCATGCTTCTTGATAATCTATCAGTCCTAAATCAATTATATTTATCTTTTTGTTTTGCATAAATTCAAAACTCTATTCTCTCGCATTTAAAATATTAGGAGCTTTAACAAATTCAACACGCATCTGTACCAAATAATTTTTTGAAGGTCGGCATTAATATGAAAAACAAAAGAAAAGTAGGGGAAAAAGGAGAACAGTGGGCTGTAGATTTTTTGAGCAACAAAGGCTACTGTATCATAGAAAGGAACTACCAAGTGGGTCACTTGGAGATTGATATCATATGCGAAAAAGAAGGTTGGTTCATTTTTGTAGAGGTAAAACTCCGAGGGGATAATGAGCATGGTCTTCCAGAAGAAAACGTAGGAAAGTCAAAACAAAACTTTCTCATTAAAGCGGCCGACATTTATCTTAATCAAAGTGAATGGGCTGGTAAAGTAAGGTTTGATGTCATCGCTATAACTGTTTCTCCATTTGAAATTGTTCACTTCGAAGATGCCTTCTATTAGCCCTTCATTAATTTTACACTTGCAATCTTAAATTTATATATTTGAGCACATCTTTTTCTTTTGTATGCTTTATTATCTCTTTGAATACCTTCAAAACGTCTTAGACCTCCCTGGGGCAGGCGTTTTCAGATACATCTCTTTTAGAGCCTCAGCAGCTACTATCCTTTCTCTTGTTATCGCCGCAGTTTTCGGAAAAAAAATAATTGATATTCTTCAAAATCTTCAAATAGGAGAGTCCATCAGGGATCTCGGCCTCGAGGGTCAAATGGAGAAAAAAGGAACTCCTACCATGGGGGGCTTCATCATTCTTGCTTCTTTACTCATTCCCGTTTTACTCTTCGCAAGGCTTGATAACATATATATTATCCTACTCATAACTGCGACCGTTTGGACCTGTATGATTGGATTTGCAGATGATTATATAAAAGTCTTCAAGAAAGACAAAGAAGGCTTGAAGGGACAGTTTAAAGTGATTGGTCAAGTTGGCCTAGGCCTTATTGTTGGGCTCACACTTTATTATAACGATAGCGTGGTAGTAAGAGAATACTTGGCAAATGGTGAATTTTTTGAAATCTCAAAACTAACTACAACAGTGCCTTTTATGAAAGGCAATGAAATTGATTACGGGATTATTGGTGGCTTTTTGCCGGACTTTCTTGCTTGGCTTCCCTATGTGTTTGTTTGTACTTTCATTATTACTGCAGTATCAAACGGAGCAAATATTACCGATGGCATTGATGGCCTGGCTGCGGGTACCTCAGCTATCATTGGTTTAGCGATAGCCGTTTTTGCATATTTCTCTGGAAACAAAGTTTTCGCGGAGTATCTCAACATCATGCTTATCCCGAACTCCGGCGAGATTGTAATCTTCTGTGCCGCTTTCTTAGGGGCCTGTATTGGTTTCCTCTGGTATAATGCCTACCCTGCTCAGGTCTTTATGGGCGATACTGGAAGCCTTATGCTGGGCGGAGTAATTGCGACAATGGCCCTAGCTTTGAGGAAAGAACTTCTCATTCCTGTTTTATGCGGTATTTTTCTTATCGAATTGGTTTCTGTCATAGCCCAAGTTGGCTATTTCAAATATCAAAAACGAAAAAGGGGCTTGGAATACGCCCAGTCAAATCGCCTCCTCCTGATGTCGCCATTACATCATCATTACCAAAAAAAGGGCATGCATGAATCCAAAATTGTTGCTCGCTTTTGGATTATAGGGATTATTCTCGCTGTAATATGCTTGGTCACGCTTAAATTGAGATAATCGCACCATCACGCCAAAGATTTTTTAAAGGATAAAATAACTTCGGGAAAATTCTTCAAAGCCTATGCCAGGTAATTCTTATATAAACGTGTATAAAAGGCAGCCTTGATGAACCTCTGTTAAAAATAATTATTTGAAAGAATTGACATGCCCACATAATTACTTAAGGTTATCAGCTAAAGCCACATAGGGCTCAAAATCGTTTTGGCTATGCCCCTTAATTTCAGGTAGTTAAAAATATATCAGACTGCAAAAATAATATGAAAGACTTCTTACGTTCAAAAATTAAAAGAGGCTCAAAGGAAAAACATGGTCGACTCACAAATAAAAAGTACCGAAGCAGTATATTTATTAACTAAACTTTTTCTGCAGGAAAAGAGCTTCTTTCTCTTCAGACTTAAAAAGGCTGTTGCCTACCTGTCTCACTTTCAGAAATTACGCATACAGGAAATCCAATCAATGGAGGGAAGGAAACTCCCACAAGGGTATAAAATCTCCTAGAGAGGTGCTTTATTATCCAAAACCATTAGGGGTATGGTTGAAGAAGTTTCGCAAGTGTTGTTTTGAGGCTTTAGCAATACCTTTCAATTTAGTATGGCATGAAAATAATGGCATAAAGCTTGTAAAAAAATAGCTCAGCAGGCTCTGCTATATTAGTCTCCATTGCCCATGTTACATTTATCCATGAACACACGATTGAAAAAGCAATTGACGTAAATAAACTACCAAAAAACAAAGCTCCTTGTCAAAGAAATATGACAAGGAGCTTTTTGAAAAGGGCATTAACTTATCCCGGATATCCTGGATTTTGAGGCTTTAAATTCGGATTGTTTAACATTTCTTGCTTACCAAGAGGAAGCAAAAGGTGCTTTTCTTGAAGAGCTTGATTAGAACTCAAATTTACATGTCCTACAAACTCATCAAAACCATCTGAGCTTTCATTATAGGCTTTTCTTA
>JBNMFK010000262.1:0-5723 GCA_051269965.1 Algoriphagus sp. | reverse complement strand
AAATAGACAAAAAAAAATTAGTCTAAGAAATACCATTATTAGATAGCAGAACTTTGAATTATATGTTAGTAAAGCTCTATTTAAACTCTTACTAAGGTATATCGACAGCATTTAGTTAAGACTCTGATATTGTCTAAATACATGCTTAAAAATAGAGGAAGAACCTTCCGGCTAAAGTGTTCTACGGTCAGTCGAGGTTAGAAGAACCTCTAGCATAATCCAGTTGATTTTTCAACTCTAAAATGGCAGCTTCCCAAAGTCTAATTGATGGGGCGTCTTCGTGTAAGGCTTTTGTCGCTATGGTTGCCTTCTTTATTTGCATATGCCATGTATCTAACATATCATTAGCAGAAGATTTTGACATTGGGCCGTCTGTTAATTCTTTTTCTTCTGTTTGCATTCGTCAGTGTAAGAAGCCCAAGCAGCTGTAGCTTATCACAATGGACAGACAGACCATTGTCTGGCGTAGCGATATTGAAAAGAATAGTAGTCATTAGAATACTCGCCCCACTTGTCTTTTATAGGGGTGATGGGATTGAAATGATCTGTGATGTTTTCAAAAGCATTGTTCATGTCCCAAGGGATTAAATGTAATTTTAGGCGGGCTGGTTCTTCGTACCAGTAATAATTATGATTGTAACAGCCTTCACTGCTACACTACCAATGAAAGGGACCGTCATCATGGCGGATAGTTCTATCCATAGCGATATAAGTAATAATCCTATTTATACCCATGTACTGCTCTACCAACTTACGAGTTTCTGGTAACTCTGTATCTGCTAAACGTTGACCAAATTTCTTGATTAAACCAACTCTAGGATTTATGTCATTGTTCGTTTATTAAGCCGATATGTAAGTGTCATTGCTGTGTGGTGTGCCAGATCTTCTTAATGGCCAGACTTACTTGTAAAGGTTATATCTTTATCTTCATGAAAGTTTTCTTTTGTAAAGCGTTTGTCTACCTGTTCGGTTAGGGCAAATAAGCCGCGGTATTTATTGTAAATAACGAGCTTTGCATGCACAGATCTTAAGGCAGGTATACCCATTTCTCTAAACAGCCAGTAGCATAGTTTTTCTCTCATTTGCGAAGGATCTTGGTTTTGGGAATGGAATTGTAGTTTTTTTAGATTAAAGAACTTTTGATCACTGTTTAAGTTGACTTTCATAGACAGTTTAGTGCAGGTTTTGAATCCTGAGGGTTCAAATACATGATCCCCTGAAAGACATCCTACCCAAGCACCAATAGAGCCTTTGTATCTAATGCCAACTGGACTCAAGGTATCCCCTTCAAAAATCAACACACCCTCTTCGTACTTTTCGGTAGTGGGGTCTTTATCTAGTTGGTTTAAAGCCCTGCCTGGTATTTTTAGTTGGAAAGTGTGCAGTTAGTCTTTGTCAAAGATATAATCAGATCCGTTGTTTAAATACGTTTCATTTCTTGTTGCTGTCACGACAGGCACTTCAGAACCGGGGTCCGAATTTGGGGTAAACGGTTCTGTACAGCCAGTTAAAATTATTAGCGTAGTGAGTATTAAATGTCTTGTGTTAAGCTACATTAAATCAATAGCTATTAATTTGAGATCTATTCCAGCAAGGTGTTTTCTTATTTTAAATACTCCTCTATTATGTCATAAAATAACATGTTTTTGATAAACATTTTGGGATTAAAATAGTCATCTAGACGTTATTTGACGCCTATTAGCGGTATTACCCGTATAATTGAGTAATTCTGTGTCTATTAATTTAAATATTCATGTTATGAAAATCTTTCAGTGCGGTAATTGTAATCAACCACTTTATTTTGAGAGTTATAAATGTGACAATTGTGGTCGTTTATCTGGTTATAGGGCCCAAGACCGTAAAATGCTGACCTTCGATGCTAATGGTCACAGCTTAATTTCTGACCGAAAACAAATCGAATATAAATTCTGTAAAAATCAGGAATACGGGGTTTGTAACTGGCTATTAGAGCAGTATGATGCTAACAACTATTGTAGTGCTTGCCAGCTCAACAGAACCATCCCGAATCTCGCCGATGATAAGAATTTTCCTAAATGGAAGAATTTAGAAATCGCCAAGCATCGGCTCGTCTATCAGCTGCAAAAAATAGGCTTGCTTTTACCGAGTAAATTGAGAGATGAAAATGGCTTATGCTTTGATTTTATAGCTAAAAGAAATAATCCAGAAATCATGACGGGCCATGTCAATGGCGTGATTACGATACTTCTAAAAGAGGCAGATTCTGTACTTCGGGAACAAATGAGAATGCTGATGTTTGAACCCTACCGTACGCTCATAGGACATCTAAGGCATGAGGTAGGCCACTATTTTTGGGATCGCTTAGTCTTAGATAATGAGTCTATTTTAGTAGAATTTAGGTCCATTTTTGGCGATGAGAGAGCCAGCTATGCTGATGCTTTAAAATTATATTATAAGCAAGGGGCTCCAACTCACTGGGACCAATCCTTCATCAGTAAATACGCTACGGCACACCCTTGGGAAGATTGGGCAGAGACATGGGCACATTATCTTCATGTCATGGATATGGTAGAAACGGCCCATTTTTTCGGATTAAAGATGGAACCTGTAGATGATTTGAGAGATATGAAATCCGAAATGAGTTATGACCCATACACAGAAGATGATTTCGAAAAGATAGTTCGTACCTGTGTGCCGCTATCTTTTGCCGTGAATAGCATAAACAGATCCATGGGAATCCCTGATGTTTATCCTTTTGTAATCACACAGCCAGTGGTCATGAAAATGGTATTCATTCATAATTTAATGAACTATAAAAGGCAGATTTAAGAAAATAGTAATTACACGAATGTAAAATTTGTTTTGTCACTTTAATCTAGGTATCACCATTATTTATATTTCAGGAAAAGCATCAATAATAAGAGCTTTACATTCATTAAAGCTCGTCGATCTCAGAAATATTAATTTGGTATGCCTCGTTTATTTTTTTGATATCTTCCAAGTTTTCATCAGAAACGGAAATACTATTTTCTTTTAGATTTGTTACTAATTCCAAGAAGGTTTCTCTATCTGTATGATGAAGGACTAGAGTTATCAGTTTTTGATTCTGAAAGGTATTAGTCCTATCAATCTGTCCTGTAAGAAATTGACTCAAATTAGGATGATATTTAGCCTTTTCTAGCTTTTTAAGAATGGCTTTTTGTGTGTAATAACCTAGTTCCTCGTAGTTAGCAATGATGTAGTCTTGGACAGATTTTGACTCAAAAAGGTGCTCAGGAATCTTTTCAATAGCATTTTTGCTGAAATACCCTTTACTTTCGGCCATTAAACTCAAAATGGCATCGATGTTTTCTGTGTACGACGTAAGATCTAAATGATTGATGAGAAAATAGTTATTTGTTTGGCTTCTTTGATTTATGATTTTGGCAATAAGCTTCTTATCTAATGCCGACTTAGTGCTGTTTTTTATGGAGTCCACTACTGCTCCATTTGCAATATGCCAGAGTGTATAGCAGGTATAAAGGGCTCCTTCTATGACCTCTTTTTTTACTGTTTCTTTGGTAGCCCCAGAATAACCATCGAGTTTTGGTTTGTCGGACTTTACCACTAATTCTTCAGCAGGGATTTTAACAAAACTAAGGTCTTGATTTCTTAAAATATTCTGAAGTTTCTGATAATCTTCTGTTAAAAACGGGATGTGATCTAATTTGGTTAAGGGTTCTTCTGAGAGAATTTCAAAATCAATGAATTCTCCAATAAGATTCCAATTGAAGATGAGATTAACATCATAGCAGACCCTGTCTTCACACACAGGAGCCACAATATTTGCTCTATATGTATCTATCAGACCATGCTTATCGTATAAGACAATCACCTTGAAAAGGCCTCCATTTTGCATTCCAACCTCAAAATCTGATCTTTCATGATGGTCATATATCAAAAAAGAAGAGGAAAAAAGGCATAGGACGATGGAAAAAAGCAGTCTCATTTATTTTTAATCTCCATCAGTGTACCGCCTTTATTATAGTCTTGGGTATCAGGAATATTTGGGTTTCCCACGCCTTTAATCATCAGAGCTTCTAATTGGTAAAAATGCTTCTGATATAAGCCTCTGGGATTGGTGTCTTCTTTTTTACAAACAGATGCTGCCATGCCAAGAACCTCACCCATCATGCCACACGTTCTCATTAAGCGAACCGTTCCTAATGCCACGTGCGATACGCTAATATCTCTACCGGCCATCATCAGATTATTGATGTTTTTTGAATAAAGGCATCTGAAAGGAATAGGGTAGGGATAAATTTTAATATGTTTCGCAATGGATTTAAAAGCGGCACCGGGGAACAATTTTGAATTCTCAGGATCTGGATAATGTAGGTCTATAGTCCATGAGGTAGGTGCGGTACCATCTGGGTAAACGAGGCGTTCGGTCAGATCCTGTTCTCTCAATACATAATCACCTTTTAATCTTGCAGATTCTCGCTTACCAGCAATATAGGCTACCCAGCGTAAACTTTCATTTGCAAACTTCGCCTTGTTTACAGATTTATTTTTAAGATAAGACCAGTTAGAATACACTGCCAACATACCATAATCTCTAATTTGCTCAAAGTCTAGCGTCATATCTAAACCCATTCCCGTTTCCCATTCCCAATCGCCTTTAGTGATTTCCTCAGCTTTTGATTCGTCCCAGTCCATGCCCCAATTAATTTCAGGAAATGTAACAGTGTCTTCTTTTTCTTCTGAAAACCACTGAACAGATGCTCCCATAGTAAGGTTATCACCCACTTCTGGGGCGGTAGGTTCATTATAAACAGACTTACTCTCTCTGCCCGTCATGTATTCTGCTCCAGCTAGTCGTCCTATTGTGCCATCTCCTGTGCAATCTGCAAACAGCGGTGCTTTAAAAATCACCTTTTCGCCTGTTTTAATATTGGTAGCAAATACTCTTTTAATAGTGCCATTTTGAGTTTCTACTTTATTGGCATGATGATTTAAGAAAAGTGAAATATTAGGCTCGTTTAAAACAGCATTTAATTTTTTGTCATCTTCATAATAGCTCTTAGGTTGAGCATTTCCACCTTCATCAGGACCAATTTCATTGACAAGGTTTCCCAAAGCAGGGTAGGGCTCTAGGTTTATTCTTCCTCCTAAATGCACACGAACTTCTGAGCTATTATTACCACCCAGTAGGGGCCGATTTTGAATCAAGGCAACTTTTACCCCATTTCTGGCGGCCGATATAGCAGCACAAGTTCCAGCCATACCGCCTCCTACTATTACAAAATCAAATTCACCAGCATCCCGTGGATTCTTGTCAAAACCAAAGTAAGTATTTCTAAATTCACTTAATATTTTTATGGATTCAATAGGCTTGAAGAGAGGGTCATTTGTAAAAATAATGGCGTCGCAGCGGCCATTAAAACCTGTTAAGTCTTTTAGCGAAAGTATTATCTCTTCATTAGCGATGGTAATTTCACCTCCATCTGTCCAAGCCCAATCGGCATGATCTTTACCGTATATTTTTGACAAAGGTTTACCATCTAAGGCGAGTTGGAACTGTCCTGCCGCTTCGGCTTTGGACCATTGCGAAGACCAGTTTCTGGTACGGACAAAGACGTGGTATGTTCCTTTCTTTGGGAAAGATACTTTGGTGGAAGCATCAGCCACAGGTATTCCCATTCCATGTGCCATAAGAAACGAGGAGCCCATGACATCCATAAATTGTTGGTCAATTACCCAAC
>JBNMFK010000261.1:0-5741 GCA_051269965.1 Algoriphagus sp. | reverse complement strand
GGTTCCTTTATACCACATTAATTTGGCGTCAAAATTATCTCCACCAATGTAAATACCACCTTGAACGATATTCTCAGTATTTTTTTTAGTTCCGAGAGGCATGATTGTAAAATCTGAAGTACCTCCGCCAAAATCTCCTACCAAAACCAGTTCTTCTTTTTTAAGCGAACGCTCGTAGGTAAAGGCTGCTGCAATAGGCTCCATTTGAAAATACGTTTTTTCAAAACCCGCTATGGTAACAGCTTTCTCTAATCGCTTTTGTGCCACAGCCTCTTTCTCAGGATTTTCACTAAAGACTACCGGCCTACCAATAACAGCCGTTTTTACGTCTATGCCCAAATAAGTATCCGCTTCTTTTTTCATAGCAGAAACGATCAAGGCAACTAAATCTTCGGATGTGAATGCATTGCCTGCAATCACAGTATGTGTAAAGCTCTTTATGGGTAGCACAGATTTAATTGATTTCATTAACCTCCCTTTCGATCTGCTTTTTACATAAGCCTCCACCGCCTTTTGACCCGTTAAATAAGAAAAAGCCTTAGAAGAGTCTTGGTATTCCGGAAAGAATAGCACCGACGGCATGGTAAAAACTTTGACAACTTCATTTTTGTCAACATCTAGAATGGCTAATGCAGAATTGGTAGTTCCGAAATCAACGCCATATATATACTTCGTCATGTGTGCTTTTAGATTTAAAACGGGCCACAAAAATAAGAGATTAATGGAGAATAGATTATCTATTTGGTTTTGGTTCAATCTCCATACCGGCTAGCATATGCCTTAATATGGGTTGACACTTCTCAATACACGCAGGATAAAAGTGTTTATGCTTCCACTGATCAGACTTTGGAGATTCACCCCACCAAAACTCCGCCATGGCTATCGGCGTCAATTGATGCTGAAAAGCATACTGTAGTAATTTAGGAGCCGCACATTCTCCAGCAGCACTAGGTGGTTTTTGATTTCTTTCTTCCGTAAAAATTGACTTTAAACTTTTCCTTACCCCCTCATTATTTAAAAAATAATATTGGTCAAATAGTTTAGCTTGTAAACCAGCTGATTTTTTTTTACGCTCTTGCTTTAAAACTCTAGCTGCTTCACTATCATGTTCTAGAAAATTATATTGACGATTCAGTTCTGTCAATTCCTGCATCCCCACATTCAAAAAACTACCAGTCTCTAAAGCGTCATAGACGGGCGGTACAAAGCCTTCGTGCAAGTTACTATCCGCTAACTTCCCTGAAAAAGCCGACAGAAAACCGATTTCTTTTTTGGCAGTTTTAACAAGCAAAATTCCAAACATTTTACCAATGACTTTACCATCATGTCCTTCTTGAAGACCAAAATTATGCTGCCATACTTTCTGGTTTTTAAGATACTCCTGTAATATTCTTACCGCAATAATACTTAAAGCATGAGGCTCATAATCAAAAGGATACGTAAATTTTAAAGGTAAATCTGAAACGTCAATAGCAGGATCAAAGGGTGTGAATAGGCTTAGCATAAGAAAACACTACATCTTTAAAAACAAGTAAGTCAGAAAGCCAAAAATGGCCAACAGAGAGATAGATAAGCCCCGAAAACCGATAATGAGCCAGAAGATACCCAATGCCATAGATGGCTGACAGACCCGAAAAAAATTGGGTAAACTTACAATCAAAATCAAGGCTGTTCTTTTCTTATTCATTACTTGACTTTGAACCTGTAATCTTGATCAAAAATAGTTATAAAACGAGGATAATTGTCTCCCAAATTATTTACCTCAGCCATCTTTTGACTTATTCTGTGTTTAGTTACCACTGCTTTGATATTATAACTACCCACTTTATCTAGAATAGCGTCTAACTTGTATGTTCTTTCTTCCCCCGGATTCATGTTATTATCACTCAACTTCTTAGCCTCCGGATACCATTCCCATTCTTCTCCTATCCGGAAAGTCTCCTCTTTGAGTACTTTTGAATTTTCATTTTGTAAACTTAAATGTACTAAAATATAGCGTTCTGGGTCTCCAGAAGGAACTCTATGACCAGCATTTTCATTTTTCAATCGAATATTAAAGCCAAAGACCTCATTCACTGCGTATTCTTTTGCCACTTTTCCGGGATAGCACACTAAACCATTAAGTACGGTAGTTTGCACGGTGTCAAATTTTGGAATACCCGAGCCCGTAAAAAAGTGCCTGTGACTTTTACGCACTGGATAGCCCGGCACAATGGATCTCATAACTTCTGGCATGTGGCAACTTTTACAGTTTTTCTTTCCATAAAATGGTCCAGCTTTCCATTCATCACCTGTCTGAAAAGTACAGGCTAATGTTGGGGTAATCACTGCATTTGCATTATGACATCCAATACATAAGTTTTCTGAAAGAAGTTCTGGATCTTTTCTTACTTTGTGAGGAGCTAATTCACTGCCAGTTTCACCCACAATTTCACCATTCCTTACATGGCAGCTGGCACAGTTAATTCCTTCCTGCTGCAAAACAGGATCAAAAAATGGATTCTTTTCTTTTACTGGTCTATAGATATCACCGTTTATTAGACCACTCACGATGTATTCCTGTTGATTTTGGAGCGGTATATGGCAATTGATACACATAAACGGACTTGAATCTTTTTCCAATTCTGCTTGAAACTGCAAATCTGTCCATGCATGAGCATGGGTAGAAAGTTTCCATTCTGCGTAATGATTTTGGTGGCAAACGCCACAGTCTTCTGATTTAAGAGAAACCAAGCCATCTGGTATTTCTTGGTGTTGCACTGGGATTTCCCACGTCTGGGTGAGTGGTGTTATTTCATCCTTGGTTCTGACAAAAAGAGCATAAACCACGGCACCTAAAAAGCCGGAGACAATAAGACTATAGAATACTTTTTTGTACACTGAATTTTAAATATTTGTCAAACCTAAGTCTATATATAATGGTCTAGCGTGATGAATATCACCAATCATGTTAGCTATACGGATCCGTCTTTATCATAAGTCCATATTTGATAGAGGATTGGGCCTTTTTCCTGGTAATTCCATCCGTATCATCTTCTCTGAGTCTGTTTCAGCCAGCTTCAAGACCGGAATTCCGTATAAAACAACTTCTCCAAAATTTTAAAAGAAGGTGTGATTTCTGGGAACAGAAGTCTTTTCCACATGAATAATGAAGGGTACGATCCTAAATTAGCATATATTAGTTTTGAGAAACACGGCATTTAAGCAAACGCAGTGCTCGCTGTATCAATTAAGAAAAATATAAATAGCTCTATCACATCTTGATATTTGAGTCATAATTAAACTTATATCACTGACCAATAACAAACTATTTAACATTTCAAGACTGAAAGTCTAAACTACAATTCAACCATTCCTCTTCAAATCTAGTCCCATATTTCTTATAAAACTCGATACTTGGCTTATTCCAATCTAAAACCTGCCACATCATGCCAGTGCAGCCCGCTTCTTTGCCTTTGGCAATAGTAGCCTCGAACAATAATTTACCAGCTCCTATGCCTCTCATGGGTTCAGAGACCACTAAATCTTCCAAATACATGCGTTTCCCCTTCCATGTGGAGTAGCGGTAGTAATAAATGGAGATACCAATGACTTTTCCCTCTTTTTCAGCCACAAAAGAACCAAAAATAGGATGCTCTCCAAAACCATCTTCAAGCATTTGAGCTTCGGTATTCGTTACTTCTTCAGGGGCTTTTTCATATAGGGCTAGCTCATGAACCAATGCCAATAAGGCCGGCACATCTACAGCTTTTCCTTCTCTTATTGACACGTCCATTTGTTGCATTAATTATGTTGAACATAGTGATCCCATTTCTCAATAAGTGCCACCATATCTGCTGGAATTTCTGAATCAAACTGAATCCATTCTTTGGTCTCAGGATGCTCAAAACCAAGTGATTTAGCATGCAAGGCTTGTCTAGGCATTATTTTGAAACAGTTATCTACGAACTGCTTATACTTCGAAAAAAGATTTCCTCTTAGCACCACGTTCCCGCCATAAGTAGAGTCGCCAAATAAAGGATGACCAATATGTTTCATGTGAGCTCTAATCTGGTGTGTTCTGCCTGTCTCTAGGTTACACTTTACTAAGCTTACGTACCTCATACGCCTTATAACCTCGTAATGAGTGATGGCTACACGGCCGTGATCCCCGTCTGGAAAAACATCGGAGATACGTCTATCTTTAAAACCACGCCCTAGGTTGGCATTTATGGTTCCTTTATCTTCTTTGGGCTCTCCCCAAACCATACAGTAATAGGTTCTTTCAGTGCTATGGTCGGCAAATTGTCTTGCTAAATATTGCATGGCATATTCCGTCTTCGCTATAACAAGTAAGCCCGAAGTACCTTTATCTATTCTATGCACTAATCCCGGACGAATAGCTCCATTTTTCGAAGTAGGTAATTTGCCAAAATGAAACACTAAGGCATTTACCAGTGTTCCGTCCCAATTATTAAAGCCAGGGTGAACCACCATATCTGGCTCTTTATTTACAATCAGAAGACTATCGTCCTCATACATTATATTGAGGGGCAAATCCTGAGGAATAACCTCACTAGGCTCTTTTGGCGGCTTCGCCAAAGAAATAATAACATTATCGCCGGGCTTTATCTTATAGCTAGACTTAGCAGGGGAGCCATTTACTTTAACTGATAAAGTATCAATGGCCTGTTGGATTTTGTTCCTAGAGCTATTAGTATGATGTGAAATAAATTTATCTAATCTGATGGGCGACTGCCCAGGATCCGCTGTTAAATTGAGATGTTCATACAACTCATCATCTTCCAGGTCATCTTCTATGTGATTCTCTTCCAAAAACTTGTAATTTAGGCCGCAAGTTACCTCTTTAAAATTGAATTTTGAAAAGCATTTCCTTAGTCCTACCCCACTTCAGAAATTGGAGCATCTTATTTTCAATGAAATGGGTGTAGAAGTCTGGTTAAAAAGAGACGATCTAACACACCCCTATGTAAGTGGTAATAAATTCAGGAAGCTTAAGTATAATCTCGTAGCCGCTAAAAAGGCTAAAAAAACTAAACTGTTGAGTTTTGGTGGTGCTTACTCCAACCATATTTATGCTTTGGCTGCAGCTGCAAAACTCTTTGAATTTAATGCTGAAGTAATTATCAGAGGCCACGAACTAAACGAAAACTCCAGTCCAACTCTAGCCTATGCTTGTAAACAAGGAATGAAAATGCACTTTGTTTCTCGGAGTGATTATAGAAACAAAGAAGCCTTGAAAGAAAAATTCATATCCGAAAGTCACTTTTATATACCCGAAGGTGGGAGTAATCATGAAGCTTTAAAAGGCTGCTCAGAGATGCTAGATGAAGTTTTAGCAGAAATTAAGCCCACCCATTTTTGTCTTTCTGCCGGCACAGGTGGCACGGCAGCTGGGGTATTGAGTAATAGCAGGTTTGAAGGGATGATCTATTGTTTTCCTGCTTTAAAAAATGGAGGTTTCATTAAAGAAGAAGTTTACAAACTTCTTCAACAAACACCCGCTAACCTAGAACTTTTCACGAACTATCATTTTGGAGGCTACGGTAAAACCAAACCAGAGCTCCTTGAGTTTATCAAAAACATCGAACATGATTTTGATGTCAAACTAGAGCAAGTTTATACGGGGAAATTACTCTTTGGTGTCTTTGATTTGATACAAAAAGGGCATTTCTCCTCTGGCTCCAAAATAGTAATTTATCATTCTGGTGGCCTTCAAGGAAGGCTTCCTATTCTATCAG
>JBNMFK010000260.1:0-5816 GCA_051269965.1 Algoriphagus sp. | reverse complement strand
AATTCAGTGATGTGTTTCAAATAGTTGACCACGCTACAAATGGCAGAGATGGTCTAGAAAAAGTGGAAACACAAAAGCCTGACCTCATTTTTTTAGACATAGAAATGCCACTCATGAACGGCTTTGAACTCTTAGCGGCTCTTGACCACATGCCCATGGTTATTTTCTGTACCGCTTTTGACCAATACGCTATCCAAGCATTTGAAGAAAATAGTGTAGACTATCTCTTAAAACCCGTAGAAAAAGAACGTCTTGAAAAAACGGTAAATAAACTAAAGCTAAGAGGACTTAAAAAACAAGATGACTTTCAGCAAAATGCTTTGCAAGCTCTCATGGAGCAGCTGAACCCAAAAAAAGAGATGCACAGCATTACTGTAAAGTCAGGTGACAAAATCATATTTATCTTACTCTCAGAAATTGCATATTTTCAAGCAGATGATAAATACGTTTTTCTAAACACTTTAGAAGGAAAACAATATTTAACCAGCCATACGATCACCTCCCTAGTTGATAAACTTCCTCATGATTTTGTAAGAATAAGCAGGTCGGCCATCCTAAATACTGCTCAAATCAAATATATGGAGAAGAGTTTTAATGGCAAGTTTATCATTCAAATCAAAGATCAAAAAAACACAAAACTTGAGTCAGGAGGAGCTTATACAGAGAGTATCAAGCGTTTGATTGAGGTTTAATTGTAGTCATTTATTTTCTAATTCTAATGGAAATTATGAGCGAATTAAATATGTGATCTTACTACTCAATGAAAATGAGTCAATGCTCTCCTAAATAAATTCAGGAGGTGCGAAATTGCTAATTAATGGTATTTTAAACGTTGTTTTGAACTGTATCTAAAAAATCTTGAATTCCATATTTAACCTTCATTGCTGTCTTACTAAATGGGTTATTGAGCCACAAAAAGAGGTATAAAATAGATTAAAACGCTTTTTTCACTTTAGTGGTGCATGACGATAAGCAAATGAAAAAAACAAAAACAGAGCCTCGTAGCATAGCATTTTAATGCTCTCATTACTATTTACAAGTTTTAAAAAATGTGAGCTAACTATACAATACTCCTAATCATCTACCAGAATATATTAACTATATATTAAAAGTTGGCTCTTTATGAAGAGGCGAGTATTGTTTCAGTATTGCTTAAATAGTCGGTGGTTAAAATAAATTGTGATAAGTATGATGAAATACATTGTTTGCTCAATTTGTGGGATAACAAACTTTTATTTGAAAAATACTTTCAAGGATACAAATGGGATGGGGTAAATCATGGTAGGGAATGGACTATTTGGGAAAAACTGACACCCCATGGTATTAAGTCTATATCGAAAAGTATAACTTCATTATCTATTGGGATTGCTATCGAACAAGGTTTTAATAAATGTGTTGAACTTTATATTTTTGATCATTAACCCAACAACCAATATTTGAAAAAGAATGGTAAAGAAAAAATATCTATTGAGCATCTGTTAACCATGACTTTTGGTTTATAATAGGCTGATTTAGAAAGTGAATCGAATAATATTATTAGTATTTGGTATCAAAAAAAAGGTTCTATTATATTTATTTAAAGAAGCCTACAATACATAATCCCGGAACTACTTTCAACTATTCAGGAGAAATACAATAATATTGAGGGAAATTATCAAAAAAACATCACTTATCGGACTTGATAAACTCTCAGAAGAAGACATATTGAAACGATTAGAAATTGACCCTGCCAATTGGACTCTCCGATTTGGCAATGGCGTTATTGATACAAGTGCTGGCTTAGAAATGACGCCGAGAGGTATGCTGAAAATTGGTATTACGTACTTAAATAATGGAGTTTTTGATGGTGCCCAAATAATGCTTAAACAATGGATAAAAAAAGTAAGAATCCTTTTTCAAATAACACGAACATCAACATGCAAAGTCATTCTTCCCGAAGTCATGAATCTTCTTATTCGTGGTAGTTAAAATGCTACACAAAGCCAAGTGAGGCAATTAACATGTATCATGTGGTAGGATAGAAAATTATAATAGACCCTGAATCAAACACAGTAGTTGTTTTTGTGGGTGCAAATCATATTGGTAATGTGAAAGCAATTAAAGTCCTTGAGGCGTATATTCTGCCAGCTATTAGTTAGATTACAGTAATTACGACTGTACAACACGTACAGAATTTATGGCATTTGAACTACTAAATATGAGCAACATAATATCAAATCATCATTCATGAAAATTGAAAAATGTCTTTCAAAACCATCTATAATCCCTGTTTTAAGCTTTTATGGGAAACAGAAATAAGTGTTTATCCTAAAATAATTTACAGTATGGCGAAGAAACAAACAAAACGAATTCTCAGGATAGTATTTATTATCGCAAGCATAGGCTCCTTATATTTTGTGCCATGGATTTTAGTAAAGGCATGGATTTTACCACTTCCTGATACGGTTCAAGAACAACTCAATGAGGGAATTGAATATGGCTTTGATGGAATGATAGTTTATGTAGACGAAGCAGGCAAACCACCAGCATTTTATGCAGCTGGTTGGAAAAATAGGGAGAACAAAATACCTGCCGACCCAAAAGCCTTATTTAAAATTGCCAGTATTAGTAAGTTATATGTCGCCGTTGCTGTCGCCAAATTAGTTAATGAGACACGTTTATCCTTAGATAAAACACTCGCAGAATACTTACCCGACCTTGAGGGAAGAATTGAAAATACCAATAAAATCACCTTAAAATTTATGGTACAACATCGGAGTGGTATTCCGAATTTCACCGACCAGCCTAATTTTTGGGAACAGTATGATGCCAAAAGTAGTGCAGAATCACTCGATTTGATACTGGATAAGCCCGCTGATTTTGAGCCTGACAAAAGATATAGTTATTCAAACACAAATTATTTATTGATAGGCGAAATCCTTGACAAAACATTAGGATATAGCCATCACCAATATATCAAGGAGGAGATATTGTTACCACTTGGGCTAGATAATACTTACAGTTTGCTTAGTGAAGTAGATTTAGAAAAAGTTGCGAGCGGGTACTATGCCGGTTATGAGGAAGATATGAAGCTTAATGATTTTGTAGACCCCAGTGGCTCAATGGTTGCGACTGCACAGGATGTGGGTATATTCTTACGGGCTTTAAACGATGGATCCGTGTTTGATAAAGGGGGACAAGAGATCTATTCCTCTATTTACGTCTACGAACATGGTGGTCTACTTCCTGGTTACCAAAGCCTTGCTAAATACCACAAAGACATAGATACAGTTGTTGTTCAGTTTATAAATACAACTGATTTTGATGGATATGATTGGAATTTAGCAGAAATCATTTACCGTCGTATTGTGAAAGTCGTGAGAAGTAAAAAAAGCTAACAAAGTAAATCAACATATGCCACACTTAAATCGCCTAAAAGAAATCTTACTTCAGCTTTGATCAAAAAAGCTGAGTTCGACTTAAGAAAATCAGTTAACTCACTACTATTAAGAACCTTTAATGAAACGTTTATCACGGTTTTAGCTTTTTAGGCCAAACTGGAGTACTCTTCAACTCATTTGCGGGGAGTTTCACCCCTCACTCCATAAATAATACTCCTCTGCGGCTCCAAAGGCTGTTATTACTTCGATGCCAAGTTAAAAGGGTTGTATAAGCCCAAGAAATAGCGGATAGCTTTGATATAAGTTTGAGACCTGTAAATAATGACATTTGAGCTATGGAAGAAGATGTTGTATCTATTTTAGGTGGGGGTTAAATTGATTACTCCATCATGCAAAAGTATTTGAATGCCAACCGTTCAATTTGTTAAAGAGGAGCCCCTTGTCTTTCTAATTGAGAGTCAGCTATGATCTAAATTCACTAAAGGTTTAGTCGAAAAAAAAAGCTAACCCCTATAAAACTAAAGCCTACCTAAGGATGAGGAATTACTTGACGTAACCTAGCAGTATAAAGAAGTCTTGAAAACCGCTATTTACCGAGCCAAATGGCTCAATATCAAACATGTTCAGACGCTCTTCTGAATAAAATATTATTCGCATCAAGAATTTCAAGAAGGCTATACTTGAAACCAACAAACGAGATAATTAAACTAAGGCCACTATTCTACTCAAAGTACCATGTAATTAATTACTTAATACAACCTACAATTAATCTTTAGAAACGTTATGATTCATATACGGAACGCTAGAATGAAATTATATCAAGACACTTGACACAGCCCTTTAGAAACGCAATCAATTTATCTAGCCACAATTAAGGGATCTATAGGCAAAAAGTGTCATCACTAAAAATGGTCATCATTCATAAGTATTACTTGAGAGACTTCAAAAGTAGCTCCCAATATAGTAAGAACCACATGGAACAAGAACAACAAATAGCCTATTCGAGCCTCTTTAGCACCATTTCACTTACCGTTATTCCAATGGCTAATGAACTCGTAGCCGCTGGTGAAGGAGCATTACAGACGTTAATCGCTTGAGCGTTTTCAATAATTTTAAAATCGTCAAGAAGCCCTCCTGTTATATCACACGCTTGGGCTCTCACTCCAGCACCTCCCGACACTAGATCTTCTGAGTTCAACTCTGGAATTAAAGCTTGTAAAGCTTTGGTAAAAGCAGCTTTTGAAAAAGACCGGTAATACTCTCCAATTCCTGTCTTCCAATACTTAGCGGCCACTTTTTGGAAACCAGGCCACATAAGTGTCTCTGCAAGCTCAGACAATTTGAAGTCTGTTTTTTTATATCCTTCTCTTCTAAAGGCCAAAACGGCATTTGGCCCTGCTTCTACCCCACCGTTGATCATTCTAGTAAAATGTACTCCTAAGAAAGGAAAGTTAGGATCTGGCACGGGATAAATGAGGTGCTTTACTAAATATTGTTTTTCAGGTTTTAACTCATAATACTCTCCCCTAAAAGGAATTATCTTAAGATCTATCTTTTCATTCTGGGTCATTTGGGCCACTTTATCAGAATATAGACCTCCACAGTTTACAACTAAGGTTGTAGCATAATTTCCTTTACTCGTCACCACGGTAGATACACCGCTTAACTCAGAAACAGAAGTTACTCGCTCATTGTATTTAATTTCACCACCAAGTTCTTGAATCTTTTCGGCGTACTTTTCACTTACTTTTGTATAGTCTATAATGCCAGTTTGAGGCACCCTGATGCCCTTGATTCCCGCCACATGTGGTTCTATTTCACGTATCTCGTCACCCGATAGATATTGCAAGCCTTTAAGTCCATTTTCGATTCCTCTCTGATGGAGCGTCTCCAAGACAGGGATTTGTTCTTCATGGGTAGCCACTACTACTTTACCACATAAATCGTACTCAATATCCTCTCGATCACAAAACTCAAGTAGAGCGTGATAGCCAGAAATACAATTGACAGCTTTTAAGCTACCTGGCTTGTAATATAATCCCGAATGAATAACACCGCTATTGTTACCCGTCTGATGCTTTGCTGGGCCACTTTCCTTTTCTAAAACCAGAAGCCTTATTTGAGGCTTTTGCTGCTTTATTTTTAGAGCCGTTGCTAACCCCACTATTCCACCACCCACTACCACTACATCGTATCTCATATATTTGTTGTCATTACTTAGAAATTATAATCTAAAGTTTTAGTGTAATAAACTTTGGCTATGTAGCCTCCTAATCTTAAATTTGTACAAATTTATTTATTGAGAGTAAACAATGAAAAAAATAAGCTTTTTATTATTCCTAGCGGCTACCGCACTTTTAAGTTCTTGTGATTATCAAAAGAACAACACCATCAAGCAAGATGATGTAAATGAAGGTAATGAAAGAATTTATGGTG
>JBNMFK010000259.1:0-5844 GCA_051269965.1 Algoriphagus sp. | reverse complement strand
GGACTCATTGACCCTAAAAAAGTTGTTGATCACATTTTCTCTATTTGATATGTTCCAAAGAGAAGCACCGATTTCTGACCGGAATCTCCCGTTAATTTTAAACTTATAAACCGCAGAAGCATCTATTCTTAGATAATCCCGTAATTGTTGCTCGTTTGCCGTGTCAAAATTTACATTCCCGTTACTTACTTCATTCCCTAATAAAGGTATAGAGGTTGGTTTTCCAGTTCTATAATTAAATCCTCCTGATATATCCCAAGAGTAACTGCTATAGGTACTCCCCATGGTAAACGAATGCGTGAGGTCAAAATTACTGGGGAATTGAGCTTCTTCAAGATTTTCAAATGTATAGGTGTTCGTCAGATAGGAATAACTCATCCAGCTGCTGAATTTTCTAAATTTCTTCCTCAATAGAAACTCGGTTCCATAAACATCATAGCTACCCTGCTGCCGCTCAAATTCGTGTTTAGTAGTAAATCCTTGACTTTGAGTTGTAATACCATCTACGGTTTTATAATAGGCTTTAGCGTCTAGGAGCCAACCCTTATTTTTATACAGCACCCCTAAAGAAGCTTGTTTGCTTTCCATAATAGGAATGTCATCGTTATCGGTAAGCTGCCAGCGTCTGCTTTCAATCCCTAAAAAATCATTTTGGAAATTAATAATCTGCGAGGTACTTTGATGTTTGAATTCTACCAATGCTTCCATTTCAAAATGACCTCCTAGAGTCTTGCGCACACTTAACCTAGGTTCTATAATTGCTTTATTAAATTTAGTCAGGTAATTTGCCCGTATTCCTGCGCGAACTGAAAAGTCTTTTTGCGCATTAGTAAACCAAGTTTGCCCAAAAGCTCCATGTTCTCTTAAAACTTCTTCATCTCGTCTTACAAATCGCGGCACATCAATATCTCTTAAATTAATGACTTCCGTTTCTGTAAAACTATATCCAAGTTTGAATTGCCATTGGTTTTTCAAGAATACATTTTCAACTTTAAGGCTTGTTTCTGATACCGTATTTTCTTGTAAGAAAAATTGCTGAGATAGCACATCAGCATTTACAGATCGCAATTTGTAATTGCTCTCATAAATGCTAAAACTAGTAAAAAAGTCTTCCTTCCACTGTCTTTTATAATTTATCCCTGCGCCTATGCTATTTTGAGATGCGCTGCTTTCTTTGGTCTGTAAAATTCCATTGAAAAGAGCTGTTTCATTAAAGCTTAAGTCGTTATTAAGAAGGATAAAGTTCACCCTGATCACATCTTTGTCTGTGGGGCTGTATAACCATCGTAAAGAGGTATCGTAGAAATCAAATCCTTGATCAGAGCTCGTCACCTCTGCAGCATTGTTTTGAGCTTCAGTATATTGTGTAACTCTATCAAAATAGGTGTTGTAGGTGGGCGTTCGATAAAAATCATCCAGTGATTTTCTAGAGGCTACTTGTAAAGAAGACTTGTTACCTATAGGAATATTTGAAAACAATTCTGCATTTAAAAAATTGACTCCTAAGTTTCCACTAAAATTTGAATTTACTTCTTTATCTGTCTGCATGTGAATCGTTCCCGAAACTCCATCAGTAAACGACACATCTGTTCCATTATTAATGACACTTGTAGATTGAGTCATGTGGGGATTAAAGCTAGAGATGAGCCCAAAGAAATGACCCGTTTGGTACATTTTAATATCATCCCACAGGATGAGATTTTGATCGTTTGATCCACCTCGTATATTGATATTTGAAACGGTTTCATCCACACTCTTTATACTCGGCAATGCTTGAACGGTTTGCAACACGTCAGCCTCTATTAAACCTGGTAACAGACTAAACTTATCATAGTTTATAGAAGTGGTCCAGTCTTGGTTTTTATCAATACCTCTAACAAGATATGCCTCGAGCAACACGGTATTTATATATTCCTGCTCAACGGACATAGAAATGATAGAACATTCTAATACATCCAACTTACTCACTTGAAGTGTGATTGTTTTAAAACCTATGTGTCTAATACTTACTACTTCTTCCAAAGAGGATAGTTCCATCTCAAAATAACCATTCGCATCACTGACCGCATCATCTTTATTTCCAGAAATTGTGGCTCCTGAAAGCGGTTGCTGTAATGGAGCATCATAGATAAAAGCGCAAAATTTGATGGGTTGAGATATGGTTATCACCGCAATACTAACTTTATTAAAAACCAAGTTTGTTTGCTTGGAGAGATTTTCAATCTTAAAAGAAAGGCTTGACTCTTTATTGGGTAAAGGGAACACTTTTACATCTTTGAGAATACTGCTCTCATAATTAAAAACTACCGAATGAATTGCGGCAATCTCACTTAACACCTCTAGGATAGGCACCTTTTGCCTTTGACTTTGTCCAAATGAGATTTGAAAAGCTAAGAGTATAGTAATCAGAGCTATATAAAACCTAGTTTTGTTCATTCCTGATCGTTATCTCCTTATCATTCAAGATGATATAAGTCATATCAAGTGGTTGCGTTATGGATCTTAATGCATTTTCCAAGTCGTCATGTTCAAAAGCTCCTGTAAAAATCCTATTCGTGTCCTTTGGAAACTGAATTTTCACTTGGTATTGATTTTCTAATTCTAGCATCACATTTTTAAATGCCACATTTTCAAAAACACTCATGTTATTCAACCAAGTGGGTTGTGATAGCAACACATCACTTTTCAAAAGGTTGCCAGATCCTATGGTGAATTCTGTACCTGCTGGTACTTGAACTAGACTACTGTTATAAGCTACTTGCACCAAGCCTTCATAACAAGAAACTTTAAAAACACCTTCTCTAGACAACACATTAAATTCGGTGCCTAAAACACTTATGGTTCCTTGATTGGTAATGACATCAAAACGTTTTCCTTTTTCTACATCAAAATAGGCTTCCCCTTTAAGGTTCAATATTCTTTTATCCTCCCATTGTGAGGCTTTATAAAAAAGCTCAGAGCTTTCATTTAAGGTGACTATAGAGTTATCTGGAAGAGTAATTGATTGCTTTTGTCCAGAAATAGTTGCGAACGTATTGATTTGATCTTCATCTAAATAGGTAAAAATTCCAATACCAAGTATAAAAACAGCTGCTATTTTTGCAGCCACGTTCATCCATCGGACAGGTTTTTTCTCTTTATCCTTTAATTTGCTTTTGAGCAATTCAAAGTCAGCAACTTTTTCCTGAGCACCTACTTTGAATCGTTGTGCTTCCTCAATTATTTCTTCATATAAATCAGAACCTTCCATAGCTTTAAAAGCCTTAGCTTCTGACTCAGACAAATCATTGTTCATCCATTTTTTAAGTAAATATTCTTTTTCCATTAGATGAGGCTCTATATATAAAACAATTCAATTGAGGAATATCCCGTAATTATTTTTGATTCAATTCTTCTATTTGGCTTTTTAACTTTTTTAGTGCACTATATATTCGGTGTTCCACCACCTTTTTGGTAACGCCTAACATTTCTGCTATTTCGTTATGTGTCTTACCATCTACCTTACTGAGTAAAAAAGCAACTCTTTCCTCTTCTTTCAAATCAGATAAAGCACCTTCGAGCTTTACTAAAAATTCTTTTTTACGCAAAATAAATTCAGGCGTTTCGTTGGTATAGTCCTTAGGTTTTACCTTTTGATATTCTAGCACTACTTTTTGATGTTTTACTTCATTTAACATCATATTTGTAGAAGTGGTATAGAGATACGACTTTGCTGCTTCTGGGGCTATTTTAGAACAATTTTCCCAAAGCTTTATAAACGCCTCTTGCACTTTATCTGAAGGGTTTAACAAAGATCCATATTTATAAAGTAAAATATTACTCAAACTTTGTGCGTACTTTTCATATAGTTTTGAAAAGTATAATTTATCGCAAATATTTTTATGTAAGGACTTGGACAATTAACAGTTTTTCTTGGTTTAAGTCGAGAAAGGTAAATAAAAAACATAGATTTATGGGAGAAACAATCTTGGAGTTGTTTTAATAATAAGAAACCTATTTTACAATGTAAACTAGCTATACTTATTAGAAAATAGGATCACAAAATAAAAACTGAAACATGAAAACTTTTAAACCTTTACTGTTCCTCTTATTAGGATTGCTTATAATTTTCACTTCTTGTCGTTCAGAAAATGATTTATCTATTGATCCTCCCACAGAAGAAGCCCTTACTGCCAATTCAGCAGTAGCGGTTCTCATGATGAAAACGGCATCAAATGATGGCTCTTCAGATAATATTATAGACAGTGCCAACTGTTTAAGTGTTGAATTGCCCGTGACTATTACTGTAAACGGGACCACTCTGATCATAAATAACGAAGACGGCTATCAAGAGATTGAGGACATTATAGACTCCTTTAATGACGACATAGATTCAATAGTTCTTTCCTACCCTATAGTAGTTGTTCTGGAAGATTATTCTACAGTCACCGTAAACTCTGACACAGAATTAGCAGCACTCGCTTCAACTTGTGCCGGAGAAAATGAATTTGATGATGATATTGAATGTATAGATTTTCAATACCCCATCACTGCATCAGTTTTCAATATAAATAATGATGTCATTAATACGATTACCATTAATAACGATAGTGACATGTATGATTTTATAGATGACTTAGATCAATTTACAGCGGTAACTATCAACTTCCCGATTGTACTTCTACTTGCTGATGGAACTACACAAAACGTATCCACTATTCAAGAGCTAGAAAATACTATTGAAGCAGCTGAGGATACTTGTGACGAAGACGATGATTACGACTATGATGATGATGATTGTGACTTTTGCACAACTAATGACTTGGACAACATCTTTGCCACTTGTACCGACTGGGAAGTGAGTGATTTAGAAAGAAACGATAACGACATTACAGATAACTACAACGGTTACCTGTTCACTTTCAATACTGATGGAACCATCACTGTAGTTCAGGGTGCAACTACATGGAATGGGACTTGGACCTCTTCAGGTACAGGAAACAACATTACGCTAACAATTAGCGTAAATGGATTACCCGATTTTAATAATATTTGGAACTTAGTAGAAATAGAACAAGAACCAGGCGAGGCTAATTTTGATTTGCAATTAGGTGAGGACAGTTTAAGTTTTAGGAGCGACTGTTAGAACATGCGTTCGTGAGTTCTCTATGATTTATAAAACGTTTTATAAAAAGTCAACCACCTGGTTGGCTTTTTTGTTTCTCATAAGTCTAGCGCTTATAGGTAGAAGGCTTTTTACACTAAATCAAGTTCTATATAATCTGTTATCTCCTATAGAAAGGGGAAACGGAAACAAATACAATACTTAAATTATTACGACATCTATAAAGAGTGCTCCACTTTGAATTTGGTAACACTGGGGGATTTATAGCTATTTAAAAAAAAATAAAAAATTCTTGGGACTTTCAGTCTTTGAGTTGTTTTAATTATAGAGGCAGTGTTTTAATAGCCCCTATAAAAAAAAACATAGTAAACAATTAAAAAAACAAAACATGAAAACTTTAAAAATCACTTTATTCCTTTTAGTAGGATTATTAATCAGCATCACTTCCTGTAGTACGGATGATGGTCTAAATGATGATCGTACAGCTGCGACCATTACTGCAAACTCAAGGGTAGCACTTCTTATGAGTAAGACTACAACCAATGATGGTTCTGCAGATAACATTATAGATAGTGCCAACTGTTTAAGTGTTGAATTACCGGTAACAGTTACGGTAAACGGTACCACAATAATCATAGATGATGAAGATGGTTATCAAGATATTGAAGATATCATTGATCTATTTGATGATGATGTAGACAGTGTAGTCATCTCCTATCCTATCACCGTAATTCTAGCAG
>JBNMFK010000258.1:0-5858 GCA_051269965.1 Algoriphagus sp. | reverse complement strand
GAAGAGGCCGAAACTTGGATTTCTTGGGGAACTCACGTTTTCAGAAGCGAGGGAGATGCCTTAGATGCAGATAAGGCTAATATTCTCTACGACTATATTGACAATGAGCTTGACAAGGCAGCTAAAAACCCAGGAGATGATTTTTATTCTGTCTTATTAAACTCAGACTTCGAAGGTCGAAAACTAAATAAAGAAGAGGCAAAAGGTGTGATGGTCTTAACTTTTGCAGGTGGTAGAGATACCGTCATAAACGCTCTTACTAATAGTATCGCCTACTTTGCAGACTATCCTGAATCTCTAGATCGCCTCCGAAAAGAGCCTAAAGTAATAGGGAAAACAGTAGAAGAATTCATTAGATATTTTTCACCATTGACGCAAATGGGACGTGTTGCGACAGAAAATACTTCAGTAGGCAACGAGCCCATTAAAGCCGACTCCCGAGTCTCCCTATGTTGGTCATCTGCGAATAGGGACGAAAGTGTTTTTAAAAATGCCAATGAAGTTGTGATTGACCGCAGGATAAACCCTCATGTAGGATTTGGGATTGGTCATCATAAATGCTTAGGGGCGATTCATGCCAGAAAAGTCATGAAAGTGTTCATCCAAGTTCTGTCCGAAAAAGTAGGCCGTATAGAAATTCTAGGACATAAAGATAATGTAGAAAAACTTGGAGGGTTTAGCAGAAAAGTTGGTTTTGACTACCTAAAGGTGAAACTCCATTCCCAAGCCTAATTTAATGCAATGTGTTGTCCTATTTAGCCTCAAACCCGCTACTATGTTGTATTATATTAACTACTGGTGCTGCCATTTTATAAATAACTACCTTCCCATCCAACCACCGTCTACAAGCATAATAGTTCCATGCATGTAAGCCGCTGCATCGGAGCAAAGAAAAACGGTAGGTCCAGCAAAATCTTCTGGCTGCCCCCATCTTCCTGCTGGTATTCTGCTTAATATAGAAGAAGACCTCACAGGGTCGTTCCGAAGTGCTTCTGTATTGTCTGTACTAATGTAACCTGGGGCAATCGCATTTACGTTTACTCCTCTACTTGCCCACTCATTGGCAAACGCCATAGTAAGTTGGCCAATTGCACCTTTTGATGCTGCATAACCTGGAACAGTTATACCACCTTGAAAAGTGAGTAAAGAAGCTGTGAAGACTACCTTCCCATGACCTCTCCCTACCATTTCTTTTCCCAACTCTCTCGTTAAAATGAATTGGGCATTTTGATTAACTTCCACCACTTTATCCCACATTTCATCAGGGTGTTCAGCAGCTGGAGTTCTAAGGATAGTTCCTGCATTATTTATCAAAATATCTATGATTGGGAAATCAGATTTCACCTCTTTTATAAAAGCATAAAGGGCTTTTCTATCAGAAAAATCGCAAGCGTAAGCATTGAAAGAACGACCAGTATCTTTTACCGCCTTTTCTACTTCGCTTCCTTCACCTTCTAACGTAGCACTTACCCCTATGATATCTGCTCCTGCCTCCGCTAGACCTATGGCCATAGCTTTACCAATTCCTCTTTTGCAGCCAGTAACAAGGGCTACTTTGCCATCTAATCTAAATTTGTCCAAAACACTCATTTTTTTTATTTTTTTTATGAGCGACATCCCTCTTTCAACTTTTCAGAAGCATGCAGATCCTGCTCCGCCTTCTGGCTGTGCAATGTTACCTCTTTTAATGTCACAATTTTTGATTCTTACTATTGCTGACAATCAAGAAGCACTTTCATGCCACTTGGATTATGATCTATTTGCTCAAATGCTGATTGAATTTTACTGAGTGGCTTTATGTCAGTAATCAAGTCTTCAAAAGGTAATTCATTTTGAGTGACCAGGTCTATTGCTTTTTCATAATCTTCTGGCTCGTAAACTCGGGCACCTATTAATTTCAATTCTTTCCAAAAGAATTTAAAGAGGTTAACAGGCTTAGGTTCTCCATGAATGGCAACCATGACGATTCTACCCCTTATACCAGCCACTTCGGTCATTATATCTAAAGTAGGCTGTACTCCAGCTACTTCAAAAACTACCTCTGCCAGTCTTCCTTCTGTTTTTTCTTCTACATAGGATACTAGATCAGTATCATTAGGAGAAATTATATCAAAACCCCAACTCTTAGCCATAGCTATTCTAACGGGGTTTACTTCTGAAATAATCACTTGTGCACCGTAGCTCTTAGCCACAAATGCCACCAACATACCTATTGGTCCTCCTCCAAGTACCACAGCGGTCTCTCCTTCTTTAAGTTCGGATAGTCTTACATCATGACATGCAACGCCCAAAGGCTCTATTAATGCAGCCAGTTTTAAACTAGTATTTGGCTGAAGTTTATGAATTGTAAAAGCGGGAACATTCCAATATTGCTGCATAGCACCCGGGCTGTCAATACCAATAAATTTTAAATTCTTACAGATATGGCTTATTCCTTTATCTGAAGGAAGTTCTCCTCTACCATCTAAAGGACGGACCACTACCTTATCTCCTACATGGATGCTCGTAAGCCCAATACCAACTGCAGAAATCACTCCAGACATTTCATGTCCAATAGTCTGCGGAATTGCCACTCTATTATCCATCATTCCGTGATAGATATGTACATCTGTACCACATATGCCACAATAGGATACCTTTATTTGAACATATCCTTCCTCTGGAGAAGTGACAGGTTCATCTACAAGGCTGAAAGTTTTATTCCCTTCATATTTTGAAGCTATCATGTTTTTATTTTTAGGGTTTAATTTCTTATTCTAAAGGAATAATTTTATCAAAATGGTTGTTATCTTCAGACGCTCAGTAGACAGCTAAACTTTACGAAAACAAGGTATGCATGACAGCATTAATTCAGTCTAAAAACCATTAAAGTATTGTCAAAAATCTGTTTCAAAATCGGAAGGGTTTACCCATCCCGCACTAACGTTTTCCCCTTTCATAAATCTGTTGTAATAATCTTTTACAGCTCCAGCATATTCGTACTGGTCAAAAATATCACCATTACCCAGAATTCTAGGGTCTCCTTGCTCCGTTAACTTGGCTATCATTAGCTTTCTCATATCAGCTTTCATGGAAGAAAGCGGAGCGTCCTCTACCAAATTCGCCATGCAGTAAGGATCTTTCTTGATATTATAAAGCTCCTCATCTACTCTTTTACCAAAATTCCATTGCCAATATTTCAAATCTCCTTGCTGTCTTCTTGTGTCCAAGATATAGCTTTTTGTAGGGCTTCCATCCGTATTCAAATAGCCTGTTTCTGGGTTCCCTATGGGCCATCTATCTGTTTTATAATTATGTAGATATAAATAATCTCCTTTTAAGATTCCTCTTACAGGATAACCCTCATCATTTGGCCTACCCACATCATGTCTTTCTTTACCCACGAGTTGATAGTTCCTCATTTGATCTACTTGCCCGTCTAACTCAGAGTTTAATATATTCAAAAGGCTTTCTCCCGTAACTTTTTGCATGCCAGTTTCTACGTTACTTAAGCCTGCCAAATCTAAAAATGTAGGTGTAAAATCTGCAAAACTTACGATGTCATCGACAACTCTTCCAGGCTTCTTTATACCATTAGGCCACATAATGGCCAAAGGCAAATGATTAGAATATTCATAGACTTGACCCTTAATACGAGGAAAAGGCATGCCATTATCTGCCGTAACTACCACTATAGTGTTATCAAGCTCCCCTACTTCTTCCAATTTTTCAAGCATACGCTGTAGGTGGCTATCAAAATACTCCACCTCCATAGCGTAGTCTAACATATCTGCCCTTATGCTATCCACATCTGGCCAAAACGACGGTACCTCTTCAATATCTGTAAGTGACTTTCCGCCCAATTTAATTCCGGACTCAAACTCATAGCTACGATGCGGCTCTTGGCTACCAAACCAAAAGCAAAAAGGTTGGCCTTTGTCTCTAGCTGCTAAAAAGTCCTCAAAGTTTTTAGCATAGTCATTATCAGAAATACCTTTTGTAAGTTTCTTGGTTTTATACTTATCAAACTTTGTACCTGTCAATTCTCTTTTCTTACCATTAATTTTACCTGGATCTCCGGGGGCCCAGCCTTTTGCAACACTGCCTACGAAGTATCCATTTTCTTTTAAAGCCTCTGGATACGTTTTAAATTTAGCTGGAAAATAGGGTGAATGATTTGCTGCTTCTTCTAGCTGCCAGCTGTTTCTACCTGTCAGAATAACAGCTCTAGATGGAGCACATTTAGCATTTGGCGTGTAGGCATTATTAAAAAGAACCCCATTTTTGGCAACTTTATCAAAGGCCGCTGTTTTTACCCAATTACAGCCATAGGCACTAAAATGTTTCCATGAAGCATCATCAGCTATCGCAAATAAGATATTGGGTTTCTTAATTGGTTCTTTTTTAGAGTCACAGGCCAGTATTAAAGAACAGGTAACAAGTAGTATAATTATTCTTTTCATTTGATTAGGGTATAGTGCAGGAACTAATATTTAAATGCAATTGCGAAAATTATGCAAACAACATCAATAAGAATAAGAAGTTAGGCATAAACCAACGAAAGTGTCAAAACCAGAATAAATGCCTAATTAGCGAACAAGAAGCAAATGTTGCCGCATGACAGGTATTTCCCACCTATGTAGGATTTAAGGACCGCAAGTTGTTCCAATATTTCTGCTATATAAGGCATCTAAAAAATGTGTTTGAACCACCATTATTTTAAGTTTAACGTCTAAATTTTTGCCTGTTATAGTTAGGCTGGTGTTTCAATTCACGGTAAGGGAATCTTACTCCTCAATCTAGCACCCACATAAGCTTTTGGAACAACTACTTTTGATGCACAATTTGTACCTTTTGGAACGGTAGATAGAGGTCCTTCTTTAATTCTATCTAAATAAAACTTTTTGTCTAATAATCTAAGTTCGATGTAATAAAAGTCTAAATTTTTAGGGGAAATAAGAAGCGTAGCTAGCCTATCGATATACTGAATATCACAAAAGTAAACACCTTATTCTTATAATTCCTACTTCTAAAATTACCAAAACATTCTGTTCAATTGATGACTTTTGTCTTGTTTTTGAGCCCACTTTTGACAAAAACTAGTTTCTTCCGAAAAAAAGAGGCGAAACAGAACAATTTCTATGTCAATGAGGAGATTCTCACCATTATAATTTTATTTCATACAAGCGGTATTAGATGTTTCAAGCATTTATATATTTCCTATGCTCAACAGCATTTAAAAGTAAATTCCAAGTACTGATTCTTACAATCGTTTTATTGAATTAATGCTGTCAAACGTATTGCCCTAACTTTATTTTTAAAGGCTTACTTTTTGGGTAAATCTAGCGATATTTCTTTTGTTGCTTCCACTCCAATTCAAACCCGTAAAAACAAGCGAATACATAGTAAGAAAGGGTTCAAAAATATGGCTACGATAAGTAAATCTTCGACGGAACTAGACGTATCCAATGATTCTATTGTTTCGAGCTCCGCAAAATCGTGAAAGATCAAATAGAAGTCTTCAATTTTGTCATTACTCAGGCTAGTGTTGACGACCAGTCATCTTTTAAATGTGATAAATCTTGAAGAAAGCTTTTGGTCGTTTGTATGCCGATAAGTACCATATTTTAACAGATTTATTTCAGATGCTTTTGAAGATAGATTACATTTTTGCCGTATTAAGAAATAAAATAAACCCGGTTTAATGACTAGAAGAGATAAGGTTTTACTCCGAAAAAGAACGGTCATTGATACCCTCAACTAAAAATAATTGGTGAAATAGAGCACTCTAGGTACCGTAGCTTGAGCAATTTTATCACTACCTAATGGTGGCAGGCTTCAAGCTAGAGATTCCGTGAACCGACGTTCCGATAGCTATC
>JBNMFK010000257.1:0-5862 GCA_051269965.1 Algoriphagus sp. | reverse complement strand
AGAAAAGGGTGACTATAACCTCCGCAAGTTCAACTATGGTTTAGTGGCAGAATTGGGCCGAGGGGACGTAAGATTGTTCGCGAGATATGATGGTCTTCCAATGTTTAACGACAATAACCCGATTAATGCAAATGTATTTAGTTTGGGTTTGAGGCTTTAATTGTTCAATAAAACGATGGCCTTGGTAAATGTATACCAAGGCTATTTTTTATTCTATTTCAATGGTTACACCCTCTGTTGTCGGGTGACCTACGCAGGTTAATACGAAACCATCCTTTATTTCTACTTCTGTTAAGCCATCTTCTTCATCCATCATTACCTTACCGGTGATACACTTTCCTAAGCATGCCGTACACATTCCTGCCTGACAAGAATAAGGTAAATCAATATCCTGCTCCAGAGCCGCTTCAAGTATCGATTGATGTGGCTCCACATTAAAAGTGAACGTATCGCCATCATAATTAACAGTGACTTCTTGCTTTTTTAAGCCTTCGTCTTCTGCTTCGGGCTCATTTTCTCCCATCATAGGTGCATTAAAGCTCTCCCTAAGTATTCTTTCCTCCGGAACATCAAACATACCTAACGCAGAAACCACATCATCCATCATCTCTGAAGGCCCACATAAATAAAACTCCTCACTCTTAAAGTGAACATCGCGTTCTTTCAGAATCATCACGATGTTGGCCTTTGTAATTCTGCCTCTTTCACCTGCCCAGGTTTCGTCTGGCTGGGTGAGTAATTTGGCCACTTGTAATCTATCGGGGTACTGTGCCTCAAGAATCATAAGTGCCTTTCTGAATATGATCTTATCTACTGTTCTGTTTCCATAAACTAAAGTCACCTTAGATTTAGGCTCCATTTTAAGCGTAGTCTTTAGCATTGACATAAGGGGTGTAATACCACTCCCCGCTCCAATCAGCACAATGTGTCTTTCGTTCTCTACCTCGGGATCTATCACAAAACGACCCATAGGCTCTACGACCTCTATAAAATCACCTGTTTTTATGTTATCACATAGATAATTAGAGACCAAGCCGCCTTCTACCCTCTTAACAGTAACCGCCACAGCCGTATCTGCATGTGGCGACGAAGACATAGAATAACTCCTCCTGACTTTTTTTCCTTCATCCGCTGGTACTATTAAGGTCAGAAATTGGCCTGCTTTATATTTGATTTGCTCTGCAAGCGGGTGCCAAAACTCCATAGTGATGGCATCACTTGTTTCTTGAATAACGTTTTTGACTTGTAAAAAATGAGTCTTCATTGAGTGTACGAATAATTTATACAAAAATACTACCGAAAGCCCGCTTCTCCATTGAGGATGGAAAGGGATTATGCTTTTCTTTTGGGCGGAAGAAACTTGACGACGCCTTTGTCTTATAAACGACTTTTCTTATGCTGAAGAGCTTAGACAAGAATGATTATTTGGAAGATATTAATGCTATGAAAATTAAGGCCTCGTATACTGTTCGATGACATAAGACATGTTAGATTATTTCATTATAAACAATGCCGAGAGTCCACAATTTAGGCACTTTAAGGGACCTGACCTGGGTGCCCCATGTGGCTAGCAAACACACCCCTATCAAACGGGCCTAGAAAGAGAAGCTACCACAAGGTCTTCCTCCATTTTAAGATTTAAGGGACCCCTAATTCTCAAAATAATTATTTAAAATCCACGCTCTCCTAGATCTATTCGAGCTGAATAGATGTAACACTATAGAAAACGTCAAAACTTAAATTCCTGCCTGCTTTACTACTCTTAGGACTAATAGACGCTTATTTAATCAAGCACCTTAACTTGACAGAAAAATTAAGCGTTTTCGTTTTTAAATATGGCATGATCAATAATTTTCCGAATGCCCTCATCACCATTTTTGTTAAGATTGGCCTTTGTTTTAGAATTGCCTATTTCTTAGAAATTAATCTCGGTAAAAATGGGCCAGAATTGCTTTGATAACTTTTACATCACTTCCGCTTTTTGTATTAGCACAAGTCATTTTTAAGTTTGGTGGCGGCTCATATAGCAAAGCCCTTCTCTCGGGCATGATTCTTTTCTCTGTTTTAAGACTTTTCTGTTTGGTTTTCTTTAAAAAAACAAGCAGGGAATAACCTTATACCCTCTACATTATTTCAGGGTAGGTTCTTTTCTAACTCTAGCTTAGTTGAAAATTATGAGGACTTTGAGGCGAAAGAGCGAGTTATTTTTAATACGTTAACGTCGCAGAGTCCACAAGGTGAGACTCGGCTTTTGGGAAAAACATGAGATTTACAAAAATTATTACATCAATAGTCCTTGTTCACTTCACCCTCGCTTGCGAATAGGAAACCTCTCCACCTATTATTATTATTAAAGAAGTAGAACCGATAGTGGTAGTAACACCACCAGAGACTGAACCGGAAACTGAAGCAGTTGACAGCACAATTGTTGCTGAGCCAAGCCTAACAATAACTCAGAATCCAGACCCAGTCTTGCCAGGAACACAGCATCAGCTTTTAACGATAGAAATAAAAGACGTCTTGCCAGGTCAAAAAATAAGGATCGGTTTATTCAAGATGACATTTAGTAGCTCGAGTATCAACAATCAATCAGTTAGACCTATGTTACCCTTCGTTAACAAGGACTCGGTAAAGGTGTCCTTTCTAACAGATAACACCCCGGTCAAATCTAACGACTATACCCATTGGAACAAACCCAGTCTTTGGGAAGCTGACTTGTATGTCGATGATGGCAAAGAGTTTCTTACCATAAATACCGAGCAGTTTAAGGAAGTACACAAGGGACGTGTTAACGTTGATATAATTTAGAATTTCATTAATGCAGATGAAAAAGAAGTGTTTAAATATGTAGGTTTTAACAGTTACGACCAATTACAGCTTGATACTAGAAGTGAATATGAAGACATTGGTTTCAAAATTAAGTAACTAAAAGTGGAGTCCTATGTGTTCCACTTTTTTTATTACAGCAGAGAATAAGATAGAGAGCAGACAAAGTTTCTTCAAAGCAAGGGCTTGAGGATTATGATAGTATAAATCCAATAATCTGTTCGCATACCTCAGCATTATCTTCAGTCTATATAATATAGCCATTAAAAAATACCTTAGAAACCTAAGGTGTTTTTAGCTACTAGGACCTTGTACATCCTTTTGATAAACAGGTCGACTGGTTAAGACCAGAGCATGAAACAGTTTCTGACCCTGTTGACCATGAATAATTATTCGCATCTCAACTGGTCTAGGAAGTAGTGTAAAAATAAACTCCTTTGGGTCTGCAAAAGAATTTAAAGATAGTGTCACAGTTCTTGGATCTGGCGTTTACAAAATCACAGTAAAAACTAATGATACTTTTCCTGAAGACTACAAAAGCCTTTTTTTGGTTTTCATGCAAGGCTCAGTGATAGACTCTAATGGTGATAGAGTGTTTAAAGAGATTCGGTATAATACAATAACCCAAGAGAAGTATAACGATGGAATGAGGGTAAAACTCTTAAAAGAAACCAAAAAAATAACCAAACATCCTCTTGTTCCTAGACAGCTGCTATGTTCATCAAATGTCGCACAAAACGAAGTGTTCCAATTACATCCATTTATTTGCCCAAGCCGAAGCTCACAAGAGCAGACTTAGCGGTATTCCGAACAAAGCTATTTTAGATTTAAAGAATTCTAATTCTATTCTTTTATTGCTCTATTTTTAAATTTTTCTAGCTTCTTAAAGAAGAGAAAGGACTAGTTGCCAAAAAGCCTTGTATAGGTTTGATATACACTAGTTGGTCGTGTTTTTGTATCAGTAACCGTTTTTAATGACTCTAGATGAAGGGTAAAAATGACGTAAGAGCCTATAATTCCAATACTTTTTGTTTTCTGTTCTTTACAAAATCCCTTTTTTAAATTCTTCTGCTGCAAATGAAGCAGCTCTAGCTGTAAGTGCCATGTAAAGAATGGATGGACTTTGATTTCCTGTACTGGTCATACAGGCTCCGTCTGTCACGAAAACGTTTTTGCATAAATGCATTTGATTCCATTCGTTTAATAATGAATCTTCAATACTTTTCCCCATTCTTACGCCGCCCATTTCATGAATATCAAGTCCTGGAGGCTGTTTATTATCTTCAACATGCACTTCTGTACAGCCTACCTTTTCTAGCATTTCTTTGCTTTGTATTAGAAAATCTGCCACCATTTTATTGTCATTTTCATCATAGTCAACATCTGTGACAAGTAGTGGAATCCCCCATTGGTCTTTCTGGTCATTGCTTAAATAGACTCGGTTAGATTCTTTCGGGATAGTTTCTCCCTGCATATACATGTACACACGCCAATCGCCTGGCTCAGATAAAGCCTCTTTATAGTCCGCACCAAACTGCACTTCGCTATGCTTCAAACCGTCGTTTTTTAGTCGATAGGCTCCTGAGAACGTGGTATAGCCTCCCACAAAATCCATGTCGTTCTCCTTAATATTTCTAAAATTGGCCAAAATAGGTTCTGACGGGTTTCTTCCAAAGTAATATTTATCCTCAAAACCTTTCATTTTCCCGCCCGAATGCCCCCTATATATATGAAAGCAAATGAATTTGCCCAATAAGCCATTATCGTTCCCAAGACCGTTTGGAAAACGTTTTGAGGTGGAATTCAATAATATCAAATTAGTATTCAAAGCTGAGGCATTCACAAAAATGATTCGAGCATTGAAAATCATTTCCTCTTTGGTTTCTGCATCTATCACCTTTACACCAGATGCTTTTCCTGTGGCTTCGTCATAGATGAGTGAATGCACCACAGAAAAGGGGCGAATCGTCAAGTTTCCAGTATTATCTGCCCAAGGCAATGTGGAAGAAACTGAACTAAAGTATCCGCCATAGGGGCATCCTCGCATGCATAAATTACGAGCTTGGCACTTCCCGCGTCCTTGCTCTATATGTATATCTTGTGGTTCGGTAAGCTGTGCCCAGCGACCTTGAACTAAATGCCTATCTGAATAATGTTCCTTTAACTTATCGCTAACATGCTGCTCTACACAATTAAAATCAAAAGGAGGTAAAAATTCTCCATCTGGCATCGCTTCTATACCATCCTTATGCCCACAAACGCCTACAAATTTTTCTACATGCGAATACCACGGAGCTATATCTTCATAGCCAATCGGCCATTTTATACCATACCCAAATTTATATGGTGCTTTAAATTCATTATCACTCCATCGCTGGCAGGCTCGTCCCCAGGTTAAAGACTTCCCTCCTACCTGATAACCTCTAATCCAATCAAAGGGTTTTTCTTGCACGTAAGGATGGTCTGCATCCTCAATGAAAAAATGAGCCGTATCTGCCCCAAAACCTGCAGCTTTTGTAATCAACGGATTGTCATCTACAAAGGCCTTACTCATACCGCCTCTGTATTTAAAGTCCCATGGGGCTTTGGTGGCAGTGGGGTAATCTTTCAAATGTTCCACGTTTCTACCTCGTTCTAATACCAGCGTTTTGAGTCCTTTCTCGCATAATTCCTTGGCAGCCCAACCACCCGAAATCCCAGAACCTATGACGATTGCGTCATAGGTGTTATCTTTTTCAGTCATTCTTATATAGGGTTAAATAAATGGTCCGATACTCGCAAGATTGAAGCAAGAGCTGGCAACATAGTTACAATCTAATGAAATACTTCCAATAATAGGAGGTTTCAGCTGATCGTGCTTGATGACAGCAAGAAGGAAAATTTCGCTCTATCTGCGTCTCATAAGGGCCGAATCTATGGTGTTTTCAACTAACACACTTTGTACAAAAAAGGGTTAGAGCTTCATCCTCTTTACGTTAACACGCCCACGCCCTCAACACAGGCCACAAACTCGGATTGACAAACAGTGGCTTCCTC
>JBNMFK010000256.1:0-5881 GCA_051269965.1 Algoriphagus sp. | reverse complement strand
TAATTAAGGTTTTGTTAAATTTCTTAAATAAGGGTTACCTTTGTGAAAGAAAATCTATTAAAATGAGAAGCTTTAGATCTGGCAAATACATTAATCAAGGAACGTATAAGAGTTTTCAACCAGAAACCATAAATAGAAAATGGCTGGTAGAAGATATGGAGCTAATAAACCTTTTGAGTCAGGCCGATAGACAACTCGGTCGTTTAGACATGTACTCCGAGTACATTCCTAATATTGACTTATTTATTAGTATGCACATTTTAAAGGAGGCAACTCAGTCTAGTAAAATAGAAGGTACGAAAACAAATATTGAGGATGCCTTAATGGATAAAGAAGACCTAGATTTGGAGAAAAGGGATGACTGGGACGAAGTACAGAATTATATTTTAGCACTTAATTCAGCCATCATGAGACTAAAAGACTTGCCATTTTCTTCAAGACTAATAAGAGATGCGCATAAAATTTTGTTGGATGGTGTAAGAGGCAAACATAAACTTCCGGGAGAGTTTAGAACAAGTCAAAATTGGATTGGCGGAGCAAATATTAAGGACGCTAAGTTTATTCCACCCGTGCATACTAGCGTACAAGAATTAATGGGTGACTTAGAGAACTTTGCCCACAATGAAGAAAGCTATTTTCCGATTCTTTTAAAAACGGCATTGGTACATTATCAATTCGAAACTATACATCCGTTTTTAGACGGGAATGGCCGAGTCGGTAGATTATTGATTCCTTTATACTTGGTAGAAAAGGGAATATTGAAAAATCCTATGTTATATTTATCTGATTTTTTTGAAAGAAACAGGCTTTTGTACTATGATAACCTTACTAGAGTTAGAGAAAACGATGATATAATTCAATGGTTTAAGTTTTTCTTGGTAGGAATTATAGAAACAGCAAAAAATAGTATTGAAACATTTGACAAAATTCTTAAGCTTCAAAAGGAGGTGGAAGTTAAGGTACAAAGTTTAGGTAGTCGAAGCAGGAATGCTCAAATTGTAGTAAACTATCTTTTTGAACATCCAAGACTTAATGCTCAAAAAGTAAAGGAATTGACAGGATTATCCTTGCCATCAGTTTATAAGTTAATTGAAGACTTAAAACGTTTAAAGATTTTAAATGAACTTTCAAGAAAGCAAAGAAATAAAAATTACATGTTTAGTGCTTACGTCAGCCTTTTTGAAAACAAGTAAACCAATATTGGAGGACACTAATGAATTCAATACCTTAACATGCTAGAAATAAGGACGGTAAACGTAGATAGATACATTACGCCGCTAAGAGAGGGGGGCTCCTTGCCTGGAATCATCGAGGCCGATGATGGGTTTAAGTATGTGTTAAAATTTAGAGGGGCTGGTCAAGGGACTAAAGCTCTAATAGCCGATTTAATAGGTGCTGAAATAGCCAGAAAAGTGGGCCTCTTGGTCCCAGAGCTGGTTTTTGCTGAATTGGCCGAAGGTTTTGGTAGAACAGAACCAGATGAGGAGATTCAAGATCTATTTAAATTTAGCACAGGATTAAATTTAGGGGTTCATTATTTATCTGGCTCAATTACTTTTGATGCGGTCGTCAATAAGATTGATCCTGAAATTGCCGCTAAAATAATTTGGCTAGATGCCTTTTTAATGAATATTGATAGGACAGCCAGAAATACTAACATGCTGTTTTGGAATAAAGAACTTTGGCTGATAGATCATGGAGCATCGCTGTATTTCCACCATAATCCAGAGAGCTGGGAGGCCCAAGCTTTAAAACCTTTTGTGCAAATAAAAGACCATGTTTTGCTTGATCAGGCGAGTGAAATTACTGCTGTGCATGATTTCATGATGGATAAAATACAGCCAAGTTTTATAGCCGAACTGGTAGATAATATTCCTGAAGACTGGCTTTCTAATGATTTGGAAATTAGCAAGAAGCTTTATTTAGATTTTTTAGGGATAAGACGCTCCCATGCAGATACATTTTTAAATGAAGCAGAACATGTCAGAAAAGCACTTGTATGAGTATGCAGTGATCAGGTTACTGCCTCGAGTAGAGCGTGGAGAATGCCTGAATTTGGGCGTAGTGCTTTACTGCAAATCACAGCGATTTTTGGATGTGAAATTCAATCTAAATGAGGCTAGAATAAAAGCTATTTTTGGCGAAATAGATCTTAAGGAGGTAGAAAAGCATTTAGTGTCTTTTAATAAAATCTGCCAGGGAGATAAAGATGGAGGTCTTTTAGCCTCACAAGATACAGCCTCTAGGTTTAGATGGCTTACCGCCAAACGTAGTACTATCATTCAAGCTTCTGAAGTCCATCCGGGCTACACCATAAGTTTAGAAGTAAAACTAGAACAGCTTTTCAAGGAGATGGTCTTGTAACATGGTTCAAGGATGTTAAATTTATAAAAAAAGGCCTCTCCCAAATGAACAAAACTCTTAATTGTGCTTGGCTAATAAGCCTAGGACTGCTACTTACACAGTGTGAATCGTTAGATGGTTTTGTGAACTGGACTTCTTATAATGGTGGAGATGATAGAAATCATTTTTCTAAACTCAGTGGGCTTACTAAGGAAAATGTGGGAAAGCTAAAGCTGGCTTGGTCCTATGGTTCTGGGGGTGCAGATACTACAACAAATAGCACTCAGATACAGTGTAATCCGATAATTATTGATGGAATCCTCTATGGTGTTTCGGCGGATATGCAGGCTTTTGCTATACATGCCGATAGTGGGAAAGAGATTTGGAAAACGACCTTGGAGGAAGAAACATTTAACATGACTAGCCGTGGTGTCAGCTACTGGACAGACGGAAAGGAGAGTCGTATTTTCTTTGGCTATGGAGCCTTTTTGTACGCCTTAAACGCGGCAGATGGAAATCTCGTGGGTTCTTTTGGAGAGCATGGTAAAATTTATCTAGTAGAGGGAATAAAAAGACCTGGTTCAGATGAATACGCCGTTTTAAATACACCGGTATCTGTTTATAAAAATACCTTAGTGGTCGGTTGTAGAGTAGGGGAGAATGCTACCGCTGTTTTGGGAGATATACGAGCTTTTGACGCCATTACAGGAAATGAACTTTGGAAGTTTAAGACTATTCCAGAACCGGGAGAATATGGCTATGATACTTGGGAAGCAGAAAATTATAAAAACCTAGGAGGGGCGAATAATTGGATGGGGATGGCGATTGATCATGAAAGAGGTATTCTTTTTGCTCCTACTGGTTCTGCTGCTTTTGATTTTTATGGCGGAAATAGAAAGGGAGACAATCTTTTTGCAAACTGTCTTTTGGCCCTAGACATTCATACGGGGAAGAGACTTTGGCATTATCAAACTGTTCATCATGATATCTGGGATCGAGATATTCCCGCTCCGCCAAACTTGTACTCTATTACTCATCAAGGCAGAGTCATAGACGTAGTTTCTGTACTCAGTAAGCAGGGTTTTATGTTTGTATTTAATAGGGAAACAGGGGAATCTATTTTTCCAATTGAAGAGCGAGCTTTCCCCGCTTCTGATGTAGAGGGAGAAATAGCTTCAAAGACCCAACCGATCCCACTTTTGCCAAAACCTTTTACTGGACAAACCTTTACAGAAAGAGATATTAATCCTTTGGCAAGTAATAGAAAAGAAATAATAGAAGAACTACGAAGAGCTAAAACTGGAAGTCCGTTTATACCCTTAGGTTTAGAAAGAACTGTTTTTTATCCCGGAACAGATGGCGGAGCTCAGTGGGGCGGAGCAGCGGTAGACGAAAACAGTGTAATTTACATTCCAGCCAAACAAAACCCGGTATTTACCTCCCTCAAAAAAGCTCCTGAAAAAGGCAAAAGCTCCTCTGGACAGAAGCTTTATGAAAGTTATTGCCAGTCTTGTCATGGGGTTAATAGACAAGGAAATGAAGATGGTACGTACCCGTCTATTGTGAATGCTGGCGACAAATACACGAAAGAAACCTTTAGTGAACTCCTTGCGAAAGGTAGGGGAAGGATGCCTGCTTTTACAGATATTAAGGAGAATGAAAAAAGAGCTATTCTGGAGTTTTTAAAAGGGAATTATGAGGTAGTTTACAACGAAGAAACAAGGTCCACCTCTAAATATGTAAATACAGGTTATAACCGCTGGTATGATTCCGATGGTTACCCAGTGAGCACTCCGCCATGGGGTACTCTGACGGCCATTGATATGAATACGGCGGAACATTTATGGCAAATTCCATTGGGGGAATATCCAGAACTTACGGCAAAAGGCATTCCACTTACAGGTACCGATAATTATGGTGGGCCCGCAGTAACAGCAGGAGGCTTACTTTTTATAGCAGCCACCAAGGATGAAGTGCTGAGAGCTTTTGATAGGAAAACTGGGGAGTTATTATGGTCTTATAAGCTACCCGCTGCGGCTTATGCATCCCCAAGCGTTTATGCCATAAACGGCAAAGAATACATTGTGATTGCTTGTGGAGGAGGTAAGCTCAAAAGCAATTCAGGCGATCAATACTTAGCCTTTAGTTTGAATTAACTCTTGGAAAGAAAGGCTCTAGATTTCTCTATAAATTCTGGCTTGGATTCTCCCTCAAGAGCACCATGGGACACCTTAGGTAGAATCCATAAACCTGAATTAGGAAGATGTCTTCTTACTCTTGCTACGTCTTCCAGAGAAATCCCAATGTCGTCGTCACCAAGCATAATAAATACCCGAGCTTCGATGCTTTTGAGCTCTTCATCGGAAAGAGATACACTATAGTTTTTAAACTCAGAAAGTATGCCTTTGATTTGGTCATCAGAAGAATGGTAGGCTCTAAGCCATGAGAGGGTAGCTATATTTTCAAATTTAAAGGCTTTTAAATATTCAGGAAAGTCATTAATAGTCCATCTGACCACTGCCCAATCGTTATCATAGATTTTAGCCTTGAAGGGTGATTCAGGGCTAATTGATAAAGAATGTTGCCACCAAAACTAAAGCCAATTGCTCTAAGGCTATCTAGTTTCAAACAGTCTAATAATGCATTTAAGTCTTCACCTACAGATTTTATATCCAATGGTGTTTTAAAGGCTTCAGATTTCTCATGGCCAGTTAGGTCAATCAGATAAACCTGATAGTCTTTCTCGTAGTCTTCCACGTATGGAAGCCAAGACTTGGCCGAAAGGCCATAGCCATGAAGTAGAATCAGCGGCTCTCCTTCGCCATGTATTTCATAATAGAGCTACTTCCCTTTTACTTCCACAGATTCTGCTTTTGAAGGTATCTGTGCATTGGCAAATGAGCAAGCCAGAACTAAAATGGCTACTACTTTTTTAATCCTATATGTTTCATCTTAGTCTGTGAGAATTGTTTGTATACCGGTTCTTAGCTTTAGGTAACCTGCCGCATTTGGGTGCAAACCATCAGAAAAAAGTCCTTCATCTATTTTACCGCTTTTCTGAAGAAAGACTTCTCCTAAGTCCGTATATGGTAGATTTAGTTCTTTGGCCAATTTGTCTATACCCATATTTAGGACAACAATACGTTTTTCTAAATCACGCCTTGGCAATAAACCCATCAATGTAAATTGAGCCTTTGGCTGACGTTCTTTTATGGCGATGGACAACTGACGAAGGCCCTCAATCACTTCTTCGTTGGTATTTAAGTGGAGGTTATTGGTGCCAATCATCACTAAGACTTTTTCAGCTTTAAAACCATCTAATTCACCATGATAAACTCGCCATAAAACATTTTCAATTCTATCCCAGCCATAAGCTAAATTCCGAAGTCCACCTGGATTAAAATAGTCTTCCCAAGACTCTTGTTCTCTAGCCATTATGGCTTTAGGCTCACCTCCCCAAAAGTGAATGATGGAGTTGGCCAAGATGACGGCTCTGGGTGGATCTGTCTTATTTAGTTCAAGTATTTGTCTATGTCTC